>DLKG01000048.1 GCA_002490315.1 Prevotella sp. UBA7594 | reverse complement strand
CAATGAAAACATAACAAGCCAACGCCCAGAAAGGTAGGGCGTTTTGCTTCAAAATCGTTGTACCCAGGGCGATGCCCTGGGCTACGAGCTTTATGGCTTTCTTACTAAAGCAAGCGGCAGGGCCGAGCGCAGCCAATTAAGTTAAATCAGAAACTTGAGAACTTGAGTTAAACTCTCCTGCAGAGGGAGCCACGGGAGGGGAAAGCAAATATTGTATATGGAGTAAAAAAGTGTTACAAAAGTTTTTTGCGTTTTAGATTGTCGGGCTGCAGGATGAGCGGCAATGATTGCTCTGAGCGGCAGTGATTCGGGCATAAACAATCCCACTTTCCGCGCTTTTCTACTTCCAAAACGCTTCTACATGCCACATAAAGTAGTGCTTCTTCGTTGCTGAAATGGCGCTTCTTCGTTGCTGAAGCGGCGCTTTAGCCTCCCTAAAGTGGCGCTTCAGTTGCGCTCGACATTGCACACCGAAGCATCAACTCCGGCAAATAGCTGACGCACAGCACCTTTCGCCTGCACATCCAAAACTGCGAAAAAATACGCCAAGGGGCTATTCGGTCTGTTCAGAAGGCAGTTTTAGGCAACAAGAGATGCAAATATCCGACAATAAGCCCTGGGCTTGCGCAGGCTGCAGCCACGCAAGTAACGTGAATAAAACTAAGTTTGCAATAAGCCGATGCGTGTTTTTTTATTTCTCAAAGCACGACTTTATGACAGCCGCCACTTCACGCGCGCATTTCACATCGTTGAACATCGTCTCGGCAAGTTGGCGTCCGCGCTGCCCCATCGCGCGTGCCTCGTCGGGATGGGTCGCCATGAACTCAATGGCACGTTGCCATCCCGCCACATCACCATAGGCGACAGAGATGCCGCAGGCTTCACGGTCGAAGTCGACGGGTATCTGCGGATTGCGGCTGCATATTATAGGAAGGCCGAGAGCAAGAGCCTCAACGACAGTGGTGAGTCCGGCTGTGTAGCGCGTCGGGTGGCAGCAAATCACTACGCAGTCTGCCTTCGCCACGTCGCAAGCTATCTCATAGGGGAGCAGTCCGCATATCTTCTGCACGTCGATGTTGTCAGCCGGATGGCAACGCTGCACGGCGTCGAGATTCGGATTGGGCACTTTCGGGTCGGGATTGATGCCTATGTATAGGCGCAGCGGCAAGTGTGCGCGGTTGAACGCCTCGATGAGCGTCGGCTGATCGCGCTGTTCCTTGCCCGTGGCGATGAAGGTGAACTGTCGTGGAGAGGAGTCAGCCGAATGGTTGCCGGCAATGCGCTGTCGCCCCACCGACTCCTTTATCCTGTCGTAGAAGGCAAGGTCGGCGCCCCAGTGGCCGACTGTAAGGCGGTCGGGGCGTGCCTTCGGCGAGTGCAGGGAGTCGTCAACGAGCTTTTGGGAGAAAAAGAACAGTCGGTCGAAACCACGATAGAACAGGCGTCCGCCCCATTCGCGCAAGCGGCTCTTGGGCGTCACTATGGGCTGGTGATGCCACACGATGACGGGCTTGCGGAAGAGGCGCAGGGCGCGCAGGAGCACAATCAGCTCGAGTCCCTTATAGTGAGTGGCGTAAACGGCGTCGAAATGCTCGCGGCAGGTCAGCACACGCCATGCCGTCAGCAAGGCAGTGGCAAGGCGCGAATGGGTCTTGCGCGGCGAGCGATGGAAGACGACGCCGACGCCGTTCTCCTCCAAATGGCAGGCTCCATAGAGGAAATGCGAGGGAAACTCCCCGTCAGCCATTCGGCGGAGGCAGTATTGTATGTTCTGAGTATGGTAGAAGTAGACCTTCATTTTGGATGGATTCAGGGAATGAGTTGAAGAAGAAGAGAGTCAGTATTTCTTTCCGACGAGATAGCTGTAGTTGTAAATCTGCATGAAAGGATGGAGCAAGGCGCGTAGCATTGCCGCAGGGTCTTTCTCGTAGGTGTAGAAGATGTGGTGGCGATGCTTCATGTACATCCGCAGGAGTCCGAAGAAGGCAGCCATGCCATGACGACATTCGCAGTCGAGGAGGCGCAATCCGTCGGAGAGCCAAGCATTGTCGACGGAATATGACGGAGCGTCAGGCGAGGGCGGCATTGCGTGTTTGAGCGTCACAGCCTTGCGCCATACCCATTCGAGGAAGCTCCTCCGCGCCTCGAAGTGGGCGTTCATCCAGGGCTTCACGGCTCGATAGTGGCGCACGCCATACCATGCCATGAAGAGAGCGTTGTCGGCAGAGCGCGTGCGATGGGCATCGTAGCGCACGTAAGTGGCAGCCCCGTCGTAGCGGCGCTGGCGCACGAGGAAGCGGTCGAGCAGCACAATGCTGTCGAGCGCGGCAGCTGCAGTGGCAGTCATCACGTCGTAGCACGTGCGCCGGAAAATCTCCGTGCACTCGTCCTCAGAGGGCAGCACGTCGAGCAGCTCGCGCCTGAACATCTGGCAATGGCCCATCATGGAGGCATAGAAGAGGCGCAGGAGATTGCAGTTGGGGAGGCGTCGGTCGCAACGCACGGGAGCCCCCGTCTCGGAGAAAGGCTCCGAGCGGCAGACACACATGAGCTTGTCGCCGATGGCAGAAACCTGCTCCTCCAGTTTCGCCGGCAACCATATATCGTCCTGATCGCACACGGCGATAAGCCGGGAGGTGGCACGGCGCATGGCAGAGAAGAAATTGCGGTTGATGCCCTGCTGCCTGTCGTTGCGGAAGACACGCATCACGGTGCCCGCCGGCGCCTTGTCGGCGTAGGCACGCAGGAGGCGGGGCGTGTCGTCAGAAGAGCAGTCGTCCTGCACTATTATCTCGTCGGGCAAGAGCGTCTGGGAGAAGAGCGAGTCGAGTTGCTCGTCGAGGTGGCGCGATGCTCCGTTGTAGGTGCACATCACCACGGATATTGTCATATTTTTCTTCATCTGAAATCACTCAACATTTTTAACATCTAACACTTCGTCTTCATCCCCTCCGTAGCCCACAGCAGCGCGAAATAGAAGACAGTGCCGGAGATGAGTCCGGCGATGGCGTCGATGGCATAGTGGGCCTGAATGTAGACAGTGGAGAGGCAGAGGAAGAAATAGAATGGCGCCATGACGACAAGCATACGTCGATTGCGCGTGTGTGCGGCGAGCCACATGCACACCGTCGCCACTCCGACGTGCGACGAGGGGAAGGCAGCCGTAGGGCGTTCGCCTGCCGCCTTCGCCTCCTCAACGAGCTCGTAGAAGAATCCGTCGGTGTAGCCGGGCGTCGGCAGACATTCCTGATGGGTGTTGAAGTAGTCGCCGAGGGCGGGGAAGACACCGTTGAGCACGGTGCTCGTGCCCACAGCCTTGAAATAGAACGTCGGGCCTGCCACGGGGACGAAGATGAAGATGAGATAATAGAGGAAGAAAGAAGCGAGGACGATGAACGCCGCACGCTCAAACTCGGCGTAGCGGAAGCAGAAGTAGAAGAAGACGGTGAGGGCTATCATCGGATAGTAGCTGGTGTAGCCCATGCTCATCAGTTCGCTGATGGGTGCCCATGAGAATGTGGACGCGAACGACAGCGAGGGTTGGAAGCCGAAGAGCGATTGCTCGGCACGGCAGAACACGTGGTCGAGATTGGGGAAGAGGCGGTTGAGCTCGTAGGTGTCGGGGTACCACCATGCAAGCAGCGACATCTGCGCCACCACTCTCACGCAGCGCGTCAGCCGACAGGGCACGAGTCTGTAAGCCACCCACAAGGCGGCAGTCATCGCCACGATGCGCACACGTCCCCAAACGATGGCTTCGGGGTTGGGCAGCGTGGTATATGTGAAGAGCGCTATGAGCAGCGTCAGCAGCGTGTAGCCGAGGACAAGCCATTCAAGGGCCATGAGTCCGCGCAGCGGCTTGCGCTCAATAGCGAATAATTGCTTTATGAAGTTCATTAATTCAAAATTCCTAATTCCTAACTCAAAATTCCTAATTCTAAATTCCTAATTCTAAATTCTAAATTCAAAACTCAAAATTCAAAACTCAAAATTCAAAACTCAAAATTCAAAACTCAAAATTCCTAATTCTAAATTCCTAATTCTAAATTCAAAACTCAAAACTCAAAATTCAAAATTCAAAATTCCTAATTCCTAATTCCTAACTCCTACAGCCATCCATTCTCCTTATACCACTTCACGGCAAGGCTCACGCCTTCCGCCAGTTTGTAGTGGGGATGATAGCCAAGCTCGTCCATGGCAGGCTCAATGTCGCAGCGCCAGTTGCGTTGGCGCAAGATGTTGTACTTGTCGTTGTTGAGGGCAGTCGGCTTCTTCGTGATGTGGCTCACGCGCTCACCAATGGCAGCCACGATGCGCAACACCCACACTGGGGCGACGATGCGTAGCATCCATTTCACGCCCATCTCCTTCTTTAGCAGGTCGCTGAACTGCGTGGAGCTGTACACCTCCCCGTCGGAAAGGAAATACTTCCTGCCGCTCATGCCATGGTCGAGAGCGAGGAACACTGCCTGCACTACATCTTCCACATACACGAACGTGATGTCCTGACGGCGGAAGCCCACGGCGAAATCGACGTGCTTCTTGATGCTCTCCGCCATGAGGAAATAGTCTTTTTCGCGCGGACCGTAGACGCCCGTCGGGCGTAGGATGATGTAAGGGAAGTCGTTGCCGATGGAGTCGAGATAGCGTTCGGCTTCAAGCTTGCTCTTGCCGTAGGCTGTGTTGGGACGCGGGCAGTCGTTCTCGGTGATGTCCTGATAGGGCTGGCGCTCGTGTATGGCGCCGTAGACGCTCAGCGAGCTTATGAAGACGAAGCGCTTGAGCGGCATCTGGAGCTGAAGCAGGGCATCCACAAGATGGCGCGTACCGTCGGTGTTGACGCGGCGGAAGTCGGCCTTGTCGAGGCATTTCGTCACGCCGGCGGCGTGTACAACGTAGTCGAAGACATGATTGCGCAGCTGCTCCACGAGCTTGTCCGTCGAGGAGAAGTCGAGCTGAATGAAGTTGATGCGGGGGTCGGAGAGGTAGCGTCGGGAGGTGGTGGGTCTCACCGCCGCCCATACCTCCATACCTCTGTTGAGGGCCTCCTCAACGATGAAGCTGCCAATGAATCCACTGGCACCTGTTATGAGTATCTTGTTTGTCATTGTTGGTCGTGATGTACAATCAAAGTGCAAAGGTAGTGAAAATGTGGGATATATGCCCCCTTTTGTCCTGTATGATATGAATTTTTAATCGCTAAAGTGTCGTAATGTCAAACTTTTTTTGTTTATTTGCAGAAGAATTAAAACCAATACTACTATGGGAAAAGGAAAAAAAGGCGGCAAGCGCTTGACCAAGAAACAGCTTGCTCCAAAACTTGAGGAACTTTTCACCTCCAATCCCGGCAGAACAATGTCGTTCAAGGAGATTTTCCGCACTCTGCATCTCGACACCCATCCCCTGAAGATGCTCGCCATTGACATCATGGAGGAGATGGCATGGGACGACTTCATCACGAAGGTGTCGGAAAATTCCTACCAGCTAAATATGAAAGGACAGGTGCAGGAGGGCGTTTTCCAACGCAAGACCAACGGCAAGAACACCATCATGCCGGACGGTTCCGACAAGCCTATCTTCGTGGCTGAGCGCAACTCCATGTGGGCGCTGACGGGCGACCGCGTGCGCTTCGCCTGCATGGCACGCCGCAAGAACCATATCAAGGAGGCGCAGGTGATAGAGATTCTGCAACGCGCCAAGGACACGTTCGTCGGACGCCTCGCCTTCGACCACGACATCTGCACGCTCATATCCCCGTCGAACGTGCTTGCCAACAGCATAATTATCCCGCGCCGCAAACTGAAAGGCGGCAAGGACGGCGACAACGCCGTAGTGAAAATCATAGAATGGCCCGATCTGGACCACCGCAACATGATTGGCGAGGTGGTTGACGTGCTCGGAAAGGCGGGCAACAACGACGTGGAGATGAACACCATCCTCGCGCAGTATGGCTTGCCCTACAAGTATCCGAAGAACGTGGAGGAGGCTGCCGAGAAGATATCGGGCGAGATTACAAAGGAGGACTATGCCGAGCGCGAGGACTTCCGCGACACGTTCACGTGCACCATCGACCCGAAGGACGCCAAGGACTTCGACGACGCACTGTCCGTAAAGAAGCTGAAGGACGGGCTGTGGGAAGTGGGCGTACACATCGCTGACGTCAGCCACTACGTCAAGGAAGGCTCCGTGATTGACAAGGAGGCTGTGAAGCGTGCCACGAGCGTCTATCTCGTCGACCGCACCATACCGATGTTGCCGGAACGGCTCTGCAACTTCATCTGTTCGCTGCGACCCGACGAGGAGAAATTGGCGTTCTCCGTCATCTTCAATCTCGACGACGACGCCAACGTGAAGGCTTATCGCATCGTGCACACCGTCATAAAGTCCAACCGCCGCTATGCCTACGAAGAGGTGCAGCAGCTGCTTGAGGACAACGGCGTTGTGGACGGCAAGGGCGAACCGGCACCTCCTGCTCCCAAGGGCGGCTACAAGGGGGAGAATGCCGAGCAACTCATCACGCTCGACAGGCTTGCAAAGAAGCTGCGCGCCGCACGCTTCAAGAATGGCTCCGTGAAGTTCGACCGCGAGGAACTCCACTTCGACGTCGACAAGGACGGCAAACCCGTGCGCTGCTACTTCAAGCGCTCGAAGGACGCCAACAAGCTCGTCGAGGAGTTCATGCTGCTTGCCAACAAGACTGTCGCCGAATCGGTGGGCAAACCGGGCAAGGGCAAGAAGCCCAAGACTCTCCCCTACCGCGTGCATGACAATCCCGACCCTACGAAGCTGGAAACGCTGAGGGAGTTTGTCGTGAAGTTTGGCTACAAGATGAAGACCGACGGCACGAAGGGCGCACTGGCGAAATCTCTCAACTCGCTGATGTCTGCATGTGAGGGCAAGCGCGAGCAAAACCTCATACAGACCGTTGCGCTGCGTGCCATGATGAAGGCGAAGTACTCCATACACAACATCGGACATTTCGGATTGGCGTTCGACTACTACACGCACTTCACATCGCCTATCCGACGCTACCCCGACACAATGGTACACCGCCTCATCACACGCTACCAGAACGGCGGACGCTCCGCCAACAAGGAACACTACGAGGAACTTTGCGAGCACTCGTCGGAGATGGAGCAGATCGCAGCCAACGCTGAGCGCGACTCTATCAAGTACAAGGCTGTGGAGTTCATGTCGGAGCGTGTGGGCAACACGTATGACGCTCACATATCGGGCATCCAGTCGTATGGCATCTACTGCGAGATTGACGAGAACCATTGCGAGGGTCTGGTGCCCATGCGCGACCTCGACGACGACTACTACGACTTTGACGAGCGCAACTACTGCCTTGTCGGTAGACGCCATCATCACAAGTACCAGCTCGGCGACCCGATAAAGATTAAAGTGGCGCAGGCCAACCTCGAGAAGAAACAACTCGACTTCACCCTCGCCGACTAAGCAACGGAGCGGCAGACTCTCCTCCGACGAAATCATTAACACACCCCTCCATACAACATTATGGCACGATTTTATTCTCTGAAGAAAAAAGACGAAGACGACGCGAAGACTGCCGACCCGTTCGGCGTGCTGCGTCCGAAGATAAAAACAGCAGAAAAACCAATTGTAACAATTAAGGAAATGGCAAAAGCATACGTATTTCTCGCCGACGGCTTCGAGGACATCGAGGCGTTGGCTCCAGTAGACATCTTGCGCCGAGGCGGCGTGGAAGTGAAGACCGTCAGCATCAACCCCACCACTGCCGTCACCTCCGCCCACTCCGTGGAGGTGAAGGCAGACATTCTCTTCACCGACGCCGATCTTAGCGACGCCGACCTTCTCGTGCTCCCAGGCGGCATGCCGGGCGCAAAGAACCTCGACGAGCATGAGGGCGTCTGCAAGGCTCTGACACGCCAGGCTGAAAGCGGACGCCTCGTGGGAGCTATCTGCGCCGCACCTATGGTGCTCGGCCACCTCGGTATTCTGCGCGGCAAGCAAGCCACGTGCTACCCCGGCTTCGAGAGCGAATTGCAATGCGCCGACTACACTGCCGCTCCCGTCACCGTCGACGGCAACATCATCACGGGCAAGGGGCCTGGCGCATCTCTCGCTTTCGGCTTCACACTGCTCCGCCATCTCAAGGGCGAGCGCATCGTGGAGGAACTGAAGAAGGGCATGATGTACTGCTAAGATGTAAACACTCTCCCCTATCCTCTCTCAACAAACGACAATGAATATCCTTTCACAAGACATAATGTACCTGCCGGGGGTCGGCCCCAACAAGAAGGAACTGCTCAGCAAGGAACTTGGCATCAAGACCTGGGGCGACCTGCTTGAGTACTATCCATATAAATATGTGGACAGGAGCCGCATCTATGCCATCCACGAACTGACGCCAGACATGCCGTTCGTGCAGATACGCGGAAGGATATTGTCGTTTGAGGAGTTTGAGATGTCGGCACGCAAGAAGCGCGTCGTCGCCCACTTCACGGACGGACGCGGCGTCGTCGACCTCGTGTGGTTCTCCGGGGCACAGTACGTATACAAGACCTTCAAGGTTGGCGAGGACTATATAGTCTTCGGACGCCCCTCTGTCTTCGGCGGCAGATTTCAATTCTCCCACCCCGAGATTGAGCGTGCCGCCGACCTCCAGCTCTCGGAGATGGGAATGCAGCCTTATTACATCACCACTGAGCAGATGAAGAAACGGGGCATGACGTCGCGCGCCATAGAGAAAATCGTCAAGACGATGCTCTCAAGACTCAAGGAGCCTCTGCCCGAGACGCTGCCACAATTCATCGTCGACAACCGCCATCTCGTCTCGCGCGACACGGCGATGCGCAGCGTACACTACCCCAAAACGGCTCTTGAGATGCAGAAAGCACGCGAGCGACTGAAATTTGAAGAGCTGTTCTATGTGCAACTCAACATTCTGCGCTACGCCAGCGACCACCGCCGCAAGTATCGCGGATATGTATTCTCTCAAGTGGGACAGGACTTCAACGACTTCTATCAGCACAATCTCAAGTTTGAACTGACGGGGGCGCAGAAGCGCGTCATGCACGAAATACGCGACGACATGCGCTCCGGACGCCAGATGAACCGTCTCCTGCAGGGCGACGTGGGCAGCGGCAAGACGCTCGTGGCGCTCATGACGATGCTCATCGCCCTCGGCAACGGCTATCAGGCGTGCATCATGGCTCCAACGGAAATTCTCGCCGAGCAGCACCTCGCCACCATCCAGGAGTTCCTCGAAGGTCTCAACATACGTGTGGAGCTGCTCACGGGCATGGTGAAGGGCAAGCGCCGGCAGGCTGTGCTCGACGGACTCATCTCGGGCGACGTGAAAATCCTCGTCGGCACGCACGCCGTCGTGGAGGACACGGTGCGCTTCCAGCGGCTCGGCGTGGCTGTCATCGACGAGCAACACCGCTTCGGCGTCGCCCAGCGTGCCAAGCTTTGGGCAAAGAGCGAGAACCCGCCCCACATCCTCGTGATGACGGCAACGCCCATTCCACGCACACTTGCCATGACCATCTACGGCGACCTCGACGTGAGCGTCATCGACGAGCTGCCGCCCGGACGCAAGCCCGTGCAGACCATCCACAAGTACGACAACCAGATGACGTCGCTCTACGCCGGCATACGCCAGCAGATTCATCTCGGCAGACAGGTCTACATCGTCTTCCCGCTCATCACGGAGAGCGAGAAGAGCGACCTTAAGAACCTTGAAGAGGGATATGCGGCTTTGTGCGACATCTTCCCGGAATTCAGCATCAGCAAGGTGCACGGCAAGATGAAGTCGAAGGAGAAGGACGCGGAGATGCAGAAATTCGTGAGTGGCGAGACGCAGATCCTCGTTGCCACAACTGTGATTGAAGTGGGGGTGAACGTGCCTAACGCCTCGGTGATGGTGATTCTCGACTCGCAGCGCTTCGGCCTCTCACAGCTCCACCAGCTTCGCGGACGTGTAGGACGCGGTGCCGACCAGAGCTATTGCATCCTCGTCACTACCTACAAGCTGTCGGCTGAGACGCGCAAGCGCATCGACATCATGTGTCAGACCAACGACGGCTTCCGTATCGCGGAGGCAGACCTAAAGCTGCGCGGTCCTGGCGACCTTGAGGGCACACAGCAGAGCGGTATCGCCTTCGACCTCAAGATTGCGGATATCGCCCGCGACGGCCAGCTCGTGGCTCTCGCCCGCCAAGAGGCGCAAAAAATTATCGATGCCGACCCCACTTGCTCCTCGTCTGCCTACGCCTTGCTCTGGCGACGACTGCGCGAACTGCGTGACACCAATATCAACTGGGCTGCCATCTCCTGAGTATTTTTCGGAAGGTAAAGGAATGTTATTCCATCGTTGATGGATAACGGAATACAATTAACGGAATTATACGAGAATAATATTAACGGAATTATACGAGAATAATATTAACGGAATTACACGAGAATAATATTAACGGAATTATACGGAATAAAATTAATGGTAATTATACGACGACAATAATTTGAATTCGTGTAATTCCCGTCAATTCTTTTCCGTATAATTCCGTTAATTCTTAGGTCATCCGTGGCGGAGGTCTCCGGCCTCCGCTGCAATTATCTGATAATGGAATACAATTAACGGAATTACACGAGAACATTAGTAACGGAATTATACGAGAATAATATTAACGGAATTATACGGAATAAAATTAATGGTAATTACACGGCGACAATAATTTGAATTCGTGTAATTCCCGTCAATTCTTTTCCGTATAATCCCGTTAATTTTTAGGTCATATAATTCTATTACTTCAAATTCCAAATGAACATTTCATTTTTCTATACCTATTCCGGATAAACCTGAAAAAGGCGCGGCCCCAATAAGAGGACCGCGCCTTTTTAATTATATTTCGTATTCCACCCAAAGCGGAAACTACTATTCATACAATTACTTCACGAGCTTCTGCGAACGGAGGATATTGCCGTTCTGCATCTTCACTACGTAAACGCCAGCAGCGAGCGACTGAGTGTCGAACGATGTCGGGTTAACGAGGAACTTAACAAGCTCACCATTTGCGCTGTAAATCCAAGCCTTCTCAACGTTCTGGAAGTTGAACTTACCATCGGCAGCCTCAACAGTAGAAACGCCGGCCTTGGCAGAGTTGATAGCGTTAACATCGCCGCCATTGATACCTTCCGGCTCCTCGGCAGTGCCCTGGTCGTGAATGTCAACAGATGCTCCACGTCCTGGGTTGTCACCGGAAATCTCAACGTCGAAGTCGATAGTGAAGCCCTTGCTTGTGTAGCCTGAAGGCAGGAATGCACCCTCGAACCAAAGGTCAGAGAACACGATGCGCAGACGGCTGCTGCCTTGCTTAGCGTCAGAAGGAACGGTGAACGACCATGTCTTGCCAGGATTCTGAATCTCGGGATAGCCGCCAGAGTGGCGAGCCTCACCGAACTTGAACAGACGCTCGCCGCTTTCCGGCTTCTCTGTGATATCGTCCGGATCAAACGTCTTGTCGCCGTTGAGGTCGAGCCATGCACCCACGAAGCAGTACTTCAAGCCGTCGCTTGAGTCGTTGGCCTTAACGGTAAGGTTGACTGTCTCGCCCTGCTTAACCTTGAGCACCTGTCCCTCTGGATGGCTATAGTTAGTGCCATCAGCGATGGCAGTACCGCCGTGGTAGTCGATGTTGCCAGTTGCGCCAGTTGTTGTAACGTCGGTGACGTAACGTGTCTCCTGAGCAGTTTTCACACCATCAGCGTTCGGATCGAGCTGGCTGATAGGATAGTCAGTTGCCGGAACGTCGGGAAGAGAAGCCTGATTGCCACGTGTAACCTTCACCCACTCTACAGGAGAGTAAGTCTTGAGGTCGGTAGAAACCGAGCGAACGCCTACGTACGGCTCATCATTCTCGCTCTCGAACTGTATGTCGGGAATAACGGTTGCCCATGATGTGGTGCGTCCAACCTCAGACACCTTGCCATTCTCGCCGTTCTTGTAGAAAATCTCGAAGTGGTCGATGTTGGCCTCGTCGTTGTAGACGAGATCCCAGTTAGCACGTTTCTGTGCTGATGCGTCAACCTTCCAGTAGAGCTTGGCAGTGAGAGCAGTCTTGTACTCGTTCTTCACCTCCACGTTCAAGTCCTTGATGGCTGCCGGAGTAGCCTTCACGTCGTCGTTGACCTCGAGCTTACCAACATAGAGCTTATAGTTGTCGTCGTTGCCCTTCACGCGCAAGCCGATGTGCTTGATGACGTCGCTCTGTGCAACGCCTGCGAGGGCAATCTTCTTCTCCTGCCAGTTGGCGCCGGTGATGTCGCCCACGGGAGTCTCAGCCCATGTGCCGTCAGCCTTCTCCACGATAACGTAGAGGTTAGACGGGTTGGAGCCTTCCTTGCCGTTCTTCACAGCCACCTTCACGTACGGGTTGGCAGCCGAAACGTTGAGATCGGTCTGATAGAGCACAACGTCAGTGCCTGCAGATGTTGCCTTACCGGTAAGCAGAAGGCTTGTACCGCCGATGTACTGGTCGGCATGAGAGAACTCAGGCTGGATGTCGGTGCTCACGGTCTGTGTGCCCGGCTTCACAACGAGCCAACGGTAGGTCGGCACTACGTCCTGTGTACCCATGTTGTACCATGAGCCGGCAGTCTTCTTTCCCTTGTAGGCATAGCGGTCGCCATTGCCGAGAGTGAAATTGGTGTTGAACGGCAGGTTGCCGAAGATGGAAGAACGCTCAGGAATCCATGTAGCCAAACCGGCGTATGTGGAAAGAGGCTTCTTAGTGCCATCCTGCTCCCAGTTGTTGCCAGTGTCGCTTACAGCGGGGCGGCTGAGCGGGTTGCGATTGCCACCCGACATCATACGCTCAAGAAGCGCCTGGTAGTTGCTCTGCTGCTCGTACACGTCGGCACCCGAGTTGTACGACCACATACGGCTCTGTGAGTGCTCACCCCAGAGGCAGACACCTACCTGCTTGGAGTATTCGTCGGCATTGAGGCGGCTCCATCCGCGATCCATACCTACGATCCACACACCTGTGTAGAGACCGTCTGTTGAGCCAGTAGCGTTGATGGCCTGCTTTGCAGCCTGCGTAATCTGGTAAGAGAAATCGCCGCCAGAGTAGTTGAGCATGAGGTCGTGCGTACGGCCTTCCTTGTCGCCGAGCAGATACTTGCACTGTGTGGCGCTTGCGATGCTCGAGTTGGCGGTGTAGATACCGCTGTGATAATTGTCGAAGCCGAGTTCAGCAGCTCTCTTCCATGCTGCTCTGTGGAAATTGACAACGTCAGCCTTCTGCCAGCTGCTGTCCTCCCAGTTGTAGTTGATACCGTCGAAGCCGAAATACATCAAGCAGTTGATGAGCGGCTCCACGTATTTGTAAGTACCGTCGGAGTTTTTGGCAGTGATGAACGATGTCCACTTGCCGTCGCCCGTGCCCCAGCTCTCGAAGAACTCGATGCCAGAATAGATGTCGCAACCGTTCTTGTGTGCGGCGTCAGTCCATGCAGAAGGAGCGGAGAAGAGTCCGTGGTTCCATGAGCCGAAGATGTTCGTGTAGTTCCACATAGAGTACACGTCGCTTGCGAAACGGCTGTTAGGCTGGCCTACTGCGCCATCCTTACCTACATCCATCGGGATGTTCATCCACAAGTTACGCTTCTCATAAGTATCCTTGAGAAGGCGGTTGGAACGGTCGATGATGCCTTTGTTGCGCACGTGAGAGCGGATGAAGGCGAGGTCGGCCTGCTGTATGCCGGCAGCCTCAAACTCTGCTACGGTCGGGAAACGACGTCCATCTTGCCATACGTTATAGAACAAGTTCAGGAGGTTGGTGTCGCTGAATCCGCTGAAGTCATAGACCGCATTGTCGTCAGCTGCAACCGCTGATACGCTTGGCATGGCTGCAAGAAATGCAGACATAGCAAGTGTAGAAAGGAGTACCTTTTTCTTCATGTTGGTTTGTTTTAGTTAGTATATGGTTTTTATTCTTGCGCAAAGATACACAAAATAAAAAATACCTCAACAAAAAAATCTGTTAAAAATGTCTTTACATACGAAAATAGAGACAATATGGGAAATCGTCAATGGCGTTGCCCTATATTGTCTCTATTTTTATTGTCTCCATTTAGCACATTGTTACATTAGGCAACAATGTGCGAACGGGTGCAAACTTAGAAGTTGCCGTCTGTCGTGTCCCACCACAGACGCTGCATCTGCGTGTCGGTAGCCGAACCGCCTGCGTCCTCGCCAAGAGCGGGAAGACCAGTCTCCTCGATGTCTGACTTCGTCTGAGGATCGTCGGAAGCCCAAGGAATACGGCGCATGATGTTGTCATAGGTCTGTACAGCGCTGTTGCCTGCCTGGATTGTGCCGTCGCCGTCCTCAACGCTGAGAACGGGGAAGAGCTTCGGATAGCCGGTGCGGCGGAGGTCAACCCACGGCTCGTAGCTGTACGGGAAGGAAGCGATGTACTTCTGGGTGATGATCTTCTGGAGCTTTGTCTCCTGGTCGTCGCCCTCGTTCCACTTCACGCCGATGTTCGTAACGCTCTCCATGTCTGGAGTGATGCCCTGCGGGTCAACATACTTCGTGCCTGTAGGCTGCTCAACGTTCAGATAGTCGTCGACGAGATCCTTGTACTTGATGCCGTCCATGTCGCGGCTCTCAAGGTAGGCATTGCGCACGCCTTCCTCATAGAAGTGCTGTGCGGAGCCACCCATGTTCCATCCGCGGATAGCGCCCTCAGCACGGAGGAAGCAAACCTCAGAGTACTTCATGAGATACAAGGGCACCTGCATACGTGCGATGTAGGTCTTGTCAAGCATAGAGTAGCCACAGTAGGGGTTGTTGGCAGCAGCCTGACCCTCACCAGGAGCAACACCGTCGCGCATACCTACATAAGCAGACTCCTTAGGAGTTGTCTGGGGAGCAGACGAACCGTTGGAAGTTCCGTAGCTGTTGGTGAGAGCGACAGAGTTCTTCGTGAAGAGATACTGCATGTACGGGTGCTTGAGGTTCTCGAGCATGTTCATGAAAGAAGCGCCCATCACGACGTCGCCCCATCCTACGATCTCAACCAGCGGGTGGTCGCGTCCGGCGAGTGACGGATAGACAGCCACCTCGTCGTCAACAGACTCTATCACGCCGCCTTCGATAGCTTCCTCTGCCCATTGCTTGGCTGTAGCCGGCTCCACCTTGCTCATGTGAATGGCCATGCGGAGCTTGAGCGAGTTGGCGAAGCGCACCCATACGTCGAGGTCTTCCCAGCTTCTGTCCCAAAGCTTGTTGACGATGGGCAGGTAGGAGTACATGACGTTGGTCACTTCTTCCTTGTAAGCGGCAGAACGGTTGTCAACCTCCTTCATCTCTGTCTCAGGAGTGCCCTCAGCGTTGAGGATGGGGTTGCCCTCCTCGTCGGTCTTGACAACTTCCTTCATGTGCTTGCCCTTGTAGTAATTAAGGCAGGCGATGGCGTCGTCAAGGTTCTTCTTCACACCATAGTAGATGGTACGCACACTGTTGTATGTGAACGGCGACTCCTCGCGCAGCGCCTTGTGCTCCTCATAGGGCATCGGGCCGAAGAGGTCGGCATTCTCGATAGCAGAGTAGTCGAAGAGTGTGAGGAAAATGGCCTTGAGCTCCGGCACGGAGTCGATCTTCTCCTCGTTGAGCAACGGAGCGATATACAGCTTAGCTGAGCTGAAGCCGCTGCCCGGACCTCCGATAGAGCCCTTACACATGTCGTAAGTGGAACGCAATGTGAAGTTGGAGTAAGGGAAATCATAGTGGGGCACGCAGAAGTACTGCACGTAGTTGTCAGGACCGAGGGTGTAGAGGAACTGGTAGGCGTGGGCCTCGGGCGCACCGCCTTCCTTACCGCCGCGGATACCATAGACACCGGTCAGGGCAGTAGAGAGACTGTTGTCCAAGTCCATGATAGCCTGCTGAACGCCAGCGTCAGAAATCTCCTTCTCATAGTCGATGATGTCAGCCTTTCCAGAACTGATGACCGGCTTCACGATTTCCTGGTTGGCATTGAACTCGTCGCCCGGAGTGTCGTAGTCGAGACACGACTGCAGACCTACGGCAGAGAGAGCCAAAGCTGAGTAAAGGAATATCTTTGTCTTTTTCATATTTCTTTTCTGTTGTTTTGAATTGTTTTAGAAGTTTACGTTCAAAGAGAAGCCGAACGAGCGTGACGACGGCATGTTGAACACCTCGAATGCGCCGAGGCCTGTACCCGTAGAGAGCGAAACGTCCGGATCAACGGGAGCATCCTTATAGATGAAGAACAGGTTACGTGCGATGAACGAGAGGCTCAGGTTCTTGTTCTGGCCGAAGAGGTTGCGGAACGTGTAGCCGAGCGAGAGCTCACGGAGGCGGAAGTTGGTGCCGCTGTAGAGATAGCGCTCGATGTCCTGCGGAGTAACGCCGCCGACAGAGTTGTAGTAAGACTCAATAGGCACGATTCTGCCACTGCCGTCGTCGAGCTTTATACCGAGAACATTGTTGCCGTACTGTGCATCAGCGAGGATGTTGTTAGCCTCAGCATAGAGACGTGCGTCAGCTGTGCGCTGCGAGAGGCCTGCACCGTCGAGGAAGGACTCTGTCATAGAGAGCACCTTGCCGCCGATACGTCCGTTGATGAGGAACGAGAGGCTAAGATCCTTCCATGTGAAGGTGTTGCTCCAGCCCATCTGCCAGTTGGCGTTCTGATTGCCAATGAACTTGCCGTAGGTCTTGCTTGACTCTGTCTCCATCGACAGACCACCCTTTGAGTTGAGCACATACTCGCCAGCCTTACGCTCGCCGCGCTTAACCTCGGGAGATTCGGCTGTGTAGCGCTTGATGTCTGTAACGTACATGTCGCCCATTGAGCCGCCCTCCTTGTAGAGCACCTGCACACCGCCAACGTATGTAGCGATGACGTTCTCCTTGCCAGTCGTCTCGTCGTAGGCAGTCTTGAGAATCTTGTTGTCGTTGTAAGAGAGGTTGTAAGAAGTCTTCCAACGGAGCTGTCCGAACTTGAAGTCGTAGCCCACTGTTGCCTCGATACCCTGGTTGCGGATCTTGGCTGAGTTCATCGGGATGGACTTGCCGGAAGCGTTGGAACCAACGAGGTAGAGGTTGGACATCGTAGAGTTATAATAGGTGAGGTCGAGGCTGAGGCGATTGTTGAGGAACAATGACTCGATACCAGTCTCGAACGACGCTGTCTTCTCAGGACGCGGATTCTTGAACGTTGCCCATGAAGAAGGAATCAAGGCACCAGTCTCGAAGTTACGAGTAGCACCTGCGTAAACCACGCTCGGGATAGAGTTACCCACCTCAGAGTAAGAAACGCGGTACTTCAAATAGTTGAACCACTCGGGCAGCTTCACGAGGTTGCTGACGATGGCGTTGGCACCGAATCCGAAGTAGCCGTAATCCTCAGGCGTTCCACGATCCTTAAACTGACGGAAGGCGCGATACCAGTCGCGGCGGTAAGAACCGTCCACGTAAACGGCATCCTTCCAGCCCACCTGAGCTGTTACAACAGCACCACGGTTCCAGTCGGATGACTGGCTTGGAGAGGTTGCTCCAGGACCACCGGCAGCTGTAGAGAAGTAGTTGGCGCGGTTGGACACGTGCTCACGGTCGCCATAGTAATAAGTAGCAGTCACGTCATTGCTGTGACCCTCCGACTTGCGAGTGTGGCCTACGTAGCCAGCTGTTGCCGACACGTCCCAGTCGCCGAACGTCTTGTTGTAGTTGAGCATGAAGTCGGTGTAGATATCCGTTGTCTTCGAGTAGCTCCACCAGTAGCGGCCGAGGTCTTCCATGGAAGCCGGGAGCCATGTTGTGGCGTAGCGCTTCGACTCCGACTCGTACTTAGAGAAGTCCATACCCAAGCGTGCCTGGAAGGAGAGTCCGTCGTAGATGTCGAGGTTACCAGTGATGTTGCCGAAGAAGCGGTCTTCCTTTGCAATGCTCGAATTCTGATTGAGCAGCCAGTATGGGTTGTTCTGTCCCTGAGCGGAGAATGCCCAGTTCTGCATCGGTTGTCCGGTAACGGTGCCGCGCTCCTTTGCCTTAGCATACTCGCCAGTCTGGTTGTTGCGCTTGAAGTAAGTCTGGAGTCCGGTCTGCCATGTACCGTTGTCAACACGATAGTTGTTGCGGTAGTAGTTGATATCCACGTTACGCGGCATCATGTACATGTGGTAGATAGGGTTCATTGTGATACCACCACCCGGACGGTTCTTCGTCTTCGTCTGGATATAGTTCATCGACACGTCGATAGTGGCGCGATCGAAGAACTTGAAGTTCTGGCGGAACGAGAAGGTGTGACGGTTATATGAGTTGTTCTCCAGCATACCCTTAGAGTGAGAGTTGCCGTAAGAGAAGTAGCTGCTCATCTTGTCTGTACCGCCAGAGAGGGCGATAGAGTTGTTGGTTGTCACACCAGTGCCGTAGAAGTCGTCGAGGTCGTTGCCAGCAGAGTTGCGCAGATGCACATCATTTACCTGATCACCGAAGTACTCACCGAACATAGGTATGTCAACACCCATATACGATTTACCATTGGCGTCAGTACGCTGGAACTGATTCATGTTGGAAAGCTTGTCGCCCCAGCTGCTCAGAGACATTGTGTGTGCCTCGGCATTGATTGCAGCACCGTATACGTTCTGTATTTTCGGAGTGGTGAGCGGAGTGTCGAATGTGACGTTAGAAGAGAAGTTAACGCCAATCTTGCCCTCGCGTCCCTTCTTCGTGGTAATCATGAGCACACCATTGGCAGCCTCCGAGCCATAAAGAGCGGCGGCGTTGGCACCCTTGAGGACGTTGATTGACTCGATGTCGTCAGGGTTAATCATAGAGAGAGCGTCACCACCCTCGGAAACGCCCGTCGTGAGCATGTTTGCACCTGAACCAACCTGTCCGTGCTGTGCATTGTTCATAGGCACACCGTCGACAACGATGAGCGGCGTAGAAGAACCGAGGATAGACTTGTTACCACGGAGGATAATCTTAGATGCACCACCGGCACCACCGGCAGACGGTGTAATCGTAACACCCGACACCTTACCCTCGAGAGAGTTGGCAACATTGGGGTCCTGCACGCGGTTGAGATCGGAAGCCTTCACCTGCTGTGTAGAGTAAGTAAGAGAGGTCTCCTTACGCTTGATACCCATGGCAGTCACAACGACCTCCTTCAGCACGGAGCTCTCGTCCTTCATCACGACGTCGAGGCTGGAGCGGCCACCCACTTTCACTTCCTGCGGAGTGTAGCCAATGTAAGAGAACACCAGCGTGGCATTCTTGTCCTTCACGTTGATCTTGTAGTTACCGTCGATGTCGGTAACGACGCCAAGGCCTGTGGCACCCTTCACAACGACGCTAACGCCGATGAGCGGTTCGCCGGTACCATCCTTCACGGTACCCTGAACTACAGTTCCCTGAGCCTGTGTCAAGGCATTTGGAGCAGCATTGCCGTTAGCCGCTGCATACTGCATAGGCAAACCAGCAGCGAGCATCGCAAAGGCAGCTTTAAGCACCATGTTGCCTTTCTCGTTTGATTTGTTGTTCATTGTTTGTTTTTATTGGTTTTGAAAAAAGATGAATTGGCAGGCCGCCAGACACGTCTCTGTGTCCGCCGACCCGCCGTTTCATGATTCAATTGATTAATTATTCTCAATCACGTTTTTTTACTTCTTGATGACGTTGAGAGCCTTGAACGGCTTGCCGTCCTTGAGCACCTGCACGATGTACATGCCCTTACCGCCCTTGACAGCCACGTTGACTGTTTCGCCGGCATCGGCACGGAAGTCGTTGCTCTGGAGCACTGCGCCTGCTGCGCTCACGATGTTCACGGTGTAAAGTCCACCCTCTGTGAAGCGGAGGTTAACGCTCTCCACGAACGGGTTGGGGAATACGGAGAAGCCTGCCTTGTCCTTCACGTCGTTGATACCGTCGACACCGGAGATTACGAGAACATTGTCGAGAGCCTTCTCTGACTCGCCCCAGAAGTTGGTAAGCTTAACGCCTGCCTCATACTCGCCCGGACGTGCGAATGTAACCACTGCAGCCTTGTCATCCTCGGAAGAGATACGTCCACCGTTGAGCTGCCAGCTGTGAGAGGTCTTGACATCGAGTGTACCAACGATTCCAGGATAGCCCGTGATATCGTTGTTTGCACCTACTGTTGCATAGTAAGCGCCGTCGGTCTTCTCGCCGCCAGAGTCCTTGGTTACAACCATCTTAGCCTTGTACTGTGCGCCAGCCGAACCGAGGTTAACGAATGTAGAGTCGGTCTTGTCGAGCTCCTCGAAGGTGTAGTAGCCACGGAGAGCCGAAGGCACTTCGCCTTCCTTGAAGCCCTGCATAGCACGCTTCACTTCGTCGTCGGAGAGAGCCTTGTTCCAAACCTGAACCTCGTCGATTGTTGCGTCAAGACCAGCCTTGTAAACGCCGCCACCACCGATGAACACATTGGCGTGTACTGACTTGTCGATACGATAGTCGGAAGAGTTCTCGCGGAGCGATGAGCTTGTGAACACCATCGGACCGGCAACGCACTTGCCGTTGAAGTAAATCTTCTGTACCGAACCTGCGTCCTGAGTAACAACGATGTGGTTCCAAACGCCCGGATTGAGGCTATAACCAGTAGTCATCATCGACTCGCGTGGATTGTCGTGTGCTGTCCATCCGAAGGTGTTGAACGAAACCTCGTTGGCTGCGTGATACTGTGTGCAGTCGCTTGAACCTGCCTGTATCTCCGGACGAATCTGTACCCAAAGGTCGCCCCAGTTGTTGTGAGGCCATGAGTCCTTGACAGTGTTCTTGCTGATGAGGTTAGTACCCTGCTTGTCGTGAGCGTAGCTGTTCACCTTCACCCAGAGAGCGTAAGAGTAAGCCATGCTGGTGTTGTTGCCTCCGTCGAGTGTCACATCGGCAGGAATCATAAGCATATTCGGGTCTTTCACCTCAAGACCGCGCGACACCTTTCCTTCACCGTCGCGTGATGTGTAGTTGAGCTTTATCTCCTCGTTTGTCTCGGCTGTCTGCTTGTTGGCAGTAACAGTCTCCACTACCGGCACGGCACCCGTTTCTTCAGGCGATACGATAATCTTGCCACGCAGGGTCTCTGTCTTTCCGTCAGAGCCAACCACTTCGAGGTCGTAAACGCCAACTTCGTCGATAGCAGTTGAGAAATTGCTGCAGTTCGTGAATGTGCTGCCCACCTGAGCGCCAGTCTGCGCGTTGAGTATGCGGAACGACTGTGCCTTCGGAGCGAACTGATCCTCGTAGTAAGCCTTGAAGGTCTCGCCCGGCTTTATAACCTGACGGTCGAGAGCCACCTCTGTTGACGGCGTGTCGTAAGGCACGTTCTGATAGTCGCTCCATGAAATCTCGCTCTTCTGCAGTCCGTCAGGAGAAACGGCACGCACACCGAAGCGGCAGTCGCGCTTCTCGAGATCGGCAACGATCGGAGCATCGATAACGTAAGCAGCCCACGACGTTGTAGCTGTAAGGAGCTGTTCCTTCTCGCCCTTCTGCTGGAACCATATCTCGTAGTACCATGTATCAACCTCGTCGTTGTAGGTCTTCTCCTCGCCGGTCTCATCCTTGGCAGCGTAGCGTATCTTGTAATCGACGGTTCTGTCCTTGCCGCGGAGCACTTCAATCTCCTTAATCTGAGGAGCAACCGGATTGAATGTCTGCTGCGGGTTGCGCACTGCGAGCTCGCCAACGAGCATGTTGTAGTCAGCGTCAGTGTTGTCGAGACGTATACCAATCATTGCAATCTCGTCGCCCGACTTCAGACCGAGGTCGCTGAGCGACGCCGTGAACGTCGTCCACTCGCCGAACTTTGCTGCTGCCGGTATAGCCACTTCCTTATATTCTGTGAGCTTACCCTTGAGAGCCACGAACAGCTTGGCGTGTGTGTCGAGCTCGTTGGTCATCTTGTAGGTGAGCGAGATGTTGTACGTAGGCTCTGTCTTGAGCAATGTCTTGAAGAGTTTTACGCGAGAGCATGCTGTCTTGCCCTTCAGACGGAGGCAAGAGCCGCCCCAATAAGCGTCGTCCCATGTCAGCTCAGCCTGAGCGAGGTCGCTGCTGCTGGCGTTCTCTGAGCCGTCAACAATCCACCAGCGCCATGTAGGCAAGAGGTCCTGAGTAGCGATGTTGTGCCACTTGTGGTTGAACGTCACCTGACCCTCGTTCTTGAATGTAAGACCGTTGCCGAGGTTGAAACGCGACACGAACGGCACGTTCTGTATTGTCGACTTCGCCGTAACGTAGCTTGCCACGCCGAAGAACTTGCCACTCATACTACCGTTCGACAGAGTAATCTTCGAGTTTGTGTAAGCCGGTGTGTTTGCCGGGTTGCGATTGCCACCGCTGAACACGTACTCCTGCTTGTCGAGATAAGCCTGCTGAATGGCAACGTCGGATGTTCCGTAGTCGGTAGAGCTCTGGTGGATAAGTCCCTGTGCGTGTGCGCCCCAGAAACCTACCGAGGCCTCAACGTCGTCGAGGTCGCTCCAGTTTGAGCTGGCGCCGTCGGACAGTGCACGACCCTGTATGTCGAAGCCCTTATAATAGTCGTACGGGTTGCGTCCCCACGCCTTGGCGTTGGTTGCCGAGCCGACGAGTGTGCTGTGGCCAGTGTTATAGTTGGAGAACATCATATCGGTCACGATGTTGTCGCCCGTTCCGAACATGCCCTTGTTGTGTGAACCCAGACCGCCGTCGAAGCTGAGAGAGCCTGCGTCATTGGTACCGTCGTACCAGTGGAGCTGGAAATGCCATCCAATGGCTTCTGCCTTCTTGTGGCAGTCGGCAAAGAAGCCCTGAATCTGCTTCATAGTAGCGTAGTTGCCGTTGAACTCGGAGTTAACGCCTACACCATCAATGCCGTAGTATTTAAGAAGCTTCACGAAGCGCTCCGAATTGGCGAATGTGCCGTCGGAATTCTTCTTTGTCAGAGCAGCCATAACTTGCGACCAAGTGTTTGTGCCACCGCTGACGCGTATTGACTGACCATAAGGTATGGAAGCTACGCAACCAACAGACACACCGTTCTTGTGAGCCACGTCTGCCAAACCGCCAGTTACGCGGAACCAAGGTGCTGTCCAGTTGCCGTGTATGTTAAGGTACGACCACATAGAGAAGTTGTCGCCCTCGAAGCAGTAGCGAGGCAGACCTTTCCATGAAGATGTTGGGTCGTCGAGCGGAGTCCACAGACAGAACTTACGTCCCGGCACGGCCTGCTTGCTCTTTTCAGCCTGATAGTCGTCGGCGTCGGCGATGCGGGTTGCCGGACGCACGCGCGAGATGTAGAATTCGTCGTCGATGCGGCTTACGCTGATGGGCTGTGAGCCTGGCTGCCAGGTGTTGATATTCTCCACGAGATACTTGTCACCCTGATCCTTTATGTCCAATGGATGGGTCGGAGTGCGCTGGGCAAATCCGTATGCGCAACCATATAACAATAAGGAAGCGACTAAGGTTACTTTCTTTTTATTCATCTGATTGTTGTTTTGGTGATTAGGTTTTTTATCTTACTATTAAGCAATGAGAGGAAAGGAGCGGCAAATGAGTGTCCGCCGCTCCTTTTTTATTATTATTTGCGGATGAGCTTGACAGTGCGAACTGTCTTGCCGTCCTTCTTCACATTAAGCACATAGATGCCAGCCTTGGCAAGGTGAACGTTGACAACGTTGCCAGCGCTGAGCTGTGCGGCCTTGCGTGCTACCTGCTCGCCTGCCGTTGTGTAGACAGCCACCTCGTAAGAGCCTGCCTCAGCGAACTCAACCACTGCGTCCTCACCTACGGTGTAAGCCTTCAGCTCGGTAGCGGCAGCTTCGTTGATGCCGGTGCCAGTGCCAACCTTAATAACGGAGAATGTCTTCTGGGCTGAGCCGAGAGCGTTAGCCAGCGTGAGCGTCACGTCGTACATGCCGTCAGTGCGGAACGAAACGTTGGCAGAGCCAGCCTCACCGTTACCCTTGACGTCAGAAATTGTAGCGTTCTTCGACGACCAAGAAGGAAGAGTCTCCACCTTGTAAGTCTCGCCCGATACGAACGGACAGCCGACGATGTAGTTCGGAGTGGTGTTGACGATAACAGCCTGTCCCTCGCCACCTTGTGCGTTCATGTCCTGAATACCAGCCTTGACACCAGTCTTAGAACCTACGGAGAGGAACGAGTTGTCAGACTCCGCCTTCTTCTCGAAGTCCCAGAAAGCGAGCACGCTTGAAGGCAGGTTGCTTGCATTGAGGTCGCCCATTGCCTGCTTAGCCTCATCGGCAGAAACAGCCTTGTTCCAAATAGCGACGTTGTCGATTACGCCGTCGATGCCGTAACGCTGATGGAGCGGACCGCCGATGCAGAGGTACATGCCGTCAGTTATCTTATAAATGTCGTCCTGGTATGTCGGCTCGGTAGTATTACTGCTGCCGCCAGTGCGATCCCAAGAAGTAACCGTCTGCTTCACACCATTGATGTACATATCGCTACGCAACTGTCCTGAAGTGTTGTAGTCGAACGCCATCGTAACGTGTACCCAATTGCCTACCGGAAGCTTTGTATTCCCGTACTTGTAGTGAAGTTCCTTATTGCTTGTAGCGTCTGTACCGCGGAAGTTGTAGTGGTCAATCTTTCCGTCCTTGTCGAGTGCTGTCCATATCCATCCCCAGTCGGTCTTAGGCCAACCATCCTGCTTGTTGTAAACGTTGAAGAGACATGTTGGAAGGTCAGTCTTGAGGCTGTTCACCTTCAACCAGAACGAGATAGAGAATGACTTTGCACCTACGAGACCGAGGTCGGAAGCCTTCACGCCGAAGCGCGACTCCTGAAGGTCGAGGCCCTGCGAACCTGCGCCGTCGGCAGCGCGTCCTGTATAAGCCATCTTCACGTTCTCGCCTACAGAGAGACTAACTTCGCCGTCCTCAGCGCCGTTGGCTGTGAGCGAGTAGATTTCAGGCATTGCACCCGTTCCGTTGCTTGTAACCTGCACGTAAGAAGCGAAGGTACGTGTGGTGGTTGTAGGATTGTTCTTGTCGTCGTATTCGTTGCCCGTAACCTTGAGGTCGTAGTTGCCAACCTCGCTGATGCCGTCGCAAGTCCAAGAGTTGCCATTGCCCGACTTCACTGTCTTGCCGTCCTTCTGGATTTCCCATGTTGCGGCAGGATGCTCGCTGTCCACATAGCTGAGAGTGAACTCTTCGTTAGGCTTGATTGTGGTCTTGCTTATCTGGATATCGTCGTTGTAGACATAGGATGCCGGATCCATATACTGGCTCCATGCGATGTCTGACTCTTTCTTCTGGTCGAGCGAAACAGCAGCTACACCGAGGCGCACCTTGGCATTGGCATGCTTAACCGGGATTGAGTAGTAGAGACCTGCCCATGAGCTTGTGGCACCCATGAGCACCGGCTCCTGACCCTCTTCCTGAGCGTAGAGGCGGAAGTAGGAAGTCTTCACGTCCTGGTTGTAGCAGGGCTCACCGGCAGCCTTGTCGTTAGGCATGTTGAAGATTATCTTGCCGTCCATGCCAGCCTTGCTGTTGTAGAGCATTGTGGCGGATGTAACCTCTGGAGTAGCAGGTGCAGCGTATGTGCCGCGTGCCACTGAGAACTCGCCGAGAAGGAGATCGAGATCCTTCGCATTCTTGAAGTGGAGAGCCACGAGTGCGAGATCCTTGCCATCGAAGTCGGAACCTACGACGAAGGTCTTCTCAACCCACTTGTTGACGTCGGGCACGTATGACTTCTCGCCAACATTGTAGCTTACGCCGCTTTCCTCGCTACCCTCAGCGGAAAGCACGAGGTCGAGGTCGGTAGAGCCTTCGTTGACCTTATATTTAAATGTGATGACATCGCCAGCCTTGAGCGTGTACTTCGTCTTGAAGAGATGGAGGTACTCGTCGGCAGAGGTGCCGGAGATTCTGATTGTGGAGCCTCCGAAGTAGGCGTCATCCCATGTGAAAGCAGCGTCGAGGCCGCTTGCAGGCACGTCAGAAGCGTTTCTGCCGAGGAGCTTGTCGGCAAACCAGAAGCGCCATGTCGGGAGATAGTCCTGAATACCTACGTTGTACCAAGGCTTGCTGTTCTTGCGCTCGCCGTTGAGGTTGAAGAACTTACCGTTACCGAGGTTGAAATGTGTCATGAACGGCTCCTCAGCGAGATCCCAGTTGAGGGCTGAACGTGCTGTCATGAATGTGGAGATGCCGTGCCACTTGTAGTTCTTGGCATTATACTGGTGGCCGTTCATCACCTCCGGGCAGTTTGCCGGGTTGCGTGTGCCGCCAGTGAAGTAGCGTTCGATACGCTCAAGGTATGCTTCCTGCTTAGCATCGTCAGACGAGCCGAGCTCGGCGCGGCTCTCCCACCACATATTGTTGCTGTGGGCGCCCCAAAGACCGATGGATATGCGGTTGCTGCCGAGAGTGTTCCACGGGAGGTTTGCAGGCTGTCCGCCCTGCATGTTGATACCGGCGTAGAGATCGAGCGGGTCGCGCTTGAGGGTGTTCTCAGCGAAGGTTACCGACTTCGGGAGGAGCGATGTCCAGTTGTAGTTGAGGAACAGAGAGAAGCACTCGCTGTCCTTTGCGCCGAAGTTCTTCTTGTTGTGGTTGCCGAGGCCCTGGTCGAAGGTTACGCCGCCAACGTCGTTGGTGCCGTCATACCAGAAGTTCTCGAAGAGCGGATCCTGCGGCTTCATCTTCTTGTAGAGGTTGGTATGGAATGAGCGGATGCCGTTCATATAGGATGCTCCACCGTAGAACTCCGAGTTGTAGCCGAGACCGTCGATGCCGTAGTAGCGCATGAACTTAGCTGCGTTGTCCACGTCGGCAGAAGCAAGGCCGCGGAGCATGCTGCTCCACTCATTAGAAAGGGATGCGTTAGGGATACTTGCCACACCTGACACGCCGACACCGTTCTTGTGTGCCACGTCGATGAACGCGGCAGGGATACGTCCGAGCGGAGATGTCCAGTCGCCCCAGTGTGTAACGTACGACCACATGGAGAACACCTCCGAGTCGAACACACCGTCAGGCAAGGCATTGAACGAAGGCTCGTTCACCGGCACCCATGCGATGAGTTTCTTGTCGTTGGTCTCGGTGAGGTTCTGGCGCACCTGAGTGTTGACATTACGGAAGCGCACGCGTGGCTTCTGGCGCGAGATGAAGAAGTTGTCATCTGCCGACACCTGCTTGCCGGGCGCCCAATTGCTGATAAGGGTATGGAACTGCGTGCTGCCCGTGTTGGAGCCGAAATCCACGTAGCCCTCACGAATTTGCTGTGCGTTTGCGCTCATCACGCTAAGCATAATGCCTGCTGCGAGCGTCAAAGTCTTGCGGGTAAAATTCTGCATTTGATTTGTATTTAGTAATATTGATTTGGTTTTCACTAATAAATATGAATATAGAGACGAAGTCGAGGATAAATTTTCAACTCCGTTTCTATTTTTTTGCAAATATAAATAAAAACTGCGGAATAAGGCATATTAATATATGTGCATTAGAATTTGTTAACATAATTAACATTCTAATGATGCCCGCCTCTGCCAAAGATTTTGCGCACGCGATTGGCTATCGCCTTGCCTATATAGGAGAAGTTGGCGTAGCGCAGATTGAGGAACAGCTCCTCAAAGGAGCGGGAGAGCTTTATGAACGGATGACCGTAGGCATAGGTGCGGTAGACCTGCTCCTTGAAGTCTACGTCCTCAATGACGTAGGGCGGGTGCTTCACGCCGCCTTCCTGCTCGAAGCGGCGCATCGTAAATAGGCGGCGCAGACGCCGGGGCATGGTCTGCAAGGAACCGGTGTAATGGGTGGAGCCGTCGGTGGCTCCGAGGTTGTTGATCATGTTGCGCGTAGGCATTATGGCAAGTCCGGAATTCATCACCATCGACGCCCAGAAAATCGTCTCATAGTACTCCTTGCCCGATGCGCGATGGTCGCGGCAGGCGCGGAGCGTGTCGCGGCAGTAGCCACGCTGGCGCATGACGGCGCGGAGCTGCCGCATGGCGTAGGGGTCGTCGAGAAAGGCGTAGGAGGGGTCCCACTTGTCGACGACGCGGCGCCATGATGCCCACCCCCAGATGGAGAACACCGACGTGAAGAGATAGTCGTAGGGACTCGCCACCTGCTCCTCGGGGTTGAAACCGGCAATCATCCACACTCGCTCGTCGTCGGCGTAGCGGTCGAGCATCTCCTTGCAGAAGGGGAAGAACGACTGCGAGGGCACGTCGTCGTCCTCGAGGACAATACAGCGGTCGACGACGGAGAACGCCCACTTCTGCGAGATGTACTCCGAGGGATCACAGCCGTAGTTGCGCTCCTGGTATTTGCGGTGGACGTCGCACTCCCAGTCAATATCCTCCACCACCTTGCGACACGCTTCTATGCCTGCCATGTCGCGCTCTCCGCGCGGTCCGTCCTGATAGAGGAAGAGGCGGGAAGGGCGGGCGCGGCGCACCTCGGCAAAGACACGGCTGAGATGGTCGGGGCGGTTGAAGAAGAGAATGAGTACGGCGACATCGGTCTTGAATGGTTGCATAAGCGTGGGAGATTGATTGGTTACACTTCTACTTATTGGTATTCTCTTCTACAAAAGTACTTAAAAATAAAGAAACGGCAAGCGGACGGGGCGAAAAAATTCAGACCCTTCCCTTTGTATTGTCTTCTATTTGCATTAATTTTGCATACAGATAACCCATAAAACGACATGAAACTGACAATAAGCATCGACAGCGCCACGATGACGCTCGTCGCCCTCGCCGTCGACGGCACGTCCGACTGCGAAACCTACAACATGAACACGGGCATCGCCGTGGCAGCCAACCTGCGTCAGGCGCTCGCCTCTTGCCGACTGTTGCAGAACCCGCGCTCCTACGACCGCGTGTCGGTGTGCGTGGACACGCCGACGCAGCTCGTGCCCATCGAGGAATTCAGCTCCGAGGCGGCACAACCGCTCTTCTGCGCCGCGATGACCCTGTCGGCTGCCGACGAAGTGGCTACGGCAAGGCTCGACCAGCTTGGCGTGGTGGCTGTGTTCGCTGTCAACCGCGATCTCCACTTCGTACTGAGCGAGAACTTCCGCTACGTGCAGTTCGTGCCGCGCATAGCCTCAACGCTCGCCGAATGTCAGGAGCACGCCTATGGCGGATTTCAGGAGAAACTCTTCTGCGTCTTCCGCGGCAAGGCGATGGACATCGTGGCGTTCCGCAAACGGCGCATCCGCTTCTGCAACTCCTTCACGGCGGAGGACACGCAGGACGCCGTGTACTTCATCATGGGCGTCTGGCAACAACTCGCCATGAAACCTACTGACATTCTCTGCATCTCCGGCTCGCCTGCCGAGCCTGCCACGCTTGACACCAAGCTACGGCAGTTTGTGAAGAATGTTGAGTGTGGACATAGCAATAAATAATATAAATTATCAACGAACATAACACACGACGAAAAAAAATAATGAGAGTAATTACCGGAATATACAAGGGAAGGCACTTCGACGTGCCCCGCTCGTTCAAGGCGCGTCCAACCACCGACTTCGCCAAGGAGAACATCTTCAACGTCATCAATGGCTACATCGATCTCGACGGGGCGCAGGCGCTCGACCTCTTCGCAGGGACGGGCAGCATCTCGCTTGAGTTGCTGTCGAGGGGATGCCGTCCGGTGGTGAGCGTGGAGATGGACCGCGACCATGCGTCGTTCATCCGCGAGTGTATGAAAAAGATTGGCACGGAGGACAACATTCTAATACGTGGCGACGTCTTCCGCTTCATCAAGTCGGCAAAGCAGCAGTTTGACATCATCTTCGCCGACCCTCCCTACGCCCTGCCCGAACTGCCAACCATTCCTCAGCTTATCCTTGAGCGCGGACTGCTGCGCGAAGGCGGACTGCTCGTATTCGAGCATGGCAAGAAGAACGACTTCAGCTCCCTACCCGGCTTCATCGAACACCGAGCCTACGGCAGCGTGAACTTCTCGCTGTTCAAGCAATAAGGAAGGCGGACTCCCGCCTGCCGACAAACGCTAAACAAAACGAAGCGGCGGACTCCCGCCTGCCGACAAACGCAAAACATAATTCTGCTTTGTCGGCAGACGGGAGTCCGCCGCTTCTATTTTTATTTCGGCGTATACAAGTACGCCAATAATTCTTTCGGCGTATGTGAGTAAGCCAGTATTTCTTTCGGCAGCCGGAAGTGCGCCGCTTCTTTATGAATATCTAATGATTTGACCTGGACGCAGGCGCATTCTTGACGTGATGTGGTTGAGCTTACAAATCTTGTCGACCGTCACGCCACGCTTGCGTGCTATGCTCTCAAGCGTCTCTCCCTTCGCCACCTTATGATAGAGCACCTGGTCGTCGAGTCCGGAGGTGGTGCGGTTGTTGGTGGAATAGTCGTCAGCGGAGTTGTCCTTGGCTAACATAGAGCCGTCCTGCTTTCCGCGGATGCGTGTGGCATTGGCAGACTCATCGTCGTATGTCGACTTGTTGAAGGCGTAGTAGTCGCCCGTCACGTCCTGCTCACGGAAGTCGAACATCAGGGCCGGATTGAGCGCTACGCCACAGAGGCGTGTTTCGAAATGGAGGTGTGAGCCCGTGCTTCTACCCGTGTTGCCACCGAGTCCGATAACCTCACCGGCACGCACTTCCTGATTTTCCTCCACGAGCTGTTTTGAGAGATGGCCGTAGATAGTCTCCAAGCCGTTGTTGTGGCGGATGACGATGTACTTGCCGTAGCCGCCGCCCTCGTAGCGTACGATGCGTACCTTGCCGGAGAATGCGGCGCGGATGGTGTCGCCGATGTACACCTTTATGTCAAGACCCTTGTGCTGGCGTCCCCAGCGTGAGCCGAAGTTGCTCGTGATGACGCGGCTTGTGGTCGGCATGGAGAAATGGCGGAGATCAATGCGGTAGTGGTCGGGCAGTTCGGTTGCGCGATGAGCGTAGCGATTGTCCCAGTTGGCATAGAGTTCGGAAGCCGGCGACTCCGACTCCTCACGCTCTGCTATGCGGCGGAGCATTATTGTGTCCACTGCTGCCATCTTGCGGTCGACGGGAGCCTGGCGGGCGAGAAGGTCCTGAGCATGGGCTGGCGTTGACGCTACGGCGAGCATCATTGTTATTGCGAATGTCTTTACTATTTTCTTTAAATTCATTTTAGGACAAATTTTTACTTGGAATGAGTTTGTCATTCCTTCTTAGAAAGGTGGTCATTGAACAAGAATGTGTCCAATATCATTAGTAGTGCAGTTTGTAATGCAGAAGTTGCATTTTTACCATTGCATTGCAAAGTTAATAAAAATATTGCAATATCGTTACACTATTAACGATTTTTGAAACAACTTTAACAAATCAACAGGCTCATTACTAATAATTTGCACAAACCTGCAGTCCTTTTAACACTTCCATTCCCCACAGGGTAATGACAGTTTGCATATCACGGACGTGGCAAGCATCAGCCACGGCTGCGGCAGGCACGAGTCACGGATGTAGCAGGCATGAGCCACAGCCGTGGCAGGCCATGCTTATGCACACTTTTAACACACTAACAAGAGTAGACTGAAGTTTCGGATTTGTGGAATTTAAAGTAAATAAAGAAGTTATAGAAGTTAAAGCCGTATGTAATATATTATGAACATTTATTTAATGCAATTTCTTACTATTGGCTATCACTCGGTTCTACCGCTTGCCTAAGCAAGAACTTCTAATCCGCCATCAGCGGCGAAGTTCCCTTGAGCTTCGCGAAAAACTCCTCTAAATTCTTTACATTCGAGTAAATCAGAAAGTTGAAGAGTAGATATTAATAATGGTTCATACGTTATTTGGAGTGATCTCCCCTAAATATTAAGGAGCGGGAATGAAGCAATAACTGGGAGAGGGGGCGCCCTCGCCCCCGACAAAAGGAGAATGCAGTCCGCATTGTTTGCCTTTCGACACACATTCATGTCGGGGGCGAGGGCGCCCCCTCTCCCAGTTATTTCCCGTGTTATGCATTGCCGCAAGCGAATGACACACGTAACGTCACTTGATATTTAGGATGTGCCTTAACAATATTGTTTTGATTAAATGCAGCTTATTTTTCGGCAGACAGGAGTCAGCCGCTCCGTTACTGTTTCACTTTCCACTCACCCGCCTTGTTCTTGCGCAGTTTCATGGTTAGAGTTTCCTCCTCAGCCTTACCGTCTTTCGTTTCGCTCTTGACGTTCAGCTCAACGGTGGCTTCATTGCCGTCCTCGGAGATTTCCTCGGAAGTAGCCTTACAGCCCGTTATTTTACCTTTCTGCTCGAAGATGGGGTCTGCCTTTCTCTCAAGCACTTCTGCCACCTGCTTCTGCGTTTCCTCTATCTCTTCCTTCGACATCTTCTCATCGTCGAAGTACATCAGTTCGGTGTAGCCCTTGTAGTCCTTGTCGGCAAGACACTTTACTTGCTTCTCGGCGACTGACTTTGGAGAGTTGCCGCTGCACGAAGTCATTACGAACGCTGCTGCGATGGCGCAGACAATAGTCATTAGTTTTTTCATAAATTCAGGTTTTTAAGTTAATTATTCTATTCAGTTGACAAGTTGTTGGTATTTAGTTGACGAGCTGTCAGTATTTAGTTGACGAGCTGTTAGTATTCAGTTATTAATCCTAAAAGTCAGCAATGCGGCTCAAGTGGGGCGAATAGAGGAAGTCGGACGGCAGTATGACGCCGCGTAGCCTCATGGCGGGTATGTCATAGTTGTGGCGCGCGGGCCCTATGAGCTTTACTCCGGCGCGGCTATAGACATAATATACGAGTTCGCTACAGTACATCTTCAACGTGTCGCGCTCGTCGTAGTCATGGTCAAAGAGCGTGTGGCGGCGGAACAGCGCCATGGCATGACCCGCGCTGTGGTGGGCGGCAATGGAGTCAGCACACCTGAGCAGGCAGCCGCTCCTCGCCATTCGTCTGGAGAAGAACACGCGGAGAGGTTCTGCCTTCACGCGGTCGGGGTCGCCCTCGAAGTCGGGCTCGCCGGGCACGGCATGTACCACGACAAGCTTGCCGTCGCCGCCGCGCGCCACAATGCCACAATGGGAATAACCCGTGCGCAGGCTCGCTGCCGCCACAACATGGCTCTCAAGGCTCGTGCCGCTACGCAACACGATGTCGCCCTCGCGGCATACTGCCTCTACGGAGTCGGGCAAGAGGCTCCGCTCCTGCGTCTGTCGCGAGTCGCACGCCGCAATCACGGCTGCCACCACGGCCAAATAAAATGTCATCCGTGTGCTTCGAAACTCCATTGGCAGTAGTATTTAAATGTGTTGCATTTGCAAATATAAGCATTTTTTCTCGTTCAGCAATGGCATGAAGCAAAATTTTATCCAACATTTCGAGTGACCGGGTGGCTAAATGTGGCTTATACGCTTAGTTTTATCAAAAGACTTCTCAATCTGAACTATGGCAATGTGAACTTAATGTAAACATCCCAATTGTATTTTTTTGTATGCCCATAAGTTGAATAATCGAAATACACGCCATGGTAAACGCAAATACTATTGTATCCCTTCTTGGCTTCAAAACGAATTCCCTTTCCTCCATTTGCATCTGGATCGCCGCAGAAATATGAGCCATAGATATAATATTTTCCCGTAGACGGATAATACACGTAGTCTATTGTACCGGTAAGTCCATCGTAGTACTGAGCTTCCTTGTCGTACACCAACACCAATCCAGGACCTACTACATTAGCGACCGCACGTACCTTACCCGTCACTGGATTGTACGGGTCGCCTGTGCCACCGCCTCCACCACTATTGGCTGCTTGATACAACTGCACAACTTTTGAGGATCCGTCTTCTTTTGTGAAAGTATACTCAAGGTTCTTGCCCTGGCCCGTAACATTAGCAGGCACAGCAACCTTCAACTTCCAGTCATCACCACCATAATATTTTACTGTACTCTGTTTTTCCCATGAAACAGCATTTCCCTGTGGATAATGCACCGTTATATTATTATGGTCTTTGTTGTATACGTCGAAATAAACAATAGCGCCATTCCCGTCTACTTCTCCATACGGTGCGACAACCTCAAAGCTGCAGCCTGCACCACTTTGGAACAAAGCGACATTGTGCTCCTTTACCATATTCCCGTCTTCGTCATAAGCGGAAATTTTGATTGTCGACGAGCGGGTGTCAACGAGTGGGTTCTTACCCACATTGAGATTTACAACGGCAGAGTTAGCACTTAACCGCTGCATCTCGCACTCCTCTATCATGCCCGACACATCAGAGACTGTCGCCACCTCAAAATTGAATGTGCCGGAACATGACTTATGCCAAAGAAAGTACCCATTCAACTTTATTTCATAACGACCGCCGTCATTTCCACACGCATAATTCGCCGTGCCTTCGTATTGGTTGCCAACCATGTTTGGCACATCAAGCGCGACTACGGCTACCGGAGCGGTCACTCTTTGCAAGAGCAGACGCTCATCATCATCTGTTACGGATGCACTCTCGCCTGAGATTTCCACATTCGTAAAACAATCGGTCTTGCCGTCGTACGTCATCGTCAACGTCTTGTCAGATTCAGAATATGTATATCGGAAATTCCACATATCCTGCTCCACATCATCAGCATGCTCACAGCCGATTCCCGTCCCGTCTGCTTTGAACACATACACATCGTCGTCGTCAGATAATCTCCAAGTTCCGACCACACCATTCTCATTTACTTCACCGTCCGGTTTTACTTCGTCCTTGCCACACGAAAGGAAAGACACAGTGCCAAAAAGGCACAGCAAGAATAGAAAAATTTTCTTTTTCATAATACGTTAGTTTTTTGTGTTAAATAAAATAATGCTCGACGCGGTTAAAAACCAACCACGCCAATCAAATCAAGTCTGTTTCGTTTTATTCATTAGTTTCCACAAATTTACTAAACATAGCCGATATGATAAACGTTTCTTTTCGGGAACATTAAAGCATTAAGCATAATTAACAAAAAAAGCACTGCAAGCAATCTCACGGAGAGAATAGCTTGCAGTGCTTTCTATAATTTATCTATGTAATCGTGCAGAGTGTTACTCGGCAGACTGCTCCTCGTTGGAATAGTCTGTTACGTTGCGGCGGTTGGCCTGCATACGGTCGTAATCCTCTTTCGAGCCGACAATGAGCTTGTCCCACTGGCGCAAGCCGGTACCTGCCGGGATGAGGTGGCCGGAGATAACGTTCTCCTTCATTCCCTCAAGGTAGTCAACCTTTCCGCGGATGGCAGCCTCGTTGAGCACCTTCGTTGTCTCCTGGAAGGAGGCGGCAGAGATGAAGCTCTTCGTCTGGAGAGCGGCGCGGGTGATACCCTGCAGAATCTGCGTAGACGTTGCTGGAATAGTGTCGCGCACCTGAACGAGACGGAGGTCGCGGCGCTTGAGGCTGGAGTTCTCGTCGCGCAGCTTGCGTGCAGAAACAATCTGTCCAACCTTGAGCACGTCGGAGTCGCCGGCGTCAGTTACGTACTTCTTGCCCCAGATGCGGTCGTTCTCCTCAGCAAAGTCGAGCTTGTCGACCATCTCCTGCTCCAGGAACGTTGTGTCACCCGGCTCGTCGATACGCACCTTGCGCATCATCTGACGCACGATAATCTCGAAGTGCTTGTCGTTGATCTTCACGCCCTGCAGACGGTATACGTCCTGCACCTCGTTGACGATGTACTCCTGAACGGCGGTCGGGCCCTTGATGGCAAGGATGTCGTTAGGCGTAATCTCGCCTGCGGAGAGCGGCGTACCTGCACGAACAGCGTCGTGCTCCTGAACGAGAATCTGCTTCGACAAAGAAACGAGATACTTCTTCTGGTCGCCCGTCTTCGAGGTGACGATAATCTCGCGGTTGCCACGCTTCACCTTACCCATCGTAACCTCACCGTCGATTTCTGAAACGACAGCAGGGTTGCTCGGGTTGCGGGCCTCGAAGAGCTCCGTAACACGCGGCAGACCACCGGTGATATCGCCTGCGGAACCAGCGGCACGAGGAATCTTCACGATAGCCACACCCGTCTTCACGGTCTGTCCGTCCTCACATACCACGTGGCCTCCCACTGGGAAGTTGTAGGTGCCAAGCACCTCGCCGTTGGCGTCGAGCACGTCGCAGGTAGGCACCTTCGACTTGTCCTTAGAGTCGGTGATGATCTTCTCGGTAAGACCTGTTGCCTCGTCGGTCTCTGCACGGTAGGTGACGCCCTCGATAACATCGTTGAAGCGCAACGTACCGGCATACTCTGTGACGATGAGCGCATTGAACGGGTCCCACTTGGCAATGAGGTCGCCCTTCTTCACGAGGTCGCCGTCCTTGAAGTAGAGAGAAGAACCGTAAGGCACGTTGACAGTAGCAAGAGCAATGTCCGTGTTCGGGTCGATAAACTGAAGTTCTGTCAGACGGCTAACCACCTTAGAGCAGTCTACGTCCTTCTCGCCGTCGTTCTCTACGAACGGCACGATGCGGAGATCCTCAAATTTCAGCTTGCAATCGTTCTTGGCAACGATAGACGCGTTAGCGGCAGCGTTACCAGCCACACCACCGGCGTGGAACGTACGGAGGGTAAGCTGTGTACCCGGCTCACCGATGGCCTGTGCAGCGATGACGCCGACAGCCTCGCCGAGCTGCACCATGCGCTGCGTGGCAAGGTTGCGACCGTAGCACTTCATGCAGACGCCCTTCTTGCTCTCGCAAGTGAGCACTGAACGAATCTCAACGCTCTCGATTGGCGAATCTTCAATCTCCTTGGCCTTTGCATCGGTGATTTCCTCACCTGCGTGAACGATGATTTCGCCCGTTGTCGGGTTTACAACGTCGTGCACGGATACACGACCGAGGATGCGCTCCTCGAGGGAAGAAATGACGTCGTCGCCGTTCTTGAGAGCGGTGCAGACGAGTCCGCGGAGCGTGCCGCAGTCTTCCTCGGAGATGATGACGTCGTGAGAAACGTCAACAAGACGACGTGTGAGGTAACCGGCATCAGCCGTCTTCATAGCGGTATCGGCAAGACCCTTACGGGCACCGTGCGAGGCGATGAAGTACTCAAGCACGGACATGCCTTCCTTGAAGTTGGATATAATAGGGTTCTCGATAATCTGATGGCCCTCGGCACCTGCCTTCATAGGCTTTGCCATAAGACCACGCATACCGGAGAGCTGCTTGATCTGGTCCTTAGAACCACGGGCTCCGGAGTCGAGCATCATGAACACGGCATTGAAGCCCTGGTCGGCCTCCGTCATCTCCTTCATAAGGATGTTGGCGAGGTCATTGTTCACGTGAGTCCATGTATCAATCACCTGATTGTAACGCTCGTTCTCAGTGATGAAGCCCATGTTGTAGTTGTCGGTGATCTGGCGTACTTCCTCTTGACCACGGTCAACAATCTCCTTCTTTTCTGGCGGGATGATGATGTCATCGAGGTTGAACGAAAGACCTGCAACGTAAGCCATGCGGTAACCGAGGTTCTTAATGCCGTCGAGGAACTCGCAGGCACGTGCCATGCCGACTGCCTTGATTACGTTGGAGATGAGTCCGCGCAGAGTCTTCTTTGAAATGACATCATTGAAGAAGCCCACTTCATCTGGGATAATCTGGTTGACGATGACACGTCCGACAGATGTCTCCACCATACGCTTCTGTATCTTGCCGTCGACAAGGTCGTTGACAATCACTTTCACCTGAGCGTGGAGGTCGCACTTGCCTTCGTTGTTGGCAATGAGAGCTTCCTCTGTACCATAGAATGTGAGTCCCTCGCCCTTGGCACCCGGACGGAGCTTCGTGATGTAGTAGAGACCGAGCACCATATCCTGTGAAGGCACAGTGATAGGAGCGCCGTTGGCAGGATTAAGAATATTGTGGCTCTGGAGCATCAATATCTGGGCCTCAAGCACAGCCTCGTTGCTGAGCGGGAGGTGAACAGCCATCTGGTCGCCGTCGAAGTCGGCGTTGAATGCCGTACATGCGAGTGGGTGGAGCTGGATTGCCTTGCCCTCGATGAGCTTCGGCTGGAATGCCTGAATACCGAGACGGTGGAGCGTCGGGGCACGGTTGAGCATGACGGGGTGACCCTTCATTACATTCTCAAGGATGTCCCAGATGACCGGTTCGCGACGGTCAACAATCTTCTTCGCGCTCTTCACGGTCTTCACGATGCCGCGCTCGATGAGCTTGCGGATGATAAACGGCTTATAGAGCTCGGCTGCCATGAGTTTCGGCAGACCGCACTCTCCCATCTTCAACTCCGGACCAACGACGATAACCGAACGTGCAGAGTAGTCAACACGCTTACCAAGAAGGTTCTGACGGAAGCGGCCCTGCTTACCCTTGAGTGAGTCGGAGAGCGACTTCAGCGGGCGGTTGGCATCGCTCTTCACTGCGCTCGACTTGCGCGAGTTGTCGAAGAGGCTGTCGACTGCTTCCTGGAGCATACGCTTCTCGTTGCGGAGAATCACCTCCGGAGCCTTTATCTCAACAAGACGCTTCAGACGGTTGTTGCGGATGATGACACGACGGTAGAGGTCGTTGAGGTCGGACGTGGCGAAGCGGCCACCGTCAAGCGGCACGAGCGGGCGGAGCTCCGGCGGAGTAACGGGGATAATCTTCATGATCATCCACTCCGGACGGTTGACGCCGCGGCTGCTGCGGAATGCCTCCACCACCTGCAGGCGCTTCAGAGCCTCCGTCTTGCGCTGCTGCGAAGAGTCGTTGTTGGCGCGGTCGCGAAGCTCGTAGGAAAGAGAGTCAAGGTCGAGGTTGGCAAGGAGGTCGTAGATAGCCTCCGCACCCATCTTGGCGATGAACTTGTTGGGGTCGCTGTCGTCAAGATAATCGTTGTTCTCGAGCTTGTTCTCAACAATGTCGAGATACTCGTCCTCGGAGAGGAGGTCCATCTTGTGAGAACCGTTGAGTTCATTGCCCTCACTGTCGTTACGACCCTCGAGAGCACCCGGCTGTATCACCACGTACTTCTCGTAGTAGATAACCTGGTCGAGCTTCTTGGTCGGCATACCGAGCAGATAGCCAATCTTGTTTGGCAGAGAGCGGAAGTACCAGATGTGAGCCACCGGAACGACGAGCTCAATGTGTCCGCTACGCTCACGGCGCACCTTCTTCTCCGTCACCTCCACGCCACATCGGTCGCAGACGATGCCCTTGTAGCGGATGCGCTTGTACTTGCCGCAGGCGCACTCATAGTCGCGTGTCGGGCCGAAGATGCGCTCGCAGAACAGACCGTCGCGCTCAGGCTTGTAAGTGCGGTAGTTGATGGTCTCGGGCTTGGTTACCTCTCCATACGAATTTTCCAGGATTTCCTCAGGCGAGGCGAGTCCGATGGTAATCTTCGTGAAATTAGTCTTTACTTTTGTATCTTTCTTGAAAGCCATATATTTCTATATATTTTAGGGATGTTCGGATTAATCGAGTTTGATGCTGAGACCAAGACCGCGAAGCTCGTGCAGAAGCACGTTGAGCGACTCCGGAATACCCGGTGTCGGCATAGGATCGCCCTTGACGATTGCCTCGTAAGCCTTCGAGCGGCCCACGGTGTCGTCCGACTTGATTGTCAGGATCTCCTGAAGAACGTGGCTGGCACCGAATGCCTCGATAGCCCAAACCTCCATCTCTCCGAAACGCTGACCACCAAACTGTGCCTTACCACCAAGTGGCTGCTGGGTGATGAGTGAGTACGGGCCGATAGAGCGGGCGTGCATCTTGTCCTCAACCATGTGGCCAAGCTTCAAGAAGTAGGTGACACCCACGGTAGCCGGCTGGTCGAAGCGCTCACCCGTCTCACCATCGTAGAGGTGAGTAGAGCAGAGATGCGGCAGACCTGCCTTGTCTGTCCACTCCGAGAGGTCCTCGAGCTTCGCACCGTCGAAGATAGGTGTGGCGAACTTCACTCCGAGCTTTCTGCCTGCAGCGCCGAGAATAGCCTCGAAGATCTGTCCGAGGTTCATACGTGAAGGCACGCCCAGAGGGTTAAGCACGAGGTCGACTGGACGTCCGTCCTCAAGGAACGGCATGTCTTCCATGCGCACAATCTTCGAAACGATACCCTTGTTGCCGTGACGACCGGCAAGCTTATCACCCACGCCAATCTTACGCTTCTTGGCAACGTACACCTTCGCCATCTGGAGAATGCCTGAAGGCAGCTCGTCGCCGATGGTGATGGCAAACTTCTTGCGCTTGAGTTCTGCGTCGAGGAGCTTGTACTTGCGTATGTAGTTCATGATGAGCTTAGAGATCAAGCCATTGGTGTGCTCGTCCTCAGTCCATCCGTTCGACTGTATGCCGTCGTACTCAAGGTTCTTGAGCATAGTGGCAGTAAACTTCGTGCCCTTGGTGATGATTTCCGCGCCGGAGTAGTCCTTTACGCCCTGCGACACATAGTCTTCTGTGAGCGTGAGGAGCTTGTCGACGAGGATGTCCTTGAGGTCGTCGTTCTTTGCCTCGTATTCCTCGTCAATCTTGGCGAGAATCACCTTGTCCTGCTTCTTCGACTCGCGCGTCTTCACGGCACGTGAGAAGAGCTTCTTGTCGATTACCACGCCGCTGAGTGACGGGTTGGCCTTCAGTGAAGAGTCCTTCACGTCGCCTGCCTTGTCGCCGAAGATTGCGCGGAGCAGTTTTTCCTCAGGAGAGGGGTCGCTCTCGCCCTTAGGCGAAATCTTGCCGATAAGGATGTCGCCCGGCTCAATGCGTGCGCCGACACGTACAATACCGTTGTCGTCGAGATCCTTTGTAGCTTCCTCGCTGACGTTAGGAATGTCGCTCGTGAACTCCTCCATGCCGCGCTTTGTCTCGCGCACGTCAAGAGAGTACTCGTCAACATGAACAGAAGTGAGCACGTCGTCGCGTACCATACGCTCTGAGAGCACGATGGCGTCCTCATAGTTGTAACCCTTCCATGGCATGTAAGCCACGAGGAGGTTGCGACCGAGTGCAAGCTCGCCGTTCTCGGTGGCGTAACCCTCGGTGAGGATGTCGCCCTTCTTCACGCGCTGACCCTTATTGCAGATAGGACGGAGGTCGATGGTCATGTTCTGGTTGGTGCGGCGGAACTTCGGAATGCGATATTCCTTAAGTGCCGGCTCGAAGCTTACGAACTCCTCATCCTCTGTGCGGTCGTAAAGGATACGGATAGTTGTGGCGTCCACATATTCTATAACGCCCTCACCCTCGGCAGTAATCATCGTGCGTGAATCCTCGCACACCTGCTTCTCAAGACCGGTACCTACGATAGGCGCGTCATTGTGGAGAAGAGGCACTGCCTGGCGCATCATGTTACATCCCATGAGTGCGCGGTGACCGTCGTCGTGCTCCAAGAACGGGATAAGACCTGCCGACACGGAAGCGATCTGCTGCGGCGACACGTCCATGAGGTCTACCTCTGAAGGCGGCACCACCGGGAACTCAGCGTTCTGACGACACTTTACGTTGTCGCGGATGAACGAGCCGTCCTCGCGGAGCGGAGCGTTACCCTGACCGATTACGTGGTCTTCCTCCTCCTCAGCGGTGAGGTAGACAACGTCTTTATTGTCGAGATCAACGATGGAGTTGTTCACGCGACGATAAGGAGTGGCTATGAAGCCAAGCTCGTTGATTGTGGCGTAGACACAGAGAGAAGAGATAAGTCCGATGTTCGGACCCTCAGGGCTCTCGATAGGACACAGACGACCGTAGTGTGTGTAGTGAACGTCGCGGACCTCGAAGCCTGCACGCTCACGGGAAAGACCACCAGGACCAAGGGCGGAGAGACGGCGCTTGTGAGTAACCTCGGCAAGCGGGTTGGTCTGGTCCATGAACTGTGAGAGAGGATTTGTTCCGAAGAACGAGCTTACAACGCTTGATATAGTCTTGGCGTTGATAAGGTCGGTGGGCTGGAACACCTCGTTGTCACGCACATTCATGCGCTCGCGGATAGTGCGGCTCATACGCGCCAGACCGATAGAGAACTGGTTGCTGAGTTGCTCGCCAACGGTGCGCACGCGGCGGTTGGAAAGGTGGTCAATATCGTCTACAGTTGCGTTAGAGTTAACCAACTGAATGAGATAACGTATGATGGCAATGATGTCTTCCTTAGTGAGGACGCGCACCTCAGAGTCGATGTCAAGACCGAGCTTCTTGTTGATACGGTAGCGTCCCACCTCTCCGAGGTCGTAACGCTTGTCGGAGAAGAAGATGTTCTGGAACACCTCGCGAGCCGAAGCGTCATCGGCAGGATCAGCATTGCGGAGCTGGCGGTAGATGTAGAGCACAGCCTCCTTCTCAGAGTTAGCCGGGTCCTTGGCAAGAGTGTTAAAGATGATGGAGTACTTGTTGGCAGCCTCCTCGTCCTTATGTACAAGTATAGAAGAAGCGCCAGAGTCGAGGATGTCGTCAATGTTTTCCTCTGTAATCTCCGATCCGCGCTCAACGATGATTTCGTTACGCTCGATAGAGATAACCTCGGCAGTGTCGGGGTCGTTGTAGTCCTCAATCTCGTGCTTGATGACATTGCCGGCGAGCTTCTGACCGATAGCGGCCTTAAGGTTCTTCTTGTTTACCTTTATCTCCTCGGCAAGGTCGAAAATCTGGAGGATATCCTTGTCTTCCTCGAAGCCCATGGCACGCAGAAGAGTCGTAACCGGCAACTTCTTCTTACGGTCGATATAGGCATACATCACGTTGTTGATGTCAGTGGCAAACTCTATCCATGAGCCCTTGAACGGGATGATACGTGCGCTGTAGAGCACCGTGCCGTTGGCATGAACGCCCTGTCCGAAGAACACGCCCGGAGAGCGGTGAAGCTGAGACACGACAACACGCTCGGCACCGTTAATGACGAATGTGCCGTTGTCAGTCATATAAGGGATAGTGCCAAGGAAGACGTCCTGGATGAACGTGCCGAAGTCCTCATGGTCGGGATCCGTACAGTAGAGTTTCATCTTAGCCTTCAAGGGTACGCTATATGTAAGGCCACGCTCAAGGCACTCGTCGATTGAGTAGCGAGGCGGGTCAATATAGTAATCCAAGAACTCAAGAACGAAATTGTTACGAGTGTCGGTGATAGGGAAGTTTTCTGAGAACACCTTATACAAGCCGTCATTCTTGCGTTCCTCA
>DLKG01000076.1:3466-18248 GCA_002490315.1 Prevotella sp. UBA7594 | reverse complement strand
TCCTAATTCCTAATTCCTAACTCCATCAGTTTTCCTCCCAAAATTGCGGAGTGAAGATGACGAGCACACTAAATATCTCGAGACGTCCGATGAGCATCAGCGCGGAGCAAATCCACTTTGCCGTGTCGGGCAGTATGCTCCACGACATCGTGGGGCCTATCTCCACACCGAGCGTCGGACCGACATTGCCAAGCGTACTCAGCGTGATGGTGATGGCATTAGTGTTGTCGATGCCCATGGCAATCATGGCAAACGAGCAAACAAGGCTCAGAATAAGATAGCTCGTAAGGAAGGCGAGCAGCGTGACGCGCTTCGATGACGGCACGTTGACGCCATCCACCTTCATTGGGAGCACAGCGTTGGGATGGAGCATCTGCCTGAACTCATTCTTTATTACCTTCAGCAGCATCACGGCACGTATACACTTGAAGCCGCCACTCGTAGAGCCGGAGCAAGCTCCGAAGAACATGCAGACCGCCAACACTACCCACGTCACGTGCGGCCACTTGCCGGGGTCGTCGGCAAGGAGTCCGGTGGTAGTAATGAACGACACGACATGGAAGACGGCGGAGCGCACGGCATGTTCCAAGCCGTAACTGTTCTTCCACATCAGCTCGAAGGCTATGAATGCCGTAAAACACGACACGATGATGAAATAGAAGCGACATTCCGCGTTTTTCAGCAGCGTGGAGATTTTGCGCTGCGACGCAGCGACATAGAGCAGCGTGAAGTTAACGCCGGAGACGAAGCAGAAGAATGTTATAATATATTGTATGGAGGGAGTGAAGACAGAGTAGTCGTTGTCTACTCCGAAGCCGCCTGTGGCAGCGGTTGTCATGCTGTAGTTGATACTGCGGAATACGTCCATGCCGGCAAGCAGCAGCGCCCCCATACACAACAGCGTGATGCAGATGTAGACCACCCATATCCACTTTGCGTTGGTGCTGAGGCGCGGATGGAGCTTGGTCTTGATGGGGCCCGTCGCCTCCGCCGCAAACACCTTCACACTGCCGCCAACGAGCGACGGCAAGAGCGCTATGGTGAAGAACACTATTCCCAAGCCACCTATCCATTGCATGAACGAGCGCCAGAAGAGTATTCCATGCGGCATCACGGAGAGATCATCGATGATGGTGGCGCCAGTGGTGGTGAAGCCCGACATCGTCTCGAAGAAAGCGTCAGTGAACGACGGCAGGTAGCCTCCGATGACGAACGGCGCTGTGCCGAAGAGCGAGAACACCACCCACGTCAGCGTCACGACAAGATAGGCATCGCGACGTGAGAGCGTGTTGTCGCAGTCGCGCCCAAGGCAGCGGAGCACGAAGCCGACCCCTGCCGACAGCACCACAGAGCACGCAAAAGCGAACGTGTCGTCCTCGTGGAAGCCTATCGCCACACCGAGGCACACGAGCAACATCGTAGACTCGATGAACAGCAGCGAGCCGATGATTTTGTATAATAACTTGAGGTTTATCATAGGAAGAGTTTCTCAATCTTCTTCATGTTGACATTGTGGCAGAACACCATCACAGAGTCGCCCGGACGTATCATGGTGTTGCCCGACACGAGCAGTCCCTGTCCGTCGCGCACGAGTCCGCCGATGGTCATGCCCTGCGGCAGTCCGAGGTCCTTCACGGGCTTGCGCGTTATCTTCGAGCCTTCCGAGGGGATAAATTCCGCCACGTCGGCGTTGGCAGTCATGAGGAAGCGCACGTTGTGGACGTTGGCGTCGAGCATCATCTGATAGATGTGGCTGGCGGCAATCGACTTCTTGTTGATGATGGTGCCGATGTCGAGACTTTCCGCCATGCTCACGTAGTCGATGTTCTCCACCATAGCCACGGTTTTCCTCACGCCCATGCGCTTCGCCGTCAGACAGGCGAGGATGTTGGTTTCGGCGTTACCCGTGAGTGCCACGAACGCTTGCGTATTCTTTATGCCCTCCTCCATGAGGAGCGACAGGTCGCGTCCGTCGCCGTTGATGATCAGCGCCTTCTCGTCTTCGAGAATTGAGTTGAGCCGCTCGCAGCGTTGCTCATCGGTTTCTATTATCTTCACGTCCATGTAGGAAGGCATTGTCTTCACGGTGCGCACGGCAGTGGCTCCGCCTCCCATTATCATGACGTTCTTCACGTCGACATAATGCTCCTTGCCCACTATCTTCCTTATGTAAGGAATGTATTGCTTGGTGGTCATGAAGTATGCCATGTCGTACTTCTCCAGGCGGTCGTTGCCGCCAGGGATGATAGTCTCGCCACTGCGCTTTATCGCCACGATATGGTAAGGGTCGTCTGGACCGCAAATCTCGCGCATGGGCCGGTCGAGAATGGTGCACGTCTCGCGCAACTTCACTCCGAGCATGACAAGAGCGCCGCCATGCACATCCCAACGCTGCCTTACCCACGACATTTTCAGTCCGTTGTTGATGTCGATGGCAGCGAGCATCTCCGGATAGATGACCGAACTGACGCCGAGCTCTGCGAAGAACTCCTGCAAGTCGGGCTCTATATACTCCGAATTGTCTATTTTCGCTACGGTTTTCTTCGTGCCGAGAGCTTTCGCGAGCACGCAAGAAGCCATGTTTTGGCTCTCGTCGGGCGTAACGGCGATGAAGAGGTCGGCATGTTCGGCGCCGGCCTTCTTTAGAGCCTTGACGCTTGTCAGCGAGGCCTCCATGGCAAGTATGTCCACGTCGGAGCCGATGTGCTGCAGGCGCTCCTCGTCGGTGTCCATGACGACGATGTCCTCATGGTCGCGTGAGAGAAGGCGTGCGAGGTGGGTTCCGATGGCGTAGGCGCCGGCAATTATTATTTTCATAATGTTACTGAAGTTTTGGATATGGCGTTCTTTATGGCTTCGGTGTCAATTCCTGCAATCTTTCTCAGCTCGGCAACTGAGCCGTGCTCGATGAATTTGTCGGGGAGTCCGATGCGCTGAAGGCTTACGTGCTTGCCGTTGTCGTTCATCCATTCGAGTACGGCAGATCCGAATCCGCCGGCACGCTGTCCGTCCTCGACGGTCACGACGCGCTTGAAGCGCGAGGCGATGTCGTTGAGCAGCTGCGTGTCGAGAGGCTTGCAGAAGCGCATGTCGTAATGGGCCACGCTGAGAGCGGAGCCATCCTCAGCAAGCTGGGCGATGGCGCGTTCCACGTCGTTGCCTACTGGTCCGTAGCTGAGCACGGCGACGTCCGAGCCCTCACGTATGCAGCGGCCCTTGCCCACCTCTATCTCTTCGAGCGGGCATTGCCAGTCGTCGCGCGGGATGACGCCCTTGCCGCGAGGATAGCGTATGACGACGGTGCCCTTTCCGGGCAGCTGTGCCGTGTACATCATGCGACGCAGTTCCCATTCGTCCATCGGGGAGCAGAGCGTGAGGTTGGGCACGGGGCGCAGGGCGGCGATGTCGAACACGCCATGATGCGTCGCTCCGTCCTCACCGACGAGTCCGGCGCGGTCAAGACAGAACACTACGGGCAGATTGAGAATGGCAGCATCGTGTATGATGTTGTCGTAGGCGCGCTGCGCGAAAGCGCTGTAGATGTTGCAGAAAGGCAGCAGTCCGTCCTTCGCCATTCCGGCGGAGAACGTGGCGGCATGCCCTTCGGCTATGCCTACGTCGAAAACCCGGTCGGGCATCTCGCGCATCATTATGTCCAGGGAGCAACCGGTGGGCATAGCTGGCGTGACGCCTACAATCTTGTCGTTGGCACGGGCGAGCTCCACGAGCGTGCGACCGAACACTTCCTGAAACTTCAGCGGGTCGTCCTTGGAGCCGTCAGACAGGCGTTCTCCCGTCTCCGGATCGAATTTTCCCGGAGCGTGCCAGATGGTCGCGTGTTCCTCGGCGGGCTTGTAGCCCTTGCCTTTTATGGTGTGGAGATGGAGCAGCTTGGGGCCTCGCATGTCTTTCAGTTGGCTGAGGATGCGCACGAGTTCCGTTACGTTGTTGCCGTCGAAGGGTCCGAAGTAGCGTATGTTCATGCCCTCGAAGATGTTCTGCTGATGGGCAAGCGCCGACTTCAGCGCGTTGTTGAGCCGTATGAGTCCCTTGCGGCGGTCATCGTTGAGGTAGCCTTTCGAGTGGAGCCACTTGGAAGCGCGGTCGCGCAGGCGGTTGTAAGTGGCGTTGGTGTCGAGATTGAGCAAGTATTTCTCCATGCCGCCAACGGCGTGGTCGATGCTCATGTCATTGTCGTTGAGGATGATGAGCAGGTCGTTGGGCGACGACGACACATTGTTGAGCCCCTCGAAGGCGAGTCCTCCCGACATGGCACCGTCGCCGATGACAGCCACGACATGGCGGTCGGCGTCGCCGTTCTTGCGTGCCGCCACAGCCATGCCCAACGCCACGGAGATGGAGTTGGAGGCGTGTCCGCACGTGAACGTGTCGTATTCGCTTTCCAAGGGTGAGGGGAAAGGCATGATGCCGTGGAGCTTGCGGTTGGTGCAGAATCTGTCCTTACGTCCTGTGAGTATCTTGTGGCCGTAAGCCTGGTGCCCCACGTCCCATACGATGCGGTCGTAGGGAGTGTTGAGGACATAATGCAGCGCTACGGTCAGCTCGACGACGCCGAGCGACGAAGCGAGGTGGCCGGGGTTGACGGAAAGCTCCTCCACGATGTCATGTCGCAGCTCGTCGCACAGTTTCGGCAGCTGCTCCACGCCAAGACGGCGCAGGTCGCGCGGATACTGGATAGAGTCCAAGAGTTCCAAGTTATCGTTGTTCATGAATATCTTTTTAGAAAAAAATGTGCACTGGGGCTGACTGCCGCCGTGCATTATCCAAATTGCAAAGGTACAGCAAAAATCCGAGTGGGCGAAGTAAATGCAAATTTATTTGAAGGAATGTGAAGCAAGGCGCGGCAGAACGGCGGCGTAAGAATGGAAGAATACGACTTTAATAGTCGAATGACTAAGCACAAGCCAATCATTAAAGATGAGATCATTTTTGCCAATTCAGTACTTGACTGTTACAGAATTAGACATAAAACGGGGGGGGAAATACGGTCAGAAAATTTAAAATTTACCAATTTTAACACAAATAAAATCTCAAAAAGGGCCTTTTTACGCTTTATTTAAGTTAACTTTGCAAAGTTCAACACAAGACAAAAAACTAAAAGACTGACAGCAACTACGCTACTAATATCAAATGTTATTCAATACATTAAAAAATTATCATCTAAAAAACGTCAAACGAATGGACAATAAGATACAAAACCCACATGAGAACGTGTTTCTCATCATTTCCGTGCTTGTTGGTGATGTCATCATCAGCAACTTGCTTTATTGGATGTTTTGTTCCTTCATGAAATACGACTTCTCCATAGTTTCCATGCGCCAAACGATGGTGGCAGGCACCGTGATTTATTTCGCCTGCACACTCCACAACGGCGTGATACTCTATCGCCGCAAGGTAAGCGACCATCAGATTGTGATGCGCGTCATGCAGAACGTCTTCATCTACAGTATATGGTGTACGGTGTTGTTCACGATTGGAGGCTTCAAGCATCCGTCGCTCATCCGTATGCTCGCCTACTGGTGCTCGATGTTCGGCGCCATCTCGCTCTTCCGCGTCATCATGCGCCGCATCGTCGTGGCGTGGCGCCGCCGACCGTCGCATGTACACAACGTGGTGTTCGTGGGCAGCACAAGCAACGCCCGCGACATGTACTATGAAATGACGGAGACCAAGGCTCTCGGCTACAACGTCGTGGGATACTTCGACCATAATCCCAACGAGGAATTCTCCGAACTGTGCGACTTCATCGGCACGCCTGACACTATCGCCGATTTCCTTGCCGAGCACAACAACATCCATGAACTCTACTGCTGCTTGCCTTCACGCTACGGCGACGAGATTCTCGAAATCATACACCATTGTGAGCAGCATCTCATACATTTCTACTCCATTCCAAACATCAGCAACTACTTCCACCACCGCATGTACTTCAACATGCTTGGCGAGGTGCCTTATCTGAGCCTCTACAACGAGCCGCTCAGCCGCGTCGAAAACCGCTTCGTGAAGCGAATGTTCGACATCTGCGTGTCGCTGGTGTTCCTCTGCACGCTCTTCCCCATCATTCTCATCGTCGTGACCGTCATTACGAAAATCACGATGCCCGGACCCGTATTCTTCCGACAGAAACGCACGGGCCTCAACGGACGCGACTTCTATTGCCTGAAGTTCCGAAGCATGAAGGTGAACAAGGACGCCGACACGCTTCAGGCAACAATCCACGACCCGCGCAAGACGAAATGGGGCAACATCATGCGCAAAACCAATATCGACGAGATGCCTCAGTTTATCAACGTTCTCTTCGGACAGATGAGCATCGTCGGACCGCGCCCGCACATGGTGAAACAGACCGACGACTACTCGAAGCTCATCGACTACTACATGGTGCGCCACTACATCAAGCCCGGCATAACGGGATGGAGCCAGGTGACGGGCTTCCGTGGCGAAACGAAGCACCTCTCCGATATGGAAGGACGCGTCATCGGCGACATCTGGTACATGGAACACTGGAGCATCTGGCTCGACATATATATAATGTACAAGACCGTCGCCAACGCCTTGCGCGGCGACAAGCAGGCTTTCTGATGCTGTAACACGATTTTAACACGTTTGCAGCATGTATGAATGTTTATATGCTTAACTTTGCAGCAACTGAATAACAATAATTGTTGCACTATGAAACAGATTCCAAAAATCCTCGTTGTCGACGACGAGCAGGACTTGCTCGAGATTTTGAAGTTCAACCTTGAGACGGAAGGTTATGAGGTAGCCACAGCCACATCTGCCGAGGAGGCCATGCAGCTCGACATTGCATCCTTCAATCTGCTGCTGCTCGACGTCATGATGGGCGGCATGTCAGGATTTGCGATGGCACGCAAGTTGAAGGACAATCCGCAGACAGCCAATGTGCCCATAATTTTCCTTACAGCACGCGACACGGAGAACGACACCGTGACGGGATTTAATCTCGGCGCCGACGACTACATCTCGAAGCCCTTCTCGCTGCGCGAAGTCATGGTGAGAGTGCGTGCCGTGCTGCGCCGCACTGCCGCCGCGTCAGAAGAAGACGAGCCTAACGTGCTGTCTTATCAGGGCATCGTGATGAACCTCGACAAGAAGACCGTGAGCATCGACGACGAAGAGGTGGCGTTCACGAAGACGGAATTTGAACTGCTCCATCTGCTCATCAGCGAGCGCGGGCGCGTCTTCTCCCGCCAGGAACTCATCGAGCGCGTATGGCCGAAGGACGTGCTGGTGCTCGACCGCACCGTAGACGTCAACATAACACGCCTGCGCAAGAAGATCGGACGCTTCGCCAAATGTATCGTCACCCGACTCGGATTTGGATATTACTTTGACGCTTAACTGCCTATGAGATTCTCATTCGGAACAAGACTCTACCTCAGCGTGCTGCTCGTGTTTCTCGCTTTCGCCGCCGCTTTCATGGTGTTCCAACAGTCGCGCGAGAAACAATTCAAGATAGACACGCTCAACCTCAAGCTACAGGACTACAACGCACGCATGGAGGAATTCTATGCCTCGCCTGCCAACCGCGGCGAGCAAGCCTTCGACCGCTACGTTGCCAAGCACTATATGCAACACCTGCGCGTGACGCTCATCACGCCCAAGGGGAAAGTAATCTACGACAGCCGCACGAAAGACTATCCCCATTTCTCCAACCATGCCTCACGCCCCGAGGTGGTGGCGGCTCTCAACAAAGGCTTCGGCTCTGCCGTGGAACGCAACAGCAAGACGCTCAACGGCGACTATTTCTACTCTGCCTCCTATTTTCCGAAGGATTCCATCATCATACGTTCCGCCCTGCCCTACACGAGCGACCTTGCAAAGTCGCTCCAGGCCGACCAACACTACCTCTGGTTTGCCCTCGGAGCCATGCTCCTACTCACCGTCATTCTCTACCGCTTCACGAGTAGGCTCGGCGACAACATCTCCAAGCTGCGCACCTTCGCCTCGCGCGCCGACCACAACGAGTCGCTCGAGACGGAAGACCTCGCCGTCTTCCCTAACGACGAACTGGGAGAAATCGCCGAACGAATCATAAAAATCTACAAACGACTGCAAAGCACAAGGCGCGAGCAGGACATCCTCAAGCGACAACTCACGCAGAACATTGCCCACGAGCTGAAGACGCCCGTGGCAAGCATTCAGGGCTATCTTGAGACAATCCTCGAAAATCCCAACATCAACGACAGCACACGCGAGCAATTCCTGCAACGCTGCTTCGCTCAAAGCCAGCGCCTTACGTCACTCCTGCAGGACATTTCCACGCTCAACCGCATGGACGACGCGCCCGAAATGATGAGCGACGAGAACGTGAACATCTCGGAGATTGTGGCTAACATACAAAAGGAAACATCCCTGCAGATGCAGCAGAAGGAAATGACGTTCCGCAATCTCCTTCCTGCCAACATCGTCGTGCGCGGCAACCAAAGCCTGCTCTACAGCGTCTTCCGCAACCTCACCGACAACGCCATCGCCTACGCCGGCAACGGCACTACAATAACCGTCGCGGCAGAACGCAGCGGCGACTACGTGACGGAAGACGACCATAAATGGCACTTCACCTTCAGCGACAACGGCACGGGCGTGGCAGAGGAGCATCTGCCGCGCATCTTCGAACGCTTCTACCGCGTCGACAAGGGACGCTCGCGCAAGATGGGAGGCACCGGACTCGGACTTGCCATCGTAAAAAACGCCGTGCTTCTGCACGGCGGCACAATCAGCGCCTCCAACAACAAGGGAGGCGGACTGAGATTCGACTTCACGCTGAAGGCGTGAGGACACACCCCTTTCTCCTTTCTTTTTTTACCCTACACCAATCCGTCAAGCTGCTTTTTCAGTTCCTTCAGCTCGTCGCGCACGCTGATGAGCGTGGCAAGAATGTCTGCATTCTTGTCCACTCCGGCGCGATTCTTGTTCATCAGCTTGCGTGCAGCCGAGAGCTTGAAGCCACGCACCTTCACAAGATTATGTATGACGCGAATCTGGTCGATGTCCTTCTCCGTGTACTGGCGCACGTTCTGCCCCACCGTCTTTGGCTTGAGATGAGGAAATTCCGTCTCCCAAAAGCGCAACGTGCTTTCCTTAACGTCAAACATTGCCGCCACTTCCTTAATGGAATAGTAGAGTTTCACGTTCTTGTTGGTGTTCAATGCCATATTTAATGTTTAATTTATTTGCAAAAGTAACCAAAACGGAGTACCTTTGCAAACGTTTTAGAAAGAATTTAAAAACAAAATACACAATATTATATAATATGATGACAGCTAATGAAATCCGCGACTCGTTCAAGAAGTTCTTCGAGTCGAAAGGACATACCATCGTGCCCTCGGCACCGATGGTGATCAAGGACGACCCAACGTTGATGTTCACCAACGCCGGCATGAACCAGTGGAAAGACATCATTCTCGGCACACGCGACCCTGAGCCGCGCCGCCGTGCCGACACACAGAAGTGTCTCCGCGTAAGCGGCAAGCACAACGACCTCGAGGAGGTTGGCCACGACACTTACCACCACACCATGTTCGAGATGCTCGGCAACTGGTCGTTCGGCGACTACTTCAAGGAAGGTGCCATCGACTACGCGTGGGAGTATTTGGTCGACGTGCTGAAGCTCAACCCCGCCGACCTCTACGTGACTGTGTTCGAAGGCTCAAAAGAAGAGGGTCTGGAGCGCGACGACGAGGCTGCATCATATTGGGCAAAGCACGTGCCCGCCGACCATATCATCAACGGCAACAAGCACGACAACTTCTGGGAGATGGGCGACACGGGTCCTTGCGGCCCCTGCTCGGAGATTCATCTCGACTCGCGCACGCCCGAAGAGAAAGCCAAGGTGCCTGGCCGCGAGCTCGTCAACAAGGACGACCCGCAGGTAATCGAGATTTGGAACATCGTGTTCATGCAGTATGAGCGCAAGGCCAACGGCTCGCTCGTGCCGCTGCCTATGCACGTCATCGATACCGGCATGGGCTTCGAGCGCCTCGTGCGCGCCATGCAGGACAAGCACTCCAACTACGACACCGACATCTTCCAGCCTATCATCAAGGAAGAGGAGGCTATCACGGGCTTGAAGTACGGCGAGAACGAAGACACCGACGTGGCAATGCGCGTCTGCGCCGACCACCTGCGTGCCGTGGCATTCTCCATCGCCGACGGACAGCTGCCTTCCAACGCCAAGGCTGGCTACGTAATCCGCCGCATCCTTCGCCGTGCCGTGCGCTACGCCTACACCTTCCTCGGACAGAAAGAGGCTTTCATCTACAAGCTTATACCCGTACTCACACGCGAGATGGGCGACGCCTTCCCCGAACTGAAGGCTCAGAACGACCTCATCCTCCACGTCATCAAGGAAGAGGAAGACTCCTTCCTCCGCACGCTTGAGAAGGGTATCAATCTCCTCTCTTCCGCTATGGACGAACTCAAGAAGCAGGGCAAGACACAGCTCGACGGCGTACAGGCTTTCCGCCTCTTCGACACCTACGGCTTCCCGCTCGACCTCACGGAGCTCATCTGCCGCGAAAACGGCTTCACGGTGGACGAGGACGAATTCAACGCCGAGATGCAGAAGCAGAAGGAACGCGCACGCAACGCCGCAGCCGTGGAGAATTCCGACTGGGTGAACCTGCGCGAGGGCGAACAGCAGTTCGTCGGCTATGACTACACGGAATACGAATGTCACATACTGCGCTACCGCAAGGTGACACAGAAGAAGAACTCCTACTATGAGCTCGTGCTCGACTCCACTCCGTTCTACGGCGAGATGGGCGGTCAGGTAGGCGATACGGGCGTGCTCGTGAGCGAGGACGAAACCATCAACATCACCGACACAAAGCGCGAGAACGGACAGTCTGTCCACATCGTAAAGGAGCTGCCGAAGAACCCGGAGGCCGACTTCATGGCTTGCGTTGACGTAGACGCACGCAACGCTTCGGCTGCCAACCACACTGCCACACACCTTCTCGACTACGCCCTGAAGCAGGTGCTCGGCGACCACGTGGAGCAGAAGGGCTCATTCGTGTCGCCCACAACACTGCGCTTCGACTTCTCTCACTTCTCTAAGGTGACCGACGAGGAGCTGCGCAAGGTAGAACGCCTCGTCAACGACCTCATCCGCCAGGATCTTCCGCTCGACGAGCATCGCGACACTCCCTTCGAGGAGGCAAAGAAGCTCGGCGCCATCGCCCTCTTCGGCGAGAAGTACGGCGACAAGGTGCGCGTAGTACGCTTCGGACCGAGCTGCGAGTTCTGCGGCGGTATTCACGCCAAGTCGACAGGACGCATCGGCTTCTTCAAGATTATCTCCGAGAGCAGCGTTGCCGCAGGCATCCGCCGTATTGAGGCAAAGACGGGCAAGGAGTGTGAGGAACTCATCTACAACATCGAGGACGGCATGAAGGCCATCCGCGCCCTCTTCAACAACGCCAAGGATCTGCAGGCCGTCATCGGCAAGTACATCGAGGAGCACGACGCCATGAAGAAGAACATCGAGCAGTTCCAGGCACAGGCCGTGGAGCGCACGAAGACAGAACTTATCGCAAAGGCACGCGAGGTGAACGGCGTGAAGGTCATCACAGCCGTGCTGCCCATGGAGCCGGCAGCCGCAAAAGACCTCATGTTCAAGCTCCGCCAGAGCGTCACGGAGAACATGCTCGCCGTAGTCGGCACCGTGTCGCACGACAAGCCAATGCTGAATGTAGCCATCAGCGACGACCTCGTGAAAGACCACTCGCTCAACGCGGGCAAGATGGTGCGCGAGGCAGCTAAGCTCATCCAGGGCGGCGGCGGCGGACAGCCCCACTTCGCACAGGCAGGCGGCAAGAACAAGGACGGATTGTCGGCTGCAGTCGACAAGGTTGTGGAGCTTGCCAACCTGTAAAAAACAAGACATTTTCTAAAGCGGCACTTTAGCCTCTCTAAAGCGCCACTTTAACCTCCCTAAAGCGGCACTTTAGCAACCCTAAAGCGCCGCTTTATTTTTTGCCTCACACAACGACACGCGCAACGACGCGCAAAAAGCAGCCGAGGAAGCAAATTGTTAACAATTGTTTCAGAATTTAAAAACAATTACATATAATTATGTAATCTGCGAATTTAGGAGTACCTTTGCACAGTCTTTCCGTTATAGACTCCATAAAGACGCCTGGCGTAGTGTGCAGCAGGGAAGACCGCAAGACGTAAAAAATCAAAATGAAAAGATTTCTTGACTTCATAATAGCCTGTGTGTGCCTCGTCGTCTTTGCGCCTCTATTCATCGCCTGCTACATAGCAATCCTCATCGAGGACGGAGCGCCGGCGATATACAGGCAAGAGCGCATAGGCCTACACGGCAAGCCTTTTTATATCTACAAATTCCGCAGCATGAACCGCGACGCCGAGAAAGACGGCCCTCAGTTGCTGCTCGACGGAGCTTTCAACGACCCGCGACTGACGCGCGTGGGGCGCTTTTTGCGTGCCCATCATCTCGACGAGCTCCCACAGTTGTGGAACGTCATACGAGGCGACATGGCATTCATCGGCTACCGTCCGGAACGCAAGTTCTACATCGACCAAATCATGCAGCGCGACCCGCGCTACGTGAAGCTCTATGCCATACGCCCGGGCGTGACGTCGTACGCCACACTCTACAACGGCTACACCGACACCCTGGAGAAAATGCTCCGACGACTGGAGCTCGACCTCTACTACCTTGAACACCAGTCGCTCTACTTCGACTTCAAAGTGCTCGCCAAGACATTCATCAACATCGCTTTCGGCAAGCGCTTCTAAAATGACAAACAAGCCTCGCAAGCAATATGCTGCATAATTAAAATAATAAAAAAGCCAGCCTTTTAAGTTGGCTTTTTTTTGTAGAGTAAAGCGAATATTGTAACTTTGCAAAAGCATACTGATAAGGAATATACAAATTTTTATATACAATATAACACGCATAAACATTATGGCAAAGAAAGCTTTATTGATGATCCTCGACGGATGGGGCATCGGCCAGCATGGCAAAGGAGACGTAATCTACAACACACCGACTCCTTATCTTGACTATCTCACAGCAGTCTCAGCTCACTCACAGCTCCTCACCTGCGGCGAGGACGTAGGTCTGCCGGCAGGACAGATGGGCAACTCCGAGGTAGGCCACCTCAACATCGGCGCCGGACGCATCGTCTATCAGGACCTCGTGAAGATCAACCGCGCCTGCCAGGACGGTTCCATCCTCAAGAACCAGGAAATCATTAACGCTTACAGCTACGCACAGAAGACCGGCAAGAAGCTCCACATCATGGGCCTCACCTCCACCGGCGGCGTTCACTCATCACTCGACCATCTCTTCAAGTTCATCGAAATCGGCAAGGAATACGGACTGAAGGACGTCTACGTACACTGCTTCATGGACGGCCGCGACACCGACCCGAAGTCGGGCAAGGGCTTCATCGAGAAGGTGCAGGAGTGCTGCAACAACAACGGCGCCCACATCGCAAGCATCGTCGGACGCTTCTACGCTATGGACCGCGACAAGCGCTGGAACCGCGTGAAGGAAGCCTACGACCTGCTCGTTGAGGGCAAGGGCAAGCAGGCCACAGACATGGTGAAGGCAATGCAGGAGAGCTATGACGACGGCGTGACCGACGAGTTCATCCTCCCAATCAACAACTCCACCGTTGACGGCACAATCAAGGAAGGCGACGTAGTCATCTTCATCAACTACCGCAACGACCGCGCCAAGGAGCTCACCGACGTGCTCACACAGACAGAACACGCCGAGGACGGCATGCACACCATCAAGGATCTGCAGTACTACTGCATGACTCCCTACGACGCATCCTTCAAGGGAGTACACATCCTCTTCCCGAAAGAGAACGTGGAGGACACACTGGGCGAATACCTCTCAAAGCACGGCAAGCGCCAGCTCCACACTGCAGAGACAGAGAAATATGCCCACGTAACGTTCTTCTTCAACGGCGGACGCGAGGCTCCCTACGAGGGTGAGGACCGTATCCTCGTGCCTTCTCCGAAGGTTGCCACCTACGACCTCAAGCCGGAGATGAGCGCATACGAGGTGAAGGACAAGCTCGTCGGCGCCATCAAGACGCAGGAGTACGACTTCATCGTCGTGAACTTCGCCAACGGCGACATGGTTGGACACACCGGCATCTACAACGCCATCGCAAAGGCTGTACACGCCATCGACAACTGCGTGAAGGAAGTGATTGAGACAGCCAAGGCCAACGACTACGAGGCTATCATCATCGCCGACCACGGCAACGCCGACAACGCTATCAACCCCGACGGCACACCGAACACAGCCCACTCGCTGAACCCCGTTCCGTTCATCTACGTAACCGACAACAACTCGGCAACCGTTAAGGACGGCCGCCTTGCCGACGTGGCTCCATCCATACTCCATATCATGGGTCTTGAGCAGCCGGCAGACATGACTGGTGAGAATCTTATCCAGGACAATAAGTAAATTAGTTGACGAGTTGACAAGTTGACGAGTTCACAAGTTGACAATTATCCAAGTCGCCATGAAAAGGCGAAAGCTTATAGTTATCAAAGCTTTTACCTTTTCATGGCGACTTTGCTTTTTACCCATAGGAAACAAAATACAAAATTGCAGTTTTACCCGTGGCGGAGGTCTCCGGCCTCCGCAGCAAGCGGATAATTACTAAAGTATTGATATTTAATTGGTTGTGTATAATGGTTGCAGCGGAGGCCGGAGACCTCCGCCACGGGTAAAGTTGCAAATTTG
>DLKG01000076.1:2580-3436 GCA_002490315.1 Prevotella sp. UBA7594 | reverse complement strand
GCAAATTTGCCTTTTGACACACCCTCCTATGCGCTTATTGGGCTTTATTGCTAAGGCAAGCGGCAGAGCCGAGCACAGCCAATTATGTTAAATAAGAAACTTGAGTAAAAATTCCTAAACGCGCGAAAAAAAATACCCCAAAATAGGTATAGTATAGTTTTTTATTTGTAATTTTGTAATCGAAAATGAGTAAATGCCTATACCTTATAATATATACGACATAGGCATCTCCAATATACTCGGCAAAGACATTACATTTAATAATTTATTTATTATACCGATTATGATTTATTCAAAAGAAGTAGACAACATGTGCGTTGTCGCAAAGGGTCCTAACCACGGACCGGCTCCAATTCCTGAAGAAGGAAAATGGATTTATGCCAAGGAGATTAAGGATATTTCTGGTTACACTCACGGTGTGGGTTGGTGCGCTCCTCAGCAGGGTGCCTGCAAGCTGTCTCTTAACGTAAAGGACGGCGTTATCCAGGAGGCTCTCGTTGAGACTATCGGTTGCACCGGCATGACTCACTCAGCAGCCATGGCTTCTGAGATTCTCCCGGGCAAGACAATCCTTGAGGCTCTGAATACCGACCTCGTTTGCGACGCTATCAACACAGCTATGCGCGAGCTCTTCCTCCAGATCGTTTACGGACGTACACAGAGCGCATTCTCTGAGGGCGGCCTCGTAATCGGTGCAGGTCTTGAGGACCTCGGCAAGGGTCTTCGCTCACAGACCGGTACTCTCTACGGCACTGTAGCCAAGGGTACACGCTACCTCGAGCTGACAGAGGGCTACATCACAAAGCAGTTCCTCGACAAGGACAGCCAGGTAATCGGTTATGAGTATGTTCACCTC
>DLKG01000076.1:0-2381 GCA_002490315.1 Prevotella sp. UBA7594 | reverse complement strand
AAGTTACGAAAGTCAGGAGCGCCGCGAGGCACAGGTTCTCGCTGCTCTTAAGGCTGAAGGCATCAATAGCGTAGAAGAGGCTAACGAGATTTGCGAGAAGGCTGGTGTTGATCCTTATCAGATGTGTGAGGACACTCAGCGTATCTGCTTCGAGAACGCTAAGTGGGCATATGTATGTGGTGCTGCCATCGCCATCAAGCGTGGCGTGAAGACAGCTGCCGACGCTGCCGAGGCTATCGGCGTTGGTCTGCAGTCGTTCTGCATCCCTGGTTCTGTTGCTGACGACCGCAAGGTAGGTCTTGGCCACGGCAACCTCGCTGCCCGTCTGCTCCGCGAGGAGACACAGTGCTTCGCATTCTTGGCAGGTCACGAGTCGTTCGCTGCTGCCGAGGGTGCCATCAAGATTGCAGAGATGGCAAACAAGGTTCGTAAGAACCCGTTGCGCGTTATCCTCAACGGTCTTGGCAAGGACGCCGCACAGATCATCAGCCGCATCAACGGCTTCACATACGTTAAGACTCAGTTCGACTACTACACAAGCGAGCTGAAGGTTGTAGAGCGCATTCCTTACTCAGACGGTCCGCGTGCCAAGGTTAACTGCTACGGTGCCAACGACGTTCGCGAGGGTGTTGCCATCAACTGGAGCGAGGATGTAGACGTGTCAATCACTGGTAACTCTACCAACCCGACACGTTTCCAGCACCCGGTTGCAGGTACATACAAGAAGGAGCGCATCGCTGCCGGCAAGCCTTACTTCTCAGTAGCTTCAGGTGGCGGTACAGGCCGTACACTCCACCCGGACAACATGGCTGCAGGTCCTGCTTCTTACGGTATGACCGACACCATGGGTCGTATGCACTCTGACGCTCAGTTCGCAGGTTCTTCTTCAGTTCCTGCACACGTAGAGATGATGGGCTTCCTCGGCATGGGTAACAACCCGATGGTAGGTGCAACTGTAGCTATCGCCGTGGCTATCGACCTCGCGCTGAACAAGAAGTAATTATCTGTTTGTCAGATATTTACATAAAATAATCCTCCATAGTCCTTTAATGCGATTATGGAGGATTTTTTGTGTCTGTGTGTCTATGAGAACTCGTCTTTTATAAGTTGGCTTATGCTTAATTTTAGCACTTGAAAATCTTGTAAAGAATGGGGGGCTAAACTGGTATCGAAAAGGTACGAAAACACCTCTTTTTATCGCTTTTCCGTGGTACATACTGATGCCACTTTTGGGCGTCTGTAAAAAGTGGCATCACAACATGGGATAAACCATTGTATATTAAGCAGATAAGTCTTCAAAAACTTGTTTAAAAAGCGATGGAAAAGCATTGTACATCGGTCTATTTCATGGTTAAGAAAACCAGAAAAGACAAAAATGGGTTATCCCCTATTGTAGTTTACATCAGTGTTAATGCCGTGCGTGTGTCTTATTACACAGGCAAAAAGATTAAAGTTTCTGACTGGGACGATGAAAAACAGTTGGTTCGTGGCAGAAGCGAAGAATCAAAACAGCTAAATGAATATCTGTATCAGCTCCGCAACAAAATCTTTCAGAAGGAGATTGAGTTGATGGAGAAAGGCTTTATGATTACTGCAAGCCTACTGAAAGAAGCTGTCAATGACCATGTGGATGCCATAAACCAAAAGACATTGATGGATGTGTTCAAAGACTTTCAGGCGATGCGCAAACCACTTGTCGGAAAGAAAATCTCCAAAGATACCTACGAAGCCAATGAACTTACAGGTCGTTATATCAAGGAGTTTATGGGGACTAAGTATCATCGTGAGGATATTTACTTGCATGAGATAAAGTTGGGCTTTATACAGGGCTTTCATACCTATCTGCTTACGGAGAAGAACAACTGCCAAAATTCATGTTCAAAACATCTGAAGTTCTTGAAGCAACTGATGAACATAGCTGTAGCAAATGGATATATCCAGTTCAATCCACTTAATATATATAAGGTAGAGCGTGAGCATGTAGATATAGACTATCTTGACGATGTAGAGTTGCGTAAGATTATCAATTTTACTACTCCTATCAAGCGTTTTGAGCGTACACGAGACGCTTTCCTTTTCGGCTGTTTTACTGGTCTTGCCTATATCGACATCAAGACATTGCGTAAGGATCATTTTGAGACAGATGATGAGGGGCGTATCTGGATAAAGAAGAAACGCATAAAGACAGGTGTACTCTCACGCATACCTCTCCTTCCTATGGCAAAGCTCTTGTTGGATAAGTACAGCGACCCGAACAGTGATATTGTTATGCCTATTCAGGACAGTACAGATGTGAACGAGAACCTAAAGGACATTGCAACATTATGCGGCATTAACAAGCGAGTGACTTTCCACACAAGGAGTCACAACAAAATCTTTTA
>DLKG01000082.1:17786-18928 GCA_002490315.1 Prevotella sp. UBA7594 | reverse complement strand
GGGAGAGGGGGCGCCCCCGCCCCCGACATTGCACCCCATAACTGGGAGAGGGGGCGCCCCCGCCCCCGACCAACGCCCAAAAATAACTGGGAGAGGGGGCGCCCTCGCCCCCGACCAGCGCAAAAAATATTATAATTATTAACCTTGGGAGAATGTCTTCATCCCCATGTCGGGGGCGAGGGCGCCCCCTCTCCCAGTTATTTGTGCACATGGTTCCCAGTTATTTGTGCACATGGAAGGCTCTCCCAGTTAACGCAAAAAGCCCTGCTTTCGCTGTCTCCAGCGAAGCAGGGCTTCGTATACGGCTTGCAACTTACGAAAGGTGTGCCAACCGAACTGAAAAGTACGAAATATAGTCGGTGGACGACGTCCCGGAGCTGCGGGCTTTATTCGTTATTTAACCTCAATCTGGCGTGTGCTCTTCTTCTCTTCCTTCACAATCTTAGGAAGGTCGACAGTCAAGACACCGTCGCTGACGTTGGCTGCAATCTTCTCTTTGTCGACATCGTCAGGAAGGAGAAGTGTCTGCTCGAACTTTGAGTAAGAGAACTCGCGGCGCAGATAGTGCTCCTTCTTGTTCTCGTCCTTATGCTCGTTCTTCTGCTCCATCTTGATGTGCAGATTGCCGTCGTTGTCTATATTGATGTTGAAGTCTTCCTTTTTCATTCCAGGAGCTGCAAGCTCTACTGTATAGTCGTGCTCGGTCTCCTTTACGTTGATTGCCGGTGCCGTAGCGTTGGTGCGTGGCATAAAGTCAGTGTCGAAAAAGTCGTTGAAAACTTCAGGCATCCAAGAATTTCTCATTACTGGTAACATATCAAAAACCTCCAATTATATTTTTGTTCTTTGTTTATCTCTTTGGCTCTCTCCCCCACTCCTCATCGGAGCGGCTTCGAAGAACCTTGCTTGCCTTCTGAGCTTCTCGCTCTCGGCTTGCACTATCCTTTATGCAACAGACGTGCCAATGGAGGTCTTACGTTATCCAGTGTTAAATAGTAAGCAAATATGGCATATAGATTGACAAACAGACACAAATGCGTGACTATTTGTCAATCGCGACAGTCAAAATTATGGTTTATACGGAATTTGGAGTGATACCCCCTAAATATTAAGAAGCGAGAATGAAGCAATAACTGGGAGAG
>DLKG01000082.1:5538-17764 GCA_002490315.1 Prevotella sp. UBA7594 | reverse complement strand
AACTGGGAGAGGGGGCGCCCCCGCCCCCGACCTACGCACAAGAATAACTGGGAGAGGGGGCGCCCCCTCTCCCAGTTATTTGCCATATACATTGTAGGAGATGTTCTCCTCCTTCCACTTGTCCTTAGGCTGCGGATGCTCTGCCGGATAGCCTATGACAACCATGTTGAGCGGAACGAGATTGTCGGGCAGCGACAGTGCCTTGCTGATGGCCTGGCTGCGTTCCTCCGACGGATAGGCTCCCGTCCACACGGCTCCCAAGCCCATGGCGTGAGCAGCGAGCAAGAGGTTCTCGGTGGCTGCCGACGCATCCTGGATCCAGAAGTCGCGTCCGCCGCCCTCTATCGTCTTGTTCATATCGCCGCAGACAACGATGACGAGCGGTGCCTTCTTTATCATCTTTGCATGGGGATTGGCCTCGGAAAGCATATCAAGCGTAGCACGCTGGTCGACAACGACGAAGTGCCACGGCTGCTTGTTCATTGCCGTCGGGGCAGCCATCGCGGCACGCAGCATCTTCTCTATCTTCTCTTTCTCCACGGGGCGACCGTCGTAGTCGCGTATGCTTGTGCGCGTGGCGATGTTGTCGAGCACTGCCTGCTCCACACTTGCCGACTCTGCGACTGACTTATTGGCATGGGCAACGCCCGACACCAGACGCACGCCAAGCACCACTACGGCTATGGCGAGCACAATGTTTAGAATTACTGACTTGTTCTGCATAATTTTCTAATTTCTTATTATCATTCCCGTAGGACACACGAAGCGGCAATAGGGCCGCGGCACCCACACCGAGAGCACGAGAAACGCCACGGCAAGGAGTATCACCCAGATGGATGCCGACGAGTAGAGAAACGCCGTGAACAGCTCGTAGTCCATCCATACAGTCCACGTGCCGGTGAGCATTAGCGCCATGAGCACGCCCCAAAGCAGGCTACGGAATGTGGTGAGCACCCGGTTAAGGCACGGCGAGATGCGTGGCTTGCGACGTGTGAGTTTGCCGGCAAGCTCCTGCGCCGAGCCGAACGGGCACACATGGGCGCAATAATGTCCCGGCTTGCCAGCCAACGGATACAGCAACGCCACAGCGGTCATGAGCAGCGGAGCGGCAAGCGTGCCTATAGTGGCAAGGCTCACGCCTCCGGCAAAGAGCCGCATGAACATGGCATACGACACGAACGTACCTGTCCATAATCCGAGCACCACGACGTTGAGCGCAAGCTGCACGTAATGCCAGCGGCGACTCTTGATGAGGAGCGGCACAACAGCTCCGAGAAGTACAACTACGATTGCGGCTATGCCGCCAACTGTCCACCCCGTGTTCTGCGCGGAGCCTTGCGCAGTGGCTGCCGATGCGTCGTCACTGCCGTTGGCGTCGCTGGAATATTGCTTGGCATAGGCGAGTCCGCGCTTCATGTTGCCGATGATGGCCTTCGAGGAGAACGTGGCTCCCGACACACCATCAACCTTGTCGATGTCTGCCAAGGCAGCGTCGACGGTCTTGCCCTGCCATTGCGTGAGGAGCGTCTTGGCATGGTTGAAGAAGTCGGGACTCTCGCTGTTTGGCTCAGCCTCGACAGCTGTCACTACCCCACTCTTGTCTATATGTAGCTTCAGCGGCACCGGTCCGCCGTAGCCCTGGATGTCCTTGGCTATCGCCTTTGTGCTCACGATGATGCTGCCGTCGGGCTGCACGGCGAGCGTGTCGCTATTGGCTGGAGCGGCAGACGGTGTGGCGTGCGACGCGCTGAGGTCGTGTCCGAAAAGCTTGCCGTCGCGCAGTATGGCTCCTGCAGCAAGCACAAGCACGGCAACAGCGAGCGACAATAGCCGGACAACTAATTTTGATTTCTCTTTATTATGCATCTTATTTTGTTTGATTATCTGTGCTATGCAAAGATAAAAAAAAAGAAAGAATGAGGCAAATGCCGCTCTCATTCTTCCAAAAAATTATAAGGTTTAAACAAAATTTTGTCAGCTACGACACTATCCACTCCATATAGAATGCTTATATTACAAGATACCTACAACACCGCAGCAGCAGCTCGTATCTTGCTCAATATTGACGAGAAATGGTTGTCTTTTCTCGCCGTCTGGATATTATACTCGCTCTGCATATTCACAAGCATATAAGCCTTTATGCCAAGAGCCGCCTCAATGCGCAATGCATAATCAGTAGTCATTGGACGCTTGCAGTTAAGAATCTCATTGAAAACACTGTATGAACAGTCTATTACAGAGGCAAACTTGCGTTGTGATATTCCACGTGCTTCAAGTTCTTCTTTCACAAGCTCGCCCGGATGAACAGGTGTTGAAGGTACCAAGTCACTTAAAGTATATGTCTTTGTTGCTTCCATTCTATATATTATTTATAATGATTACTAATGTCTAATAGACGGCACACCTTTATTGTAATGCCATCCAAATCATCCCTCACGATAAATTCCAAACGGTATTGCCTGCTGCACCTTACAGAAGATATTCCCTTCTTGTCACCAACAAGAACCTCGTAATTCAAGGACTTAAATACAAACAGATCCTCAATACAATTTGCATTGGCAAGTGCAACAACCGCTTTCTGATAGCCTCGTATAACTTCTGGCTGAAAGCGGTGTTTCTTGTCACTCGTCTTGCCTTTGAAAAACAAGTCATGCAGATAATCCTTGTCAAATTCGATATTCATGTGGCAAAGTTAATTTAAAAAGCATGAATTCGCAAATTATCGAACAGTTAAAAATGCAAAAGCTCAATAAAACAACACTTTTTCGATGATTTATCATTGCCTATTGTCTGTGCAAGCTCGTTGTACGGCACCTCGATATATAAAAAACGTGCTAATCCCAAATTTATATGTAACTTTTGGGATTAGCACTTATCTTTATAGAAATTACTGCTTATCGCAAGGCAGAATCTTCTTGGCTGTTCCGTCGGAGTATCGCAGTATGTTCACTTCGCCTGGGCGTGGAGCCGCAAGGCGTGTGCCATTGGCAGAATAGATGCCGACGAGGCGTTTCTGGACTTCTTGAGAGCTTGTCGTGATGCCGGTGGACGTCTTTCCGAAACACTTGTAGTTGTTCTCCACAAGGGCGTTTATGAGCTCCTGACCGCGTGTGGCCTTGCCGTTCGATTCGTCCACGCAGAAATCCATGAAGACTACGCCCGTTGGCCCTGCTTCGTGGGAGCTGAGATAGTCGAGGATGGCGGCATTGGAATGGGTGGCGTTCTCGCGGTAGCCGTCGGCGGTGCTTACGAATCCGGGATAGGCAGACGTGTAGTTCATCACCCACACCACATCCTGCGGACTCTCCGTCTTATGTGTGGTGCTCCATTCAAGGAGCTGGGTCACGGCATCGGCCTTTTTCTGGAATCCGTCAGAGGTCCAGTCGACGTTGTAGTAGTCTTGCATATAGAGCGGTGCAGAGCTGTCGATATCATCGTCCATGCCGGTTATGGAGCCCGAGGTCTGGGCAGTCCAGTCGATATCGCTCGACCAGTTGCGGATGAATCCTCCTGTATAGGGATAGTCAGCGTAGCTCTGCCGACTTATGAGAAGCATCTTGCCACGCACATCGCCCAAGGTGAGGTCGCGGCGGAAGGGCACGAGGTAGTCCTTCAAATCGTCGCGCGAGAGCAGCTCCTGGAGAAGGGGCAAATACTTGTCACGGTCTTTGTTGAAGTCGTTGTCGTAATGATAATGCACGAAAGCGAACTCCGAGGGGTGAGCCTTGAGCGAGTCGCGCAGCAGGAAGAGTGCATCGTCGAAACGCAGATTGGTGGCTGTTATGCCATGATTGATGTTGATATAGTCGTCCTTCACGCATGGGCGCAGGTCGAATGCACGTATGCCTGCCGACCACTGCTCATTGAGAGGTATGTCCTGGCATTGTGCAAACGCCGCCAAGAAACTGGGGTTGATGCCGTTGCCTGTGCCCGAATCGTGCGTGCCCGGCAGGGATAGTTGCGAGAGATAGACATTGTCGGGGATGCTCTTCATCCAGTCGGAGGCTGAAACGCTGGTGGCAAGGAAGAGAAAAATGGAGATAAGGAAGTGTAGTCGTTTCATAATAATTGGCATTGGGGTTTGTTATCGGTTGCAAAGTTACTGCTTTTGCATTACAATAAAGAAGCAATTCTTCTGACCTTCTCTAATTTCTCCATAAACACGCTGTCCTTGCGAACCTTCTGCAGGTTATACCGCATCTGTATTCTCAGCAATGGTTCGGCATTAACTCCAAGCGCAGCCTCAAACAGCATAGCTGTCTTCTCGGTGAGCGGACGTCGCTCATTGAGAATCTCATTCAAGGCTGAATAGGCTATACCCATATCCTTTGCCAACTGGCACTGTGAAATGCCACGATACTCAATCTCATCCTTCAGTATAGCACCAGGATGAGTAGGGAACGCTGGTGTCAAATTGTTGGCAACCATATCTTTTGAAATATTTGCTTCTTTCATGATTATTCCATTCATTTATAGTGATTCGACAATTCTGTTATATTACATATTGTGGCAACGGTTTTGCCATCCTCCACTTCCTCCTCAAACTCTATTCTATATTGATCATTAACCCTTACTGACGATACTCCATCTTTATTGCCAGACAAATGCTCATAGTTCAAAGAGTTATACTTGCAAAGTCCAATAACATTGTCCTCTTCTATCATCAAATCAATGACCCTTATATACCTTTTTATAATATGAGGTTGAAAACGATGCTTTTTATCTGCCTTGCCAGTTTTGTAAAGGTCATGCAGGTAAATCTCTTTGAATTTTATTTCCATTGGATAAGTATTAATTCTTTGCAAAGATATACAATATTATCATCCTTCACAAATTATGTGAAGATATTTTGTACAAATAAAAGCGGATGCAAGGCATAATTATATACCATTGCATCCGCTTATATGTTTTATCGTTTAGTTGACGAGTTTTCAGTTGGCAAGTTAACGAAAAATTTGCATCGCTCCTTGTCTTATAAACGTAGAAAGCAAACAGCTTGTCAACTCGTCTACTTGTTTACTTGTCAACTTTTCTACTCCTTAGTCAGCGAGCTTTGCCTTGATGAACTCGCGGTTGAGGCGAGCGATGTTGGCGATTGACTCGTTCTTCGGGCACTCAGCCTCGCAGGCGCGGGTGTTGGTGCAGTTGCCGAAGCCGAGCTCCTCCATCTTGGCAATCATAGCCTTGGCACGCTTTGCAGCCTCAGGACGACCCTGCGGCAGGAGAGCGAGCTGGCTTACCTTAGAGCTTACGAAGAGCATTGCCGAACCGTTCTTGCAGGCTGCCACGCAGCAACCGCAACCGATACATGTGGCGCAGTCCATAGCCTCGTCGGCGTCTTCCTTCGGGATGAGGATTGCGTTGGCGTCCTGCGGCTGGCCGGTGCGAACGCTCACGTAGCCACCTGCCTGCATGATCTTGTCGAATGCAGAGCGGTCTACCATGCAGTCCTTGATAACGGGGAATGCAGCCGAGCGCCACGGCTCAACGGTGATAACGTCGCCGTCGTTGAACTTACGCATGTAGAGCTGGCAGGTTGTGGCACCCTGGTTAGGTCCGTGGGGATGACCGTTGATGTAGAGTGAGCACATACCGCAGATACCCTCGCGGCAGTCGTGGTCGAATACGAAAGGCTCGTTGCCTTCCTCGATGAGCTGCTCGTTAAGGATGTCGAGCATCTCAAGGAATGAAGTATCCGTAGGGATGTCCTTCATCTCGCGTGTGTCGAAGTGGCCCTTGTCCTGCGGACCATTCTGACGCCAATATTTCAGTGTGAATGATATATTTGCCATTGTTGTTTATTTTTTTTAGTTGACAAGGTAGAAGTTGACGAGTTGACAAGGAGATTTGCATTGTTCACTCAGTTTCTGTCGCCAATCTTATTTGACAAAGATGCAAGCATACGCAGTATCTCGGTGTTCAACATGAGCAATTCGTCGAGCTCAGGATTCTTCAAGAAAGCAAGTTGTTCGCAAATGAGCAACTGCGTCTCCAACTCTGATGCAGAACCTAAAGCTATACTCAGAAACCTGACGGTCTCCTTGTCGGATAAGCGACCATAACCCTCAGCAATATTCGATGGTATGGAAACTGCGGCACGGCGCATTTGGGAAGTAATGCCAAACAATTCTTCCTTAGGAAAAGCCTGGGTCACTTCATAGAGGCGCTTCACAAGCGTCATGCTCTTCTGCCACACTATCAGATCCTTATGGTTCTTCATTATTGCCCATCTCCGTCTTGTCAACGGATTAAATAATTGTTATTGGTAAATGTGCCGAGCAGAAAAGAGACTTGTCTACTAATAAACTCATATACTAATCTCCTTGTCTACTTGTCTACTCGTCACTCGTCAACTATAAAAATTAGTTCTTATAATTACGTGTCTGTACCTTGATTGCCTCATACTCGAGCGGCTCCTTGATGAGCTCAGGAGCAGCCTCGTCGTTGCCCTGATACTCCCAGCAGCCTACGTAGAAGAAGTTCTCGTCGTCGCGCTGTGCCTCGCCCTCGGGAGTCTGGTGCTCCTCGCGGAAGTGACCACCGCATGACTCCTCGCGTGAGAGGGCGTCGTGTGCGATAAGCTCACCCATGAGGATGAAGTCGCGGAGGTGGATAGCCTTGTCGAGCTCTACGTTCAAGCCTTCCTTCTTGCCAGGGATGAAGAGGTTGGTGTTGAACTCCTTGCGGATCTTCTTGATAAGCTCGATGCCTTCCTCAAGACCCTTCTTTGTGCGGCCCATGCCCACGTGCTCCCACATGATGTGGCCGAGCTCCTTGTGGATAGAGTCTACAGAACGCTTGCCGTGGATGTTCATCAGGCGGTCGATCTCAGCCTGAACACCCTTCTCAGCCTCTGCGAACTCTGGCAGGTCGGTAGAGAGGTGCGGCCAGATAGCCTGGTCGGCGAGGTAGTTCTGGATGGTGTAAGGAAGCACGAAGTAGCCGTCGGCCAAGCCCTGCATAAGAGCAGATGCACCAAGACGGTTGGCACCATGGTCGGAGAAGTTGCACTCGCCGATAGCGAACAGACCGGTGATAGAGGTCATGAGCTCGTAGTCTACCCAGATACCGCCCATTGTGTAGTGGATGGCAGGATAGATCATCATCGGGTTGTAGTAGTCAACGCCGTTGATTGTGTTGGCCTTCTCGCCCGGATTAACGTCGGTGATCTCCTCGTACATGTCGAAGAGGTTGCCATAGCGCTGGCGGATAACGTCGATGCCGAGACGGTTGATTGACTCAGAGAAGTCGAGGAACACTGCCAAGCCGGTGTTGTTCACGCCGAAGCCCTTGTCGCAACGCTCCTTGGCTGCACGCGATGCAACGTCACGCGGAACGAGGTTGCCGAATGCCGGATAGCGACGCTCGAGGTAGTAGTCGCGGTCTTCCTCAGGAATGTCAGAACCCTTCTTTGTGCCTGCCTGCAGAGCCTTGGCGTCCTCAATCTTCTTCGGTACCCAGATGCGGCCGTCGTTACGCAGAGACTCCGACATAAGGGTCAGCTTCGACTGCTTGTCGCCGTGTACCGGAATACATGTCGGGTGGATCTGCACGTAGCAAGGATTTGCGAAGTAAGCGCCCTTGCGGTAGCACTGAACGGCTGCTGTACAGTTGCAACCCATAGCGTTGGTAGAGAGGAAGTAGGTGTTGCCGTAGCCGCCAGTTGCGATTACAACGGCGTTGGCTGAGAAGCGCTCGAGCTTGCCAGTAACGAGGTTCTTGGCGATGATACCGCGTGCGCGGCCGTCAACGATTACGACGTCCTCCATCTCGTAGCGAGTATAGAGAAGTACGCGGCCGGTGCTCACCTGCTTTGAGAGTGCTGAGTAGGCACCGAGGAGGAGCTGCTGACCGGTCTGACCCTTTGCGTAGAATGTACGTGACACCTGAGCACCACCGAATGAACGGTTGGCGAGCATGCCGCCGTACTCACGTGCGAAAGGCACACCCTGGGCTACACACTGGTCGATGATGTCGTTTGACACCTCAGCAAGACGGTAAACGTTGGCCTCACGGGCACGGTAGTCGCCACCCTTCACTGTGTCGTAGAACAAGCGGTAAACGGAGTCGCCGTCGTTCTGATAGTTCTTGGCAGCGTTGATACCGCCCTGAGCTGCGATAGAGTGAGCACGACGCGGAGAGTCCTGGATGCAGAAGTTGAGCACGCGGAATCCCATCTCGCCGAGGCTGGCTGCTGCCGAAGCACCTGCAAGACCGGTACCTACAACGATGATGTCGAGCTTGAGTTTGTTCTTGGGGTTCACCAGACGCTGGTGAGCTTTATAATTGGTCCACTTCTCGGCCACTGGGCCTTCAGGGATTCTTGAATTTATTGTCTTAGCCATAATTAAAATTACGAATTACAATTGAAGAATTAGGAATTAGCAGCAGAGGCTCGGTGCGCAGCCAAATGCGAATGCGAGAACTACGAGGAGGAATCCGAGCACGAGGAGTGTTGAGTAAACCTGGCCGATGACCTTCCAACGGTTGAACCATACCTTGCCGTTCCAGCCGAATGTCTGCATTGCGCTCCAGAATCCATGGGTGAGGTGCAGCCAAAGGGCTACGAGCCAGATGATGTAGAGAACAACGTAAACCGGGTTCTTGAATGTCTCCTGGATCCAGCCGAAGCCGTCAGCAGGTGCACATACGCCCTCGAAACCGAGAAGCTCGGCGAACATCATGTTGTACCAGAAGTTGAAAAGGTGGAGCAACAGGCCGAGGATGACGATGATGCCAAGAACGAGCATGTTCTGCGATGCCCACTCTACCTTTGCTGGCTTTGCCACTACCTCGTAGCGGTTGTTGCCGCGGGCTGCACGGTTCTGCATCGTAAGCCAGAAGGCGTAGACGATGTGGATCACTGCGAGTGCAGCAAGACCGAGTGTTGCAACTACGGCATACCAGTTGGCGCCGAGGAATTCACAGATCATGTTGTAGGCGTCTCCCGAGAAGAGAGCGGCAACATTCATTGACATGTGGAATGTCAGGAATAGAACAAGCGCGATACCAGTTACGGCCATCACAACCTTTCTACCGATAGATGAATTGATTAACCACATAAATGATTTGAATTTAAATTATTAAAATGTTAGAATTATTGATTTCAATCTTTCAACATTGCTATGCCTCACGGCGTTGCGCTGGAAAAGGACAGCACGACTTATATTCTTCATGGATATGTGACAGACGGCTTGACGTCTGCCGGTATGCGCATATAATAAAGGCCACAAATCATAGCCTCTAATATATAATAGGTATAAGTCTTGTCCTTACAGACTGCAAAAATACTGAAATTTGGTGATAAATCAAACTATTTCCGTCCAAAAATCAATTTTTATTCTTAATTTTGCGAACATAAAATATAGCGGAGGTCTCCGGCCTCCACATCAAGAGGACTATTGCAGAATAACAAGGAAATGACTTCTGAATTTTCTAACTGCCGCGGAGGCCGGAGACCTCCGACACGGATGAAGTTGTAGTCTTACATTTTTGCGCGCCTTTACTAAAGCAACATAGTATATGAATTTCAACTACGACGTTATCGTCATCGGCGGCGGACACGCCGGATGCGAGGCTGCCTCGGCGGCTGCCCGCATGGGCGCAAAGACGTGCCTCGTGACGATGGACATGAACAAGATAGGACAGATGAGCTGCAACCCTGCCGTTGGCGGCATTGCCAAGGGACAGATTGTGCGCGAAATCGACGCGTTGGGTGGCGAGATGGGACTCGTGACGGACGCCACGTCCATACAGTTCCGGATGCTCAACCGAGGCAAGGGACCTGCCGTATGGAGTCCAAGGGCGCAGTGCGACCGTGGCAAATTCATTTGGGAGTGGCGCACGCGCCTCGACCGCGTGGACGGACTCGATATTTGGCAAGACGAGGCAACAGAGCTACTCGTCGAGAATGGTGAAGTAACTGGCGTGAAGACAATATGGGGCGTGACTTTCCATGCCAAAGCCGTGGTCATCACAGCCGGCACTTTTCTTAACGGCCTCATGCATATTGGAAGGAATAAAGTGCCAGGTGGCAGATGTGCTGAACCTGCCGTGCTGCATTTCACAGAGAGCATCACACGCCACGGCATCACGGCAGCACGCATGAAGACAGGCACACCGGTGCGCATCGACCGCCGTAGCGTTCACTTCGAAGACATGGAGGAACAGCCGGGCGAAAGCGACTTCCACGGCTTTTCATATATGACAGCTCCACGACATCTGAAACAACTTCCATGCTGGACTACTTATACTAACAAGGAGGTGCACGACACATTGCGCGCCGCCATTGCCGATTCCCCACTCTACAACGGACAAATCCAATCAACGGGTCCACGCTACTGCCCTTCCATTGAGACAAAACTCGTAACATTCCCCGACAAGGAGCAGCATCCGCTCTTTCTTGAACCGGAGGGCGAGGACACAAATGAGATGTACCTTAACGGATTTTCTTCGTCAATGCCAATGGACGTGCAACTCGCAGCGTTGAAGAAGATTCCTGCCTTCAGAGATATAAAAGTGTATCGCCCCGGCTATGCCATCGAGTACGACTACTTTGACCCGACGCAACTAAAGCCGTCATTGGAGTCAAAGATTGTAAAAGGACTGTTCTTCGCAGGACAAGTGAACGGCACTACAGGATATGAGGAGGCTGGCGGACAGGGAACAATGGCAGGCATCAACGCAGCCTTGCTGTGCGGTGGCAGTGAGCCATTCATCATGAAACGCGACGAAGGTTATATTGGTGTGCTTATCGACGACCTTACGACGAAGGGAGTGGACGAACCTTACCGCATGTTCACTTCACGCGCTGAATACCGCATACTGCTCCGCCAAGACAATGCAGACGCTCGCCTGACGGAAAAGGCATACAAACTCGGACTCGCCTCACGTGAGCGTTACGACCATTGGCTGAGAAAGAAAGCGGAAGCGGAGCGCATCATTGACTATTGCAACACGACAAAGGTGAAGCCAAGCGACATCAACACCGCTCTCGAATCTTTCGGTACGACACCATTACAGTTTGGCTCAACAATAGCGAATCTTGTAGCGCGTCCACAACTCAACCTCACACAACTCGCAACAGTCATCCCCACCCTTCACGAAGCCCTTGACACAAATGACCCACGCAAAGAGGAAATCGTCGAAGCTGCAGAAGTACTGATTAAATACGACGGATACATAAAACGTGAGCGACTCGTTGCCGACAAGATGCATCGACTTGAAGACATACGCATCAAAGGCCACTTCGACTACAGTTCTCTACATGAGATATCGACAGAAGGTCGTCAGAAACTAACGCGCATCAATCCGGAGACTCTCGGACAGGCATCGCGCATCCCGGGAGTGTCGCCAAGCGACATCAACGTGCTGTTGGTTTTAATGCACAGGTAGAGCGTCGTTTCACGTGAAACAAAAACAATAATACAAATACAATAAACAACTGAAAATGAACAACAAATTATTGCTTGACAATCTGCGTTGCATACCAGATTGGCCAAAGAAGGGAGTAAACTTCCGCGATGTTACAACACTCTTCAAGAACAACGCTTGTTTAAAGGAGATTTGCGATGAGATGTACGAGCTCTATAAGGACAAGGGCATCACAAAAATCGTAGGCATCGAGTCACGCGGTTTCGTAATGTCATCTGCTCTTGCATTGCGCTTAGGTGCTGGTGTTGTACTTTGCCGCAAGCCCGGCAAACTTCCATGCGACACAGTACAGGAGAGCTACGCAAAGGAATATGGCAAGGACACTATCGAGATCCATAAGGATGCAATCGATGAGAATGACGTAATTCTCCTCCACGACGATTTGCTTGCCACAGGCGGAACAATGAAGGCAGCCTGCAATCTTGTAAAGAAGTTCCATCCAAAGAAGGTTTACGCGAACTTCATCATCGAGCTTGTAAACGAAGGTCTCAACGGACGAAATGGTTTCGACGATGACATCGAGATTACGTCGCTTATAAAGATTTAAGTTCAGCGGGAAATTCTGGTAATAAAAAGACCAGTAATTAGTAAGAGAAGATATACAAAGAGACAGGCTCTTCTTTGACAGGAAGGCAGGTTTCTTTTGACAGGAAGAAAGGAAGACATGGTCTTCTGACAGGAATACTTATTCTTTCTGACAGGAAGACAGGTTTTTTATATAGGAAGCAAATAAAGACGGGGTCTTCAAATAGGAATATAAAACTTGTCAATAATAACTGGGAGAGGAGGCTTC
>DLKG01000082.1:844-5461 GCA_002490315.1 Prevotella sp. UBA7594 | reverse complement strand
GAAGCCTCCTCTCCCAGTTATAAAGGAAACGTATCTAATAATAAACGCAAGCCTCCATCAATACGAATAAGTAAGGAAAGCATAACAGGTTGTAGTTCCACGTGAAACAAGACAGGGCAAAACACTTAGTTTCAAAGCACTTACAGGTAGTACAGGCATACATATCCATAAGCAAAAGACATGACAAAAGAAGAAAACGCCAAGCGCATTGAGCGATTAAAGAACATCGTACTAAACATGCCAGACAAGCCAGGCAGCTATCAATTTTATGACGCCTCACACACTATTATATATGTTGGCAAGGCGAAGCGTCTAAAGCAACGCGTGTCGAGCTATTTTCATAAGGAGGTTGACAGGTTCAAGACAAAAGTGCTTGTGTCGAAGATTGAAGACATAAGCTATACGGTAGTGAACACGGAGGAGGACGCGCTGCTCCTGGAGAATAGTCTTATTAAAAAGTACAACCCTCGTTACAACGTACTACTCAAGGACGGCAAGACATACCCGAGCATCTGCATCACCAACGAATATCTGCCGCGCGTATTCAAGACAAGGCAAATCAACAAGCGTTTTGGCACGTTCTTCGGTCCCTATTCCCATACAGGCAGTATGTTTGCCGTGCTCGAACTTATCCACAAACTCTACAAACCGCGCACCTGCCGGCAGCCAATAACAAAGGAAGGCATTGAGCAAGGAAAGTACAAGCCTTGCCTCGAATACCACATACACAACTGCAAGGCTCCATGTTGCGGCAAGCAATCGTTGGAAGATTACCAAGCTTCCATCGCACAGGCTCGTGAAATTCTGAGGGGAAACACGCGTGAACTCTCGCAACATGTCTACGAGGAAATGCAGAAGAAAGCTGCCGAATTGAAGTTTGAAGAAGCGGAAGAATTGAAACAAAAGTATCTGCTCATCGAGAATTTCTGCGCTAAGAGCGAGGTTGTGAGCCACACCATTACAGACGTTGACGTCTTCACTATCGCCGATGACGACCTCAACCGCACGGCGTTCATCAACTACATCCATGTGAAGAACGGCTCCGTGAACCAAAGTTTTACGTTTGAGTACAAGCGTAAGCTCGATGAATCCGACCGCGAACTTTTGCTTACAGCCATTCCGGATATACGCGAGAGATTTCAAAGCAAGGCGAAAGAAATAATCGTGCCGTTTGAGATGGACTGGGAATTAAGCGAGGCAAAGTTCTTCGTACCACAACGTGGCGACAAGAAGCATCTCATAGAACTTGGCGAGATGAACTGCAAGCAGTATAAGTTCGACCGGTTGAAGCAAGCTGAAAAGCTCAATCCAGAGCAGAAACAGACGCGTCTTATGAAAGAACTTCAGCAGAAATTGCAGCTTGAGAAGCTACCTTATCAGATAGAATGTTTCGACAACTCCAACATCTCGGGCACTGACGCTGTAGCAGGCTGCATCGTTTTCAAGGGTATGAAACCATCGAAAAAGGATTACCGCAAGTACAACATCAAGACCGTCGTTGGCCCCGACGACTACGCATCAATGCAAGAGGTGGTGCGCCGACGCTACTCGCGCATGATGGAGGAGCATACTGCCCTACCCGACCTAATCATCACCGACGGTGGATTGGGCCAGATGAGTGTCGTGCGAGAGGTCATTGAAGGAGAACTTGGACTGCACATTCCTATCGCCGGACTTGCCAAGGACGACCGCCACCGTACAAACGAATTGCTTTTCGGCAACCCGCCAAAGACCATCGCTCTGAAGACCGACTCCGAACTTTTCCATGTTCTGACGCAGATACAGGACGAGGTACACCGCTACGCCATACAATTCCATCGCGACAAACGCTCCAAACACGCACTCCATAGCGAACTCGACGACATTCCAGGCATAGGCCCAAAAACACGCGACGCACTTCTCAAGACATTCAAGAGCGTTAAGCGCATACGAGAGGCTTCGCTCAAGGATTTAACCGATGCCATCGGAGCAGCCAAGGCTAAGCTCATAACAGAGCACTTCGCATAACATGGAAAGCAAAGGCTTCCACATAACGGGAAAAGAAGACGCCCGCATAACTGGGAGAGGGGGCGCCCTCGCCCCCGACATAAAGAATATGTATAGCTAATATGGAGAAAAAAAACGAAAAACCTCATTCTACAAATTACCGCTCATATATAAAGATAATTCTGGACACATACTTACAGTAATCGGGGGCGAGGGAGTCAACTGTCTCTGTTAAATCGTGGGGCGAGGGAGTCAACTATCTCGCTAAATCGGGGGCGAGGGAGTCAACTATCTCGCTAAATCGGGGGCGAGGAAGTCAACTATCTCGCTAAATCGGGGGCGAGGGCGCCCCCTCTCCCAGTTATTGTTGCGCATCTCGTTTTTTTATAATATCTTTGTAGATTGAATAATCAACAAAACTATATGAGAACAGTAATACAGCGTGTACAGCACGCATCCGTCACCATAGACGGCACAGTAAAGTCTGCCATCGGCAAGGGCTTCCTACTACTCCTTGGCGTTGAAGAATCCGACACGTCCGAGGACGTAGACTGGCTCGTGAAGAAGGTGGCTGCCTTACGCGTGTTCGACGATGAGAACGGCGTTATGAATCGCTCAATCCTCGATGTCCAGGGCGAAGCGCTGGTCGTTAGTCAATTCACTCTCTATGCGTCCTACAAGAAGGGCAATCGTCCGTCGTGGTTTCGTGCCGCCAAGCACGAAATTTCCATTCCACTCTACGAGGAGTTCTGCCGCAAGCTGTCCGATGCGCTCGGCCGACCGGTGGGCACGGGCGAATTCGGTGCCGACATGAAGGTGGAATTGCTCAACGACGGTCCTGTGACAATATGCATGGACACGAAGAACAAGGAGTAAACGGCAGCAAAAAGTCTATAACCTCTGTCCAAAGGAAAATCAAAATTCACGATATGAGCAAACGATTTCTGAGGAATCTCATGACCACCTCACTATTCATCGGTGTAATTGGAATTATGGCTAAAAACCACCTTGACATTCACAATTCAGTTGTCGACAACCTAAGCTACACATTGGTTATAATTGGTCTTCTAGGCAGCAGCCTTTTCAATTGGAGTGAACAACGAGCCAAATACAAAGGCAGCGGAAAACGCGCGGCATACATCGCCAGCACAGCATATTTCATTTTCATCGTGGCAATATGCATATGGGCAGCACTCGAAAAACTCGGAATATTATGACTATAAAGGAAGCACAAGAGGCGGTTGACCGCTGGATAAAGGAGTATGGCGTGCGTTACTTCTCCGAACTGACCAACATGGCTTGCCTCACCGAAGAAGTGGGCGAGCTCGCACGCATTATGGCGCGCCGCTACGGCGACCAGAGTTTCAAAGAGGGCGAAAACCAAGACCCCTCGGAAGAGATGGCAGACATCCTTTGGGTGCTCATCGCTCTCGCCAACCAGACCGGCGTCGACCTTACCAAAGCTCTCGAAAAAAGCATAGAGAAGAAGACACGCCGCGACAAGGATCGCCATCGCAACAACCCGAAACTAACAAATAAATAATCATAACTTACAAAAGCCTCAAGAAGGCTTAAGGCTTAGAGGGCTAAGAAGCCTCAGTAAGGCTTATCCAAAAAACCAAATAAAGAATTATGGGAATCATCAAAGACATCATCCTGAACGACCAGGAGAAGCAAAAAGCTCAGCAGAAGCCGAGCAAGTATGAAGAGGCACTCGCCAAGTACAACACCAACATCGACGACCAGACAGTGCGCGACGCCGTGCACAAGATCATCGCCGAGAAGGTGCCCGAGAACGACAATATGGACGTGAAGCGTTTCCTCTTCGGTAGCATTGAGTTGACAACACTGAAGACCACCGACTCTGAAACAAGCGTGCTCGCCTTCACAGAGCGTGTCAACGACTTCGACAACGAGTATCCCGACCTGCCCCACGTGGCTACAATCTGCGTCTATCCGTGTTTTGCCAAGACCGTGGCTGAATCGCTCGAGGTAGACGGCGTGGAGATTGCTTGCGTGAGCGGTTCGTTCCCCTCTTCTCAGGCTCGTATTGAGGTAAAGATTGCCGAAACATCGCTTGCCGTTGCCGACGGTGCTACCGAGATCGACATCGTCATGCCGGTTGGCAAGTTCCTCTCCGGCGACTACGAGGGAGTGTGCGACGACATCGCCGAGCTGAAGGCTGCCTGCGGAGAAGAGGTACCTATGAAGGTCATCCTTGAGACTGGCGCCATTAAGACAGCGTCCAACATCAAGAAGGCTTCCATCCTCTCAATGTACGCAGGTGCAGATTATATAAAGACGTCCACCGGAAAGCTCGAGCCTGCAGCAACGCCCGAAGCTGCCTACGTGATGTGCCAGGCCATCAAGGAATACTACGATGAAACGGGCATACAGATAGGTTTTAAGCCCGCTGGCGGCATCAACAGCGTGATGGATGCAATTATCTACTACACCATCGTAAAAGAGGTTCTGGGCGAGAAATGGCTCACCAACAAGTGGTTCCGTCTCGGCACCTCACGTCTTGCAAATATGCTGCTCAGCGAACTGAAAGGCGAGCAGATAAAGTTCTTCTAAAGAATTATAATAAAGAATAAGACGTATAGGACTTATAAGACCTATAAGACTTAT
>DLKG01000082.1:0-713 GCA_002490315.1 Prevotella sp. UBA7594 | reverse complement strand
ATAAGACCTATAAGACCTATACGCCATATAATAAAAAAAACTACTCCTATGCCAAATTCTTTTCTTCCTCAAAGAGGCAATTTCCGCCAATTAATTGCTTATCAGAAAGCGGAATGTGTGTATGATGTGACCTATTATTTTGCCCACAAATACCTTGACCCTCATGACCGCACAATAGACCAGATGATACAGGCCGCCCGTTCTGGCAAGCAAAACATAGCTGAAGGAAGTTCGGCAAGCACCACGTCAAGAGAAATGGAATTGAAACTTGTGAATGTGGCAAGAGCAAGCCTCGACGAGTTACTGCTCGACTATGAAGACTATCTACGTTGCCGTAATCTTTCCATATGGGCTTCAGACCATCCAAAGGCAATACAGACAAGAGAGGTATGCAAGAAGCACAATGACAGTGCTTACTATCGCGAAGCCATAAAGACACGTAATGATGAAGTTATAGCCAACCTTGCCATAACCCTAATCCACCAGACCCATGACTTGTTACGCCGCCTCATAGACAGATTAAAACAAGATTTTGTGAAGAATGGAGGAATAAAAGAAGAAATGTATAAGGCAAGAATGGAATGGAGGAAGAAGCGCTAAAAAATATAGGTCATATAAGAGTCATATGACTCAGTTTAACATTAAGTCGTATAAGTCTTATATGACCTATAAGTCCTATAAGACCAATAAGTCCTATAAGACCTATAAGACCT
>DLKG01000079.1:5636-7214 GCA_002490315.1 Prevotella sp. UBA7594 | reverse complement strand
GGAGTTAGGAATTAGGAGTTTGGAATTTTCCCTAAGGCTACAAAATGCTAAGAAGGGCTTATGAAGGCTTAGAATGTCTTATCACTATTAAAACAAAATAATTATGGAACCAATTAAGTTTAACGCGCTGCTCAAATCGACGATTTGGGGCGGTGAGAAAATCATTCCGTTCAAACATCTCAACGTCAGCCAGGAGAACGTTGGAGAGAGTTGGGAGATTTCTGGAGTGCCGGGCAACGAGACGGTTGTTGCCAACGGCGAGTTTGCAGGCAAGAAGCTCAATGAGGTTGTGGCTCAGCTGCAGGAACGTCTTGTAGGCAAAGCCAACTATGAGCGCTTCGGCAATGAGTTCCCGCTTCTGATAAAGTTCATCGACGCTCGCCAGGATCTTTCCATCCAGGTGCATCCCACCGACGAGATAGCAAAGCGTCAGGGCAAGGAGCGCGGCAAGACAGAGATGTGGTATCTGCTCGACTCTGACAAGGACGCCACGCTGCTTTGCGGACTTAAGGAGCACATCACTCCTGCGCAGTATGCAGAAATGGTGGAGAACGATACCATCCTCAACGCCATCTCACGCTATGATGTCAAGGAAGGCGACTGTTTCTTCCTTCCCGCAGGTCGCATACATGCCATCGGCACGGGCTGCTTCCTCGCCGAGATTCAGCAGACGAGCGACGTCACCTATCGCATCTACGACTTTAAGCGTAAGGACAAGAACGGCAACTACCGCGAGCTCCATACAAAGCAGGCTGCCGAGTGCATCAACTACAACGTGGAGAGCAATTACCGCACGGAGTACACACCGCAGAAGAATCAGGGCGTAAGCCTCGTGCAGTGTCCTTACTTCAATACTGCTGTCTACGACCTTAACGAGCCGATGACTATCGACCACTCAGAGCTCGACAGCTTCGTAATCCTCATCGGCCTCAAGGGCGAGGCAACCATCACCGACAATGAGGGCAACGTCACTTCTTTCCGCGCCGGCGAGAGCATTCTCGTGCCAGCCACGACGGAGACGCTCAAGATTGAAGGTACGGTGAAGTTCCTTGAAACATACGTGTAGTCAGCTCAAGACTTTTGCTCACAAAAGTCTGATAAAGCAACTCACAAAAGTCTGATAAAGCAACTCACAAGAGTCGAATAAAGCAATGGGGAGGCGGAAAAAAACTGCCTCCCCATTATTGCTTACTTGTTTTATGTCAAGAAAACGAGCATTGTAATTCAATTTGTTGCAAGATTGTTTGCGAACACAGAAAAACTTACTACCTTTGCATCGTCAAAAGGTTAATAGATTGTTTAGGTTAGTAGTAATAGATTTAGGTTTTTAGTTATTAGGTTTAAGGTAAATTTAACGATTGTTTAACAGGTAGCCATGAAGGCTCGTGAGAATCTTCATTGATTACGAAAATTATTTTTAAAGTTAAACATAAGAATGTGGCACAACTCGTTGAGAGCTGTGCCACATTTTTTTTGATATATGGCTATTAATGACACACGCTCCTGTTGTATTATTGAAGTTTCGTATGTCTTCGACATGCTGGCAGTAAGCGAGTAGACAAGTTGACGAGTAAACAA
>DLKG01000079.1:0-5571 GCA_002490315.1 Prevotella sp. UBA7594 | reverse complement strand
TTTACTCGTCAACTTGTCAACTTCTCCATTATATGATGCCGAAGTGGAGAAGTGCGTTAGCGATGCCGTCCTCGTCAACAGAAGTCGTAATGTAGTCGGCATGCGCCTTCACCGTGTCGATAGCGTTGCCCATAGCCACGCCAGTGCCGGCGGCACGTAGCATAGACATGTCGTTGCCGCCGTCGCCGAAAGCCATTGTCTCGCTCACGTCGATGCCCATATATTCGGCAATGGCGCGAATGCCGTTAGCCTTGTCGGCAGAGGCTGCCGTGACATCGCAGAACGCCGGGTACCAGCGCGACGACGTACAACCCTTCATCTTGGGTAGGATGTGCGGTTCGTCCTCCTCGGTAATGAACGGCGTAATCTGCAGCACGCCCTGGTTGATGACCTCCTCAACGGGCACATCAAACTTGTTGTACTTCACGTTGAGCATGTTGCGGAAGATGTTCTCAAACTTCTCGTCGCGGTTGACAATCTGTATGTCCTCCTTGCCCACGACCACAGCCGACAACCCGCGCTCGCGGCAGAAGTCGACCAAGGAGATAGCCTCGTCGCGCGGAATGAGATCCTCGCGCACTACATGGTCGCCATATATGCACAGTGCACCGGTGGCGAGAATGTAGCCGTCCATGAGCGGCTCCACCTCGGGAATGTTGTCGAGCAGTTGGCGCGGACGTCCTGTTGAGGTGAATATCTTCACACCCCGTGCGCGTGCCTCCTGCAACGCCTTGATTGTCGATTCTGGTATATGGTGGGTATTGAAACTGACGAGTGTGCCGTCAACATCGAAAAACAATGCCTTTGTCATAAATATTCTATATGCGTTTTGTCGTTATTACTAATTGTTTCATCGCTGCAAAGTTACTCATAATTAGGCTTATTGGCAATGTTTGGCGACTTGATTGATATTAAGATTTTCATGGTTTGGGTCTTCTCGAATATTTTATACTACCAGCAGGTGCTGTTCATCATCTTCACCCTGCTCACGCATTTCCTCGTCGACGTGGAGGTGCACACGCCCAAAGGCAGTGTAGACATAGTGATGCTCACCCACACGCGGCTGTACATCCTTGAGCTGAAACTCAACAAGGATGCCGCCACCGCCATGCGCCAAATAAGCCTCAACGATTATGCCTCGCGCTTCGCCTTGTCGGGCAAGCCTGTGACAAAGGTATGGATAAACTTCAGCGTGGAGGACAAAATGATGGACATTGACTGGGTTATTGAATAACTGGGAGAGGGGGCGTCTCGCCCCCGATATTGCCAGTTATATTGCCTGCATAAACCTTATGGTCTTCTTTTTATCTTTATAAAATATAAAACAACTTTAGCCGTGGCGGAGGTCTCCGGTCTCCGCAGCAGCCATAATTAATTTATATATTAGCAATCTTTACTTTCTGCGGAGGTCAGAGACCTCCGCCACGGATAATTTCAATTTGCGAGTTTTGACACATCCCTTTGTATCGATAATTTTGTACACTTACTTATAAATATGTTCCGTGTAATATAGTGGTTTCTTAAAATTGCTGTAATGTATTTGTCATATTCCACGTGTAATTTTGCACTCGTAAACAAATACATTACAATAATTTTAAGTTTTCAAGATGACAAGGACAAAAATGTCGGGCAACCGTTTCGTTGCCTTTTTCGCAGCACTGCTGATGCTGCTCGGAGGCTTGCACTTGCAGGCACAAAACCCTACAGAATGGAAAAAGCTTAAAGGCGACGTGACGCTCTACATGGCCAACGACCTCGGACGCAACGGCTACTACGACCAGAAGCCCATTGCCGAACTTATGGGCAAGATGGCAGAAACTACGGGTATGGAATGTGTGCTCGCCGTGGGCGACATACACCACTTCAACGGCGTGGCATCTGTCAACGACCCATTGTGGATGACCAATTTCGAACAGGTGTACTCGCATCCAGAACTGATGCTCGACTGGTTTCCTGTGCTCGGCAACCATGAGTATCGTGGCAACACGCAGGCCGTGCTCGACTATGGTAAGGTGAGCCGCCGCTGGGTGATGCCTGCACGCTACTATACAAAGGTGTTCAACAGTAAGGGAACAACTGTGCGCGTCGTTTTCCTCGACACCACTCCGCTCATCGACCGCTACCGCGAGAACAAAGAAAAGTATCCCGACGCATGCAAGCAAGACCCGCAGGCACAGCTCGACTGGCTCGACCACACACTCGCCTCAGCAAAGGAGGACTGGGTAATTGTTGTTGGTCATCATCCTATATATGCCTACACCACAAAGGCAGAGTATGAGCGCACCGACATGCAGAAATACGTCATGCCCATACTCCACAAATACAACAACGTGGCGATTTACGCCTGCGGACACATACACAACTTCCAGCACATACGCATGAATGGCGACAACATCGACTATGTGGTCAACACATCCGCATCGCTCGCACGCCCTGTGAAGAAAACAGAGGGCACCGTGTTCTGCTCGCCGGCAGACGGATTCTCAATTATCTCCGCCACAAAGAAGCAACTCCACATGTACATGATCGACAAGGACGGCAACACAATCCATACCATCGAAAGAAACAAATAGAAATGAGAAAGATTTTTATCAGTGCTGCCTTGCTTGCCGCGACATCCGTCTCAGCCCACACGCTCGACGGCATTGTCAAGGACAACCGCACGGGCGAGCCGCTTATAGGCTCAGTAATAGAGGTAAAGGAACTGCCCAACATCAAGACCACAACCGGTCTTGACGGCTCGTTCAAACTCAGCGAACTGCCCGATAAAGGCCGCTACACGCTCATCGTGAGCTACGTGTCGTACAAGACGCGTGAGCTGCCGGTTGAGGTGTCTGCCAATGGTGTTGTCACCATCGGTCTGGATGAGGACTTGCAACAAATAGGCGAGGTCGTCATCAAGGGCCACAAGGAATATCATTCCGACCGTAGCGCCATCGACATGGAAAAGACTGCCGGCAACGTGCTCAACGTGATGAGCCAACAGAGCATACAGCTCTCGCCCGATGTCAACGTGGCGAGCGTGCTGCAGCGCGTGTCGGGCGTCACGATGGAGCGCGACGCTTCGGGCGAGGCTTCCTACGCCATACTGCGTGGCATGGACAAACGCTACAACTACACGCTTGTCAACGGGGTGAAGATTCCGAGTCCCGACGACAAGAACCGCTACATTCCGCTCAACCTCTTCCCCGCTGACCTCATGGACCGGCTCGTCGTGTCGAAGTCGCTCACTGCCGACATGGAGGGCGATGCCGCAGGTGGCGTGGTGGACATGGTGATGAAGGACGCGCCGTCGCACTTCCAGTTACAGGCCAACGCCGCCGTGGGCATGAGCGACTACTTCTGGAGCGGCAACCACGACTATCTCACCTCCAACCGCAGCGACTACACCCACAAGGCGCCCTACGAGGCTTTCGGCCCAAACTACAAGGCAGAGAACAGCGACTTCCGCAACGGTCCGACACTGATAACAAGCCACTCCATGCCAGCACCCAACTTCATCGGCGGTCTGTCGGTAGGCAACCGCTTCTGGAAAGACCGCATCGGAGTGATGCTTGCCGGAAGCGTGCAGAACATGTTTCGCGGAACGGAGCGCACCTACAACTCGGTGAAGATGGCTTACGGCGAACAGGCGATGTACATCTCGTCGCTCCAACACCGTCTCTATTCCACGCACGACCTTACTGCAGGAGCGCACGCCAAGATTGACCTGCAGCTCGCAGACAACAAGATTGAATGGTACAACATGTATGTGCGCACCAACTCAAAGGGCGTGCGCTACAACAGTTCGATAAGCACCGAGTATCTCAGTTCGTCGTCGTATACAGAGGATGACGAGACTCGCTCGCTGTCGCAGACACAGAGCATATTCGCCACACATCTGAAAGGCACGCACCATCTGACGCACGACTTCACCGTCGACTGGGCAGGAATCTTCTCGCAGGCAAAGGAGGAGGATCCCGACCGCACGTATCTCACGCTGACCAACAAGGTGGACGCTGCCGACGGCATCGACGGTTCGCTGTGGTCGGCTGACAAGAACATTCTGAAGACGCAGCCAAAGAACATGGAGCGACGATTCCAGCACAACACCGACAAGGACTGGGCTGGCTACATCAACCTCACATACGACACCCACTTCGCCCACGGCATCGACGCACAGTGGAAGACTGGAGCACAGTACCGCCGCAAGGAACGCAGCAACCGCTACTACTCTTATGCTTTCAACCCTGCCAACATCTCGCAGACTCTCAACGGCAACGGCTTCGACCAGTTTGCCGACATCGACTGGACTTGTACCACTCACTACTCGCAGGCATCGCAGCTCAACTACGACTCGAAGGAGCACATCGGCGCTGCCTACGCAATGGTGACGCTCAAGAGCAAGTGGGGAGAGCTTAACGCCGGATTCCGTGCCGAGCACACCAACCAGATTTACACCATGCTGCAGAAATTCGAGACCCACGGACAGGTGGGCGAGCAGAGCTATTGGGACTATCTGCCATCGGCATCGCTGAAGTGGACTCCGACGAAGAAGATGAACGTGCGCCTGTCCTACTATCGCTCTATCAACCGCCCGGGATTCTACGAGATTGTGCCTTACCGCATCATGGGCGAGGAATATGACGAGAAAGGTAACCCTAACCTGAAACGCGCACGCATCGACAACATCGACCTGCGCTGGGAGTGGTTCCCGTCGGCTACGGAGCAGGTGCTGGCAGGAGTGTTCTACAAGTACTTGCAGGATCCTATAGAGCAGGTGTTCGTCTCGGCAACCGGACAGCTTGGCAGCAGTTCCGATGCCTACTATATGCCCGACAACCTCGGCAATGCCAAGAACTATGGTTTCGAGATTGACGTGGTGAAATACATACGCCACTTCGGAGTGAAGGCCAACTATACCTACACGCACTCTTCCATCACCACCTCGAAGCGCGAGTACAAGCCGGGCGTGGCAGAACTTAACACAGGAGTCAAACAGACACGTCCGCTCGTCAACCAAGCTCCACACACTGCCAACATCTCGCTGCTCTACAAGGACACCAACTACGGATGGAACGCGCAACTCGCAGCCTCATACACCGGCGCGAAGATAGCACTCGTGTCGCCATTCAAGGATGCCGACCAGTGGGACAAGGCGATGTTCGGACTCGACCTGAGTGCCGAGAAGAAGTTTCCGTGCGGAGTGTCAATATTCATTAAGGCCAACAACCTGCTCGACGCAAAACGAGAGCGCTACCTGAAGACGGTGAACGAGAGCAACATCAATTATGAGGGACAGACTAAGGACAAGACCATCGTCGGAACATACAAGTATGGACGCACATTCCTGATGGGCGTGAGAGTGAAACTGTAAATATAAGAAGGTAAAGAATTTAAAGAAGGTAAAGAAGTTAAAGAAGGTAGAGAAGGTAAAGAAGTTAGAGCCAAATGCTTTTGTGGAAAAGGAAGAATAAACAAGGTTATGGCTTTAACTTCTAACGACCGAAGGGAGTGCTAACTTCTATAACTTCTTTAACTTCTATAAATTCAACATATTAGGAAATACTCAAAAACAATGAGCTATAATAA
>DLKG01000072.1 GCA_002490315.1 Prevotella sp. UBA7594 | reverse complement strand
GTAATTCGTAATTCGTAATTCAAAATTCAAAATTCGCAAATGGGAAAACTGATAATATTCTCCGCTCCATCGGGCAGCGGCAAAAGCACAATCATAGGCCGCCTAATGCAGCACCCTGAGCTGCACTTGGCATTCTCCATATCATGCACATCGCGCGCGCCACGAGGCACGGAGAAGAACGGTGTGGAGTACTTTTTCATCACTCCCGAGGAATTCCGCGAGCGCATCAGCCGCGGCGAGTTTCTCGAATACGAGGAAGTCTACAAGGACCGCTTCTACGGCACACTGAAGCAGCAGGTGGAGACGCAGGCTGCACGTGGAGAGAACGTCGTTTTCGACGTCGACGTGAAGGGAGGCTGCAACATCAAGGAGTACTACGGCGACCGCGCCCTCAGCGTCTTCATCCAGCCGCCATCTATCGAGGAACTGCGCAAGCGCCTCGAAGGCAGGGCCACGGACGCGCCTGAGGTAATCAACCAGCGCATAGCACGCGCCGAGTTTGAGCTGTCGCAGGCGTCCAGGTTCGACCGCGTCGTCGTCAACGACGACCTGGAGAAAGCCGTAGCAGAGACTCTCGCCATCGTGACGGATTTCATCAACAAATAATAAGAAACAAACACACCCGTGGCTATGCAAAAGATACGCACGGGCATCTACGGCGGTTCGTTCAACCCCATCCACAACGGTCACATCGCCATCGCCAACAGCATGGCAGAACTTGCCTCGCTCGACGAGGTGTGGCTCGTGGTGTCGCCGCAGAACCCTCTCAAGCAGTCGGCCGACCTTCTCGCCGACCGGCTGCGCCTCGACATGACGCGCCTCGCCCTCACGCCATATCCTAAGTTGAAGGCGTGCGATTATGAGTTCGGCTTGCCGCGTCCCTCCTACATGTGGCACACGCTTCAGTCCATGAGCCGCGACTTCCCCGAGCACGAGTTCACGTTGCTCATAGGTGCCGACAACTGGGCGGTGTTCGACCGCTGGTTTCATGCCGACGACATCATCGCCAACTACCCTATCGCCATCTATCCGCGCACGGGGTCGCCCATTGACGCCGCCTCGTTGCCCGAGGGCGTGAGACTCTACGACACCGGTCTGCACGACATCAGCAGCACAGAGGTGCGCGAGCGCATACGAAGCGGCGAGGATGTCAGCGGGATGATACCCGACAGCATCGTCGCCCTTGCCGAGAAATACTACAAAACCAAAGGATTATGACCTCTACCACCACCATCGCCACACGCCTCTCGCTCTTGCGCGAGGAGATGCGGCGCGAACATCTCTCCGCTTTCATCTTCCCAAGTTCCGACCCACACATGAGCGAATACGTGCCCAGCCGCTGGGAGGGCCGCAAATGGGTGTCGGGCTTCGACGGCTCGGCAGGCACTGCCGTGGTGACACTCCACAGCGCCGCCCTATGGACCGACTCGCGCTATTTCATTGCTGCCGAACAACAGCTTAGGGGCACGGAGTTTTGCCTGATGCGCGAGCGCATGGAGAGCACGCCGACAATAGCCCAATGGATTGCGCGCGAGCTGCGCGACGATGACCCGACGGAGGTAGGCATCGACGGCATGTGCGTAGCCGCATCTGAGGCGGCAGCCCTTGCCGACGAGCTACGCGCTGTGGGCGGCATCTGCCTGCGCACCAATCTCGACATCCTCAACCGCGTCTGGACCGACCGTCCTCCCGTGCCGCTCCACCCCATCGTGCTCCACCCCATTGAATACTCAGGCGAGTCCACTGCCGACAAGCTCTCGCGCCTTCGCCATGAACTACTGCGCCTCGGTGCCGACGGAATGCTCATGACGCAACTCGACGACATCGCATGGACGCTCAATCTGCGTGGCTCCGACGTTCACTGCACTCCCGTCTTCGTGGCATGGCTCATCGTAGGCAGCGACAGCGCCACGCTCTTCACTAAGGAGAGCAAGCTCACGCCTGACGTGAAGGCATACCTGGACGCCAATAACGTCGCCGTCGCCGACTATGATGCTATTGCCGACGGTCTGCGTCAATACGACGGCTACTCGCTTCTTGTCGATCCCGCCACCACCAACTGCACGCTTTCAACGCTTCGCATGAAATGCCAACGGCTCCGAGCAGCGTCGCCCGTGCCTGCCATGAAGGCCGTGAAGAACGCCGTGGAGCGCGACGGTTTCCGTCATGCCATGCTGCGCGACGGTGTCGCCATGGTGGAGTTTCTGAAATGGCTCGAGGAAGCAGTGCCAGGGGGCAACGTCAGCGAACTCTCGGCAAGCGAGGAGCTGCGCAGTCGGCGCGCTGCACAACCCCTCTTCAAGGACATCTCCTTCGACACCATCGCCGCCTACGCCGACCATGGCGCCATCGTCCATTACGAGCCGACACCTGAGAGCAACGCTATGCTGAAGCCCGAGGGTCTGCTCTTGCTCGACAGCGGAGCACAATATCTCGACGCCACCACTGACATCACACGCACCATTGCTCTCGGCCCCGTGAGCGACTACGAGCGGCGCGTCTACACACTGGTGCTGAAGGGTCATCTCAATCTCCAGAACCTCTGCTTCCCGCGCTCCGCATCGGGCACGCAACTCGACGCCGTGGCACGCACGGCAATGTGGCGCGAGGGAATGAACTTCATGCACGGCACGGGCCACGGCGTCGGCTCCTACCTGAGCGTACACGAAGGTCCCCACCAAATACGACAGGAGTACCGCCCGGCACCCATCGTCGAAGGCATGACCGTCACCGACGAGCCGGGACTCTACATAGAAGGAAGGTTTGGCGTGCGCATAGAGAACACGTTGCTCGCAGTGCCCTACGTGACAACGGGCTTCGGACGCTTCCTGCGCTTCGAGCCGCTCACGCTCTGCCCCATCGACACGCGTCCTCTCATCCTCTCCATGCTCACCGACGAAGAACGCCAGTGCCTCAACGCCTATCACGCCATGGTCTACGAGCGACTCGCCCCGCTGCTCGACGACGACCATCGCCTGTGGCTCAAGGAGAAGACGCGAGCCGTCTGACAAGCCGCCTGCCGGAGTGCTCTTTTTTGCCCGCCTGCATTGCAGACACAATAGTTTTTCGTAACTTTGTAAAGTCATAAATTCAAAACAACATTCACCAACTCTAAAAAACATCAACAATCATGGATATTTTCTCTAAGATCGCCGCTGGCGAAATACCAAGCTACAAATGCGCCGAGAACGACAAGTTCTACGCTTTCCTCGACATCAACCCTCTCGTGAAGGGCCACACGCTGGTCATCCCGCGCCGTGAGGTAGACTACATCTTCGACATGCCCGACGACGAAATCGCCGAGTTCCAGGTGTTTGCGAAGAAGGTGGCAACAGCCATCAAACGCGCCTTCCCCTGCATCAAGGTGGGCGAAGCAGTGCTCGGTCTTGAGGTGCCCCACGCCCACATCCATCTCGTGCCGATGCAGTCGGAGAAGGACATGATATTCTCCAACCCGAAGCTGACGTTCTCCGAGGAGGAGTTCAAGGAAACGGCTGACAAGATCTACGCCGAGTTTCAGAAACTGTAAGAGAGGGCCACTCGCGCCCTGAGTTTTTTAAAGCAAAAAACAATGAGCTATAATA
>DLKG01000089.1 GCA_002490315.1 Prevotella sp. UBA7594 | reverse complement strand
GGCGAATGGATAATCCCTTTTGGGCGTGTCGGGGGCGAGGGCGCCCCCTCTCCCAGTTATTGTGTCCTCGTCCCCGATAATGGAATTTACCTTTTTACCTTTTTACCTTTTTACTTTTTTACTTTTTTACCTTTTTACCTTTTTATCTTTTTACTTTTTTTGCCTTTTTACCTTTTTACCTTTTTACCTTTTTATCTTTTTACTTTTTTTTGCCTTTTTACCTTTTACCTTTTTACCTTTTTACTTTTTTTACGACTTCTCACACGTTGAGCAAGCGAAGCAGTTGTTTCATTTTTATTTTTTTTATCCTTTTCATTTCATTTCCCTCGGAAAAACTTCGCATAACTCAATTTTTATAATTAATTTTGCAAGAAATAATAAACGATAGATACTCGAAACAATGGCAGAATTATCAAACCGTCTTAATCGACTCGCTCCTTCGCAGACTCTCGCAATGTCGCAGAAGAGCAGCGAAATGAAGGCACAAGGCATCGACGTGATAAACCTCAGCGTTGGCGAACCCGACTTCAACACACCCGACCATATCAAAGCCGCGGCGAAGAAGGCTATCGACGAGAACTACTCGCGCTATTCGCCAGTTCCAGGCTACATGGACCTGCGCAAGGCAATCGTCAACAAACTCAAGAACGAGAATGGTCTTGAGTACACAACATCAGAGATTCTTGTCTCCAATGGCGCCAAACAAAGCGTCTGCAATACCGTCATGGCTCTCGTCAACGACGGTGAGGAAGTGATAATTCCCGCGCCCTACTGGGTTAGCTATCCGCAGATGGTGAAGCTCGCCGGAGGCAATCCCGTCATTGTCAACGCAAGCTTTGAGCAGAACTTCAAGATGACAGCCGAGCAACTTGAGGCTGCCATTACTCCAAAGACACGTATGCTCATCCTCTGCTCGCCGAGCAACCCTACTGGAAGCGTCTATTCAAAGGAAGAACTTGCAGCTCTCGCAGAAGTCATCAAGCGACATGAAGGAATGTACGTGCTCGCCGACGAAATCTACGAACACATTAATTATATAGGCAAGCACGAGAGCATCGCACAGTTCCCCGGCATGAAGGAGCGCACCATCATCGTAAACGGCGTATCCAAGGCATACGCCATGACAGGCTGGCGCATCGGATTCATAGCAGCACCAGAATGGATCGTAAAGGGATGCAACAAACTTCAGGGACAATACACCTCAGGACCTTGCTCCGTAAGCCAAAAAGCAGCAGAAGCAGCCTACACCATGTCGCAAGACTGTGTAGAAGAGATGCGCAAGGCATTTGAGCGTCGCCGCGACCTCATCGTTAGCCTCGCCAAGGAAATACCTGGACTTGAAGTGAACTGCCCGCAGGGAGCCTTCTATCTCTTCCCCAAATGCTCCAGCTTCTACGGCAAGAGCTACGAGGGCAAGACTATCGCCGGCTCCACCGACCTCGCCATGTTCCTTCTTGAAGAAGGACACGTAGCAACAGTGGGAGGCGACGCCTTCGGCGACCCCGAATGCTTCCGCATGAGCTACGCTACAAGCGACGACAATATACGCGAAGCAATGCGCCGAATCAAGGAAACATTGGCTAAGCTTCAATAAAAAAATGTTAAACACGAAGTATTCAGTTGATTATTTGCCATTATTTGTTAACTTTGCCATATATAAGTGGCAAAACCACAGACAATGCCTGCAATTATACCAAATACCGTGTATTGACAGAAGCTAAAACAACCCAAACAGAAACAAATTTTTATAACCATTAATAACTTATTAAATTCTACAAAAATTATGGCAACTACACAAGCTAAAGTGAGTCCGAAGAAGAAGTCTTCAGGATTCCAGGGAGTTAGAGATGCGATTTGGATCATCGTTGTATGCTTCATTCTCGCTGTTTGTTTCTTCAAGTTCGTTCTTGGAAACCCTGAGAACTTCGTAAACGGTGACCCGACACAGCCGGTTAAGGACGGAAACCTTCTTGGTACAGTGTACAAAGGTGGTGTTGTCGTTCCTGTCATCATCACATTGCTCTTCACTGTAATCGCACTTTCTATCGAGCGTTTCTTCGCTCTCCGCACTGCTTTCGGTAAGAGCTCTCTCGGTAAGTTCGTTATCTCTGTAAAGCAGGCTATCACAGCAGGCGACATGGCTAAGGCACAGCAGATCTGCGACAAGCAGCAGGGTTGCGTAGCCAACGTTGTTGGCGCTTCTATCGCTGCTTACAAGGAAATGGAGAACACTCCTAACCTCAAGCGCGCACAGAAGGTGGCTAAGATCCAGCAGGCTCACGAGGAGGCTACTCAGCTCGAGATGCCTACTCTCCAGATGAACATGCCTATCCTTGCTACTATCGTTACTCTCGGTACTCTTACCGCCCTCTTCGGTACTGTGGTTGGTATGATCCGTTCATTCGCCGCTCTTGCTTCTGGTGGTGGTGGTGACTCCCTCCAGCTCTCTGAAGGTATTTCTGAGGCCCTCGTGAATACCGCATCAGGTATCTTGACATCTTGGTTCGCTGTAGTTTCTTACAACTACTATTCTAACAAGATCGACAAGCTGACATACGCTCTCGACGAAGTAGGTTACACTATTGCTCAGACATACGAAGCAAACCACGCAGACGAGGCTTAATTTTACTAACCCTTTAAAACATTTATCATTATGGGTAAAGTAAAAGTTAAGAAAGCGGACGTCTTCATAGATATGACTCCTATGTCCGACGTGATGGTCCTCTTGCTTACGTTCTTCATGTTGACATCAACATTCACAAAGAACGAGGCAGTGAAGGTCGTTACCCCGGGCTCGGTATCCGAAATCAAGGTGCCGGAGAAGAATGTCTTGACGGTACTCTGCGACAAGGAAGGCCGTATCTTTGTGGGTATGGACAATCCCCGCAAGATGGGCGAACTCGTTCAGGGCATGGCTGACCAGTATGGTGTGCAGCTCAACAAAAAGCAGATGGAGACAGCACAGGGTGCGGCTACCATCGGTGTTGACATGCAGGACCTTAGCTCAGCTTTGAACCTTGAGGACAAATTGAATGAATTTCAGGCTTCCAAGGGTATACCTACGGATAGCGTGAATGGTAAGATGAGCCAGTTCCAGGATTGGGTTAAGATGGCTCGCGATAATAACGGCTCGGAAATGAAGCTCGCCATCAAGGCTGACGCATCCACTCCGTACAAGACCATCAAGAAGATGATGTCGGAGCTCCAGGATATGAACGAGAACCGTTACTATCTCATTACCTCACTTAAATCAAATTCGGAGGATTAAGACATGGCAAAGAAAAAAGCAAGCAGACAGAAAAAAATGAACACCCGCGTGGACTTCACGCCTATGGTGGACATGATGATGCTTCTTATCACGTTCTTCATGCTCTGTACGTCTTTGGCTAAGCCTCAGACTATGAACTTGACCATGCCTTCGAACGATGAGAACATCTCTGATAAGGACCGTAATGCGGCCAAAGCTTCTCAGACAGTCACAATTTATGTGTGTGCTGACAACAAGATCTACCATGTCGATGGTATACCTAACTACAACGATCCCAACTGCCTGAAGCAGACTTCTTGGGGCAAGGACGGCATCCGCGAAGTGCTCATCAAGCACGTGACGGAGGACGGATCCACTCCAGTTGCCGACATCATGGCTGCAAAGATCAAGTTGGACCAGAAGCGACTCGCCAATCCTGCTGCTTATCCAGACAGCGTTTACGACGCAATGCTGAATAAGATCAAGAAGGGTGAGCTTGAGACTGGAAAGGTGCCGACGATGACCATCATTATCAAGTGTACTGATGGCGCTTCTTACAAGAACATGGTTGACGCTTTGGACGAAATGACTATCTGCAGTATCGGTACATACGTCATTGACAAGATTAACCCCGACGATGCCAAGCTTCTTGCTTCTAAGGGCGTCAAGTAATGACTAATAATTAAAGAAAGGACGAAGAAATGTCAAAAATAGATTTGATATCCAATGAATGGACTGACCTCGTGTTTGAGGGCAGAAACCAGGCATATGGAGCCTATAAGTTGCGTAAGGGTACTTCCAAGCGTAACATTTGGTCCCTCGTAATCGTTGCCCTTGCTGCAGTACTCCTTTTCCTCGGACTCACACTTCAGCGAATGGCTGAGGCAAACAAGAAGGTTGAGAACACTCAGGCCGTCGAGCTTGCCAAGCTTACAGAGAAGAAGAAAGAGGCTAAGGTTGAGAAGAAGGAAGTTATCAAGCAAGAGCCTGAAAAGGTTGTAGAGCAGGTTAAGTCTTCTGTTAAGTTCACCGCTCCTGTCATCAAGAAGGACGAGGAAGTTAAGGAAGAGGACGAGATTAAGCTCGACGAAGTACAGAAGAGCGACAAGGCTGTCGGTGCCTTCACTGTTGAAGGTAACGATGAGGTCGGCGGTGCCGTCCTCAAGGCTAAGGAAGAAATCGCTGCTCCGGAGCCTCCGAAGCATGTTGAGGAAACCAAAATCTTCACCGTCGTTGAGCAGATGCCTATGTTCCCGGGCGGCGACGCAGCCCTCATGAACTACCTCAAGAACAACATCAACTATCCGACTGTTGCTGCAGAGAACGGCGTACAGGGTCGTGTTGTTGTAGGCTTCGTTGTGGAGCGTGACGGTAGCATCACTGACGTTAACGTTATGCGTGGTGTTGACCCGTCTCTTGACCGTGAGGCTATGCGCGTTGTTAAGGGTATGCCTCGCTGGACTCCTGGTAAGCAGAACGGTTCAGCTGTGCGCGTTAAGTATCAGGTGCCGGTTTCATTCCGTCTCCAGTAATTGACGCTTTGGCTACCTTAGCGGGATGCATTATCAACGTTAAGCAACTTTTTTGAACAAACCAACATCTTACATGAGTATATCGTAGGATTAACATAACAACCATCCTTGAACATTCGGCTCGATCCGATGCTCATGGATGGTTGTATCGAATAAAAGCCCCCAACTCATTATACTTTAGTTATATAATACCGCGAAGATTAAGCACCTAATTAAGAGATACATAAAAATGAAGACTATTACACACAAGATATACGCCATCCTTCTCCTGATGGCAGTCGTGCTCCTCGCTGCTTGCGGAGAGCAGAAACGTAAGGACGGACGAACCGACACCACCACGCAGGGCGAGATAAGCTTTGCGTGCGACGAGAGTTTCAGTCCGATTATCGACGAACTTATTCAGGTTTATCAGATGCAGTGTCCAAACACAAAGCTAAAGCCAATCTATACTAATGAGATTGACGGCATCAACATGCTCTTGAAACAGAAGGTATGGCTCACGATTACTGCCCGTGACTTCACAGCCAAGGAGCGCACATACATTAAGGACGGTTTGAACATGCTTCCAGAGTCGGTGAAGCTTGCCTATGACGGCATGGCTTTGATATGCAACAACCACAACCTCGACTCCTGCATAACGGTGAACGACGTGAAAAACATTCTCTTGGGAAAGAAGACAAAGTGGAGCCAGGTGAATCCAGGTTCGAAACTCGGAGAGATATGGGTTTGCTTCGACAATAGAAAGTCGAGCGCTGTTGGCTATTGCTGCGATTCCATTCTCGGAGGAAAGCCTATCAATAGTCCGAACGTCTTCGCAGCCAAGAATAGTAAGGATGTGATTGACTACGTGGCGCGCACGCCGAACGCTATAGGAGTGATTGGCAGCAACTGGCTCAACGATAAGCGCGACACGACTAACACTACATGGAACAAAGCCATCACCGTTATGTCTGTCTCCAAACTCGACAAGGCAACTCCAATGAACTCCTGGAAACCCTATCAGGCTTGGCTGCTCAACGGTCGCTATCCGTTCGTGCGCACAATCTACGCTCTCCTCAACGATCCGAAGCGCGGCTTGCCATGGGGCTTTGCCCATTTCATTGAGCAGCCCAAGGGACAGCTCATTGTCTTCAAGGCAGGCCTGCTCCCGACGCGCGGAGAAATCACAATCCGTAACGTCCAGGTAAGCGACGGATTCTAAGGAGCGGCGGATTCTGCCGGCGAAGAATTCTGTGAGGCGAAGAATTTTGCGGGGCGAAGTCTAACAAAGCGTTTCTCTCCATCGGCAATTTCGCATAATTTGCCTTTCCATTGCAAACAGACGTGAATATTATTTAATAACCCATTAATTCGCTATAATACTTTTAAACCAATTGTTTCCTCGAAGCGTCATAGCTTCAAAGAACATTTTAATCAGCATTGAACTATGAAAACAAAGAAATATCTCGTAGCCGGACTGCTGCTTGCCAGCATGAGTATGCCGGCGATGGCACAGACATCACAGTCGGATATCGATGCCATTACTAAAGTTATTGTAGACGCCAAGGGCGACGTTAACGCCACAAAGGCTCAAGTTAAGGATTTCCAGAAAGCCCACAAGAAGGACTTGGCTGCCACTATTGCTCTCGGTCGTGCCTTCATGGCAGCCAAGAACTATGAGCAGGCTGAGCTTATCGCCAACCAGGCTATGAAGCTTAATAAGAACAGTGCTGAGCCTTACATCTTGCTTGGCGACATCGCTTCCGCTCAGGACGACGGCGGCAAGGCTGCAGGCTATTATGAGCAGGGCACGTTCTACGAGCCACAGAACCCTACTTCCTACGTGAAGTACGCACGTGTTTATCAGAAGGTAGACCCGAAGGGTGCTGTTGCGATGCTTGAGAAGTTGCGCACTGTAAAGCCCGACTATCCAGTTGATGCTGCAGCTGGCTACATGTACGCCTCTAACGGACAGTTGAAGTCTGCCATGACCTACTACGACAAGGTACAGAATCCGTCGACTCTTGAGGACTATATCCTTATGGACTACGCTTCTACAGCCTACGTGCTCGAAGACTTTGACAAGGCAGTGAAGCTTTGCGAGGTAGGCTTGAAAACCTATCCTAAGTACACTTCTTTCAACCGTGTCGGTCTTTACAGCAGTGACAAATTGAAGAAATATGATGCTGCAGTTGCTTACGGTCAGAAGCTTTTCAATACTTCTGACACCATCAAGTACACCGTAAATGACTACACTTATTATGGTGACGCCCTCACCAATCTTGGTCGTTACGATGAAGCTGTAGCTAACTACAAGCATCTGTCTGAAGCTGACGCATCCAATAAGGATGCCAACAAGCTTATCTCGGGAGTGTACACGAAGGCAGGAAAGTTCCAGGAGGCTGTAGCTGCCTACGAGCAGTATCTTCAGGACATCGGCGACGCAGCCACCTACAAAGACTACGACTCATTTGCTGACATATATCTCGCACAGTCGGAGTCCACTACTGACGAGGCAGCCAAGAAGGCGGCTTTCGTAAAGGCAGCTGAGGTGTATGGAAAGATGGCGGAGAAGTTCGACTATGCCGCTGTTTACGGTCTTTACAAGCAGGCCAACTTCATGCACGCAAGCGATCCTGACGTGAAGAAAGGTGTAGCCTTGCCTTACTACAAGGCTCTTGCAGAGAAAATTGAGGCACAGGCAGAGAAGAGTGCAAGCGACCAGAACAAGCTCGCCACAGCCTACACCTACCTCGCTGTCCACTACATCCAGAATGACAGGAAGGCAGAGGCTAAGGAATGGGCTGCTAAGCTTCTTCAGATCCGTCCTGACGATGCCAACGCTAAGCAGATTATGGACGTGAAGTGATAATCCCGTCTGCAGGGAGTTACGGCTAAACACTAAATATCGTTTTAGCTAAGATAAACCTTTTAACGACAATATAGACTATAGTAGACAACATTTATTCCGCTGTCTCTATTGCCTATATTGTCGTTTTTTATATTTGTTCAAGTTTCTCAAAAAAACGCAAATTGTGATTATCCGGAGAGGTATGTCAAAAGTCAAATAACGCTACTATTGCCCCAAACATGCTCTCAAATATGCTCCCTGATATGCTCAGATATGCTCAGATAGTCGGCGTCTCGGAATAAGAAATGAATGAATTCATTTCATTCTTCTATCGATTTTCACTATCTTTGCATACAGTATGAATAAAAAAGACAGGATAATTTCATTTCTTTGGCAACACGTTTTGTTGCTTGTTTCGCTTTGTGTAATGACTTTGGGTGTGGCAGTGTGTGTGCGCTCCATGCTCGGGGCGAGTGTTATATCCACGTTACCTTATGTGTTTGAGACGGCTGGTAAGCGAGGGCTTGGCGTGCCTGAACTGACGATAGGGCAGTTCACGTATATAATGAATGGCGTGCTTGTTGTGGGGCAGATATGTGTGTTGCGGCGGCGGTTTGAGGCTGTACAGTTGTTCCAGTTGCTTGTTGGCTTTGTTTTCGGATCGCTCATCGATCTCAACATGCTGCTTACGGAATGGCTCGTGCCTTCTACATTGGCGGCAAAGATTATTTCTCAGGTGGCAGGATGCACCATTCTCGGCATAGGTATAGCCTTGGAGGTGCGTTGCGGTTCGGTGACGATGCCAGGTGAAGGTTTTCCCGTGGCAATAAGTACGGTTACGGGAGTGGAGTTTCCGAAGGTTAAGATATGCGTTGACACGATGCTTGTGTTTTTGGCGGTGGTGTTTTGCTATGTCTTCTTCGGTGCTTGGCAGTGGTATATCGTAGGCATTGGAACTCTGTTTGCTATGGTGTATGTGGGCATAGTGGTAAGACAAGCAGGAAAGCATCTCGGCTGGTTCGACAGAATACTTGCCTATCAGCCCGGTTTCCGACGGTATGTATATGGATTGGCAAGGTATATATACGGCAAGTTGAAATAGCATATTATCGGCAGATGTTAGACTGCCGTTTCTAAAAAAAATCGCGCCCGAAACCAATGAAGGTTTCGGGCGCGTTGCTGTATAGCGTTATTGTTAATCCACTAAATTAGTCGAACTAATCCACTAAGTTAGTCGAACTACGCCGCTAAATTAGTCGAGCTGAGCGAGCTTGTTGTCAGAGCCGAGCACGTCGATAATCTTGTGCTTGTACATCTGCTCCATGAGGTCGCGTGCAGGACCGCAGTACTTACGCGGGTCGAACTCGCCTGGTTTGTCGTGGAACACCTTGCGAACAGCAGCGGTGAAGGCAAGACGAGAGTCAGAGTCGATGTTGATCTTGCAAACAGCGCTCTTAGAAGCCTTGCGGAGTTGCTCCTCAGGAATACCAACTGCGTCAGGAAGCTTGCCACCGTACTCGTTGATCATGTCAACATACTCCTGGGGAACTGAAGAAGATCCGTGGAGAACGATTGGGAAGCCAGGGAGCTTCTGCATGATCTCGTCGAGAACGTCGAATGCCAATGGAGGAGGAACGAGCTTGCCGGTCTTCGGGTCGCGTGTGCACTGCTCCGGTGTGAACTTGTAAGCACCGTGAGAAGTACCGATAGAGATAGCCAATGAGTCAACGCCTGTGCGGCTTGTGAAGTCGATAACCTCCTCAGGCTTTGTATAGTGGCATACGTCAGAAGAAACCTCATCCTCAACACCTGCCAATACACCGAGCTCACCCTCTACAGTTACGTCGAACTGATGAGCGTAGTCAACAACCTTCTTTGTGAGGGCGATGTTCTCCTCGTAGGGAAGTGAAGAACCGTCGATCATCACTGAAGAGAAGCCGAGGTCTACACAGCTCTTGCAAAGCTCGAAGCTGTCACCATGGTCGAGGTGGAGAACAATCTCAGGATGCTTGCAGCCAAGCTCCTTTGCGTACTCAACAGCACCCTCTGCCATGTAGCGGAGAAGAGTCTCGTTGGCGTAGTTGCGGGCGCCTTTGGAAACCTGAAGGATAACCGGTGACTTCAGCTCTGAAGAAGCCTTGATGATAGCCTGAAGCTGCTCGAGGTTGTTGAAGTTGAATGCAGGGATAGCATAACCACCCTTGATGGCTCTTGCGAACATATCACGTGTGTTCACCAAGCCCAATTCTTTGTAGTTTACCATAATAGTTAAATATGTTTTTATATAAAACGTTGTTGTTGTCTGTCCGTGCACACACTAATATATAATGTGTGCCTTACTGTTTGCAAAGTTAATATATTAATTTGTCACGGCAAAGTTATGAGGCATTTTTTTGATGTTTCAAAAAGGTTTCTTTACTGTTTCTTTTTTCCTTTTAGCTTCATTCCGCTGTTTCAAAAGCATTAAAAAACTGGGGCGTATGTAAAAATATGTCTTTAATTGCTTGTTGATTTATTAATTTATATTTAAATTTGCAAGGTAAACCTAAGGATTAGTTAAAATGTTAACCACTTCCTCACTTTTACATTTGAAAAACAGACAACTACTATTATTAATTTAAATTCTCTAACAAATGGGAAAAGGTATTTCTAAAAATGGCATGATGTATGGCGTCTTGGGCGTTGCAGCATGTTCCATGCTTTCATTTTCCTCCTCAGCCTATGCAGGCACAGCCTACACGAGAAACAGCGAGGTCCTTTCGCAACAGCAATTGAAAGGCAGCATCTCCGTCAAAGGTGTCGTTAAGGACAGCAATGGCGAGCCGGTTATCGGAGCTTCCGTCAAGATGATAGGCGGCAAGGCAGGCACAATCACTGATATCAACGGCAATTTTGCTCTTCAGGTGATGCCTGGCGGTACGCTTGAAGTGTCGTACATCGGCTACACAACACAAAAGATAAAGGTGGGCACAGCCAACCGCGATCTCTCCATCGTCCTCGCCGAGGACAGCAAGATGCTCAACGAGGTTGTTGCCATTGGTTACGGCACCGCAACAAAGAAGAAAGACCTCTCGGCAGCAGTCGGAGTGGTCAGCAACGTTGACGAGCTTGCCGTGCGCCCCGTAACCTCCACAGAGGGAATGCTTCAGGGTCAGCTTGCAGGTGTGACTGTCACCAACGACGGCGGCGACCCCACGTCAGCCCCAAACATCGTCATACGCGGTCAAGGTTCGCAGAACGGCGACAATGTCCTTTGGGTTGTCGACGGTGTACCCGGTGCTCCCATATCCTCACTTAACGATATAGAATCCATTGTCGTCCTCAAGGACGCAGCCTCCGCAGCCATCTACGGCGCGCAGTCGGGAGCCGGCGGCGTAGTGCTCGTGACGACGAAGAAAGCCAAGAAAGGCGCCACGTCGCTCACCTACGACGGCATGGTCGGCATACGCAACGCCATGAATCTCCCCAAGCCGCTCAACGCCCAGCAGGAGATAGAGATGCGCAAGATTTCTTACGCTAACGCCGGCATGAGCCTTCCAGACGGTTGGGACGTGACGAAGAACCCCTGGGTAGCCACTACCCGCACCAACTGGATGGACGAGGTGTTCCGCACAGCCTTCTATCAGCGCCACAACGTGTCGCTCAATACCGGTTCCGACACCTTCACCAACCGCCTTTCCTTCGCCTACGACAATGACGAGGGTATCTTGCGCTATACGTTCAACAAGAACCTCGCGCTCCACTACAACGGCCGCTATCAGCTCAACAAGTGGCTCGCTATCAGTGAGGATTTCGTGTGGAAGAACACGGAGAGCCGCACTACAGCCACTAATGAAGGCTACACAGGCCCTATCATCTCCGCTATATACATGCCTGCCTCTGCTACAGTCTACAGCCCGTTTACGAAGAGCGGCTTCGGCGGAACGACGACTGAAGACCCTGCATACGCTGCTGCTCATGGAGGCAAGAACTACGCCGACGCCCATGGCGATGCTGTTAACCCTATAAACACACTCTCTTCCAAGAACATTTTCGACCGCACCAACGACGCTTGGTCGACAACGTCGCTTGAGCTTGCCAACGTGGTGCCCGGTCTGAAATTCGTGAGCCGCTTCACGTACAACCTCAAGTCGAACTACTACAAGTCGTTCTCGCCACGCCGCGACGAGGTAGGCAAGCCCGACTCCGGCAACTCCCTCACCGAGAGCACCTATCGCACCGACCAGTGGAAGACTGAGAACACGCTCACCTACGACAACACCTTCGGCAAACACACTGTCGGAGCCCTCTTCTCCACCACCGCCGACCACTATAACGTGCGCGGCTTCGAAGTGGACGGAAAGACCTTCGCCGACGAGTCAGCCTATCTGCAGTACCTCGCCTATGCAGGCTCCGTCTCTGCCAGCGACTACCTGACAGGCCCCGACGCCAACGTTTCGCTCATCGGACGTCTTGCCTATTCTTACGACGACCGCTACTTCCTCACAGCTTCCTGGCGCCGCGACTACGCAGGCCGCCTGCCCAAGGAGAAAAACCACGGAGACTTCCCCGCCGTCACGGCAGGCTGGAAGATTTCCAACGAGAGCTTCTTCCCGAAGAACGACATCGTGTCGCTCCTCAAACTGCGTGCCTCTTGGGGACGCGTGGGCAACCTCGGCTCCATTGGCTACAACTACCGTTCGGCTCTCCTCACGAAGAAATCTTGGCAGGAGCAGGCTCAGTACGGCGTGGAGAAGAACACTCTTTGGAACACATTTGTCTACAACTCCATAGCCCTCAACAACAACCTCACTTGGGAAACATCCGAGCAGTTCGACCTTGGTCTTGATGTCAACCTCTTCAACGACCGCCTCGCAATGCAGTTCGACTGGTTTGAGAAGCGCACGTTCGACCTCATTCAGACCCAGTCGATGAACTGGCCAAGCTCCATCGGTCTCGACGCCATGCTCGTCAACCAGGGCGAGGTGCGCAACCGCGGTTTTGAGGCAGCCATCTCATGGAACGACCGTATCAACAAGAACTGGTCGTACTACGTCAATGCCAACTTCTCTTGGCTCAAAAACTGGGTAAGCGATATAGGCGTGAAGGATGCAGACGGCAACAAGGGTGTATGGACAGGCGACGGTTCCTTCCGCATCGTGCCTTATTGCTACCAGGACGCAGAAGGTCAGCCTCTCGGCTCATTCTATCTCGTAAAGACAGCCGGCATCTTCCAGAGCGACGAAGAGGCAGCTGCCTATGTTGACAAGAACGGCAACCGCATACAGCCCAACGCACAGGCAGGCGACCTGAAGTTTGTCGACTACAACAACGACGGCAAGATTGACGACAAGGACCGTCAATACTGTGGCTCAGCCACTCCGAAGTACACCTTCTCGCTCTCTGGCGGCTTCACGTGGAAGGACCTTTCCTTCTCCGCAATGCTTCAGGGTGTTGCAGGTGCACATGCGATGAACGTCGCCAAGTGTATGACGCTGTCAGACGTCGAGGGCAACTTCAACCGCGACTCGCGCATACTCGACGCATGGAGTCCTACAAACCGTGGCTCCGACATCCCGCGCCTTTCCAAGTCCGACAACAACCAGAACTTCTCGACAGCCTCCGACTGGTATCTTGAGAACTCCTCCTATCTGCGCCTGAAGAACGTGACCGTCAGCTACGACCTCACCAATCTCATCCGCAAATGGGGTCACCTCGCCAGCCGCAACAGCCGCCTAAGCGTGTACGTGAGCGGAGAAAACCTCTTCACCATCACCAACTACACCGGTATCGACCCCGAGTGTGGCGGATGGGACACAATGAAGTACCCCGTGTCGCGTACATTCTCGTTCGGAGTGAAACTAACTTACTAATCCAACCCGTTAAAAGCAATATCTATGAAAGCTAAATATATATTGACAGCCGTATTGTCTGCGGCTCTGTTGAGTTCGTGCAGCGACTTCCTCGACGTGCAGAAGGAGGGCGACCCAACGACAACACAATATTTCACCAATGACGACCAGGCTGTGGACGCCGTCGACGCCCTCTATGCCCCGATTCACCAGGAAGGTCTCTTCGGCCGCGAGATGTTCTGGGAGCAGGGCGGAGCCTGCGACATCGTGTGGGGACGCACGCGCTCCTATCCAACGCTTGCTACGCTTAGCTACACAGGCGACGAGTCGCCGCTGAAAGGCACCTACCAGGATTTGCAGAGCTTAGTGTCGCGTTCCAACTGGGTAGTGGAGAAGCTGCTTGAGAAGAAAGGCAAGCAGGGACTGACAAGCGTGGAGACGCGCTCCTTGGGCGAGGCTTATTTCATGCGCGCCTTTGCCCACTTCTACATCGCCTACCGCTACGGTACCGACAAGCAGGGCGTGCCCTTCACGCGCTATGAGGATTATCCCGACGGCTACGACAACTCCATCCCAAAGCAGCAGGCTTCCGTTGTCGACAACTACCGCATGATTATCGAGGACCTCGACAACGCCATCAGCAATCTTCCGAAATTCGAAGACTACGGCATTGAGGACCGCGGACGCGCCCACAAGGCTGCCGCCGTTGCCTACAAGGCAAAGGTGTATGCCTACTGGGCAACGTGGGACAAGACACAGTGGGAGAACGTCATCACGATGGTCAACTCCCTTCAGAACGATTACGGACGCGACCTCGCGCCGGAGTTCGCCGACATTTTCTCTTCCGACTTTTCTAAGTTCTGGACCAAGGAGTATCTCTTCGGCATCGCTGGCACGGGTGGTGACACCCCCGGTGGCTCCGAGTTTCCGGGCGTTATCCTTGAGAACAAGGGCTGGGGCATCTACAACGGATGGGGCCAGAACAAGCCTTCCCTCGACATCTACAAGGAGATGCTGAAGGACGGCGAGGGCAACGCCCGTCTCAAGCGTTCAATCCTCGCCTACGGCGACGAGTTTGAATTCTTCGGACAGACCCGCAAGTTCTATTCCACCTCCGACATCGAGTCGGGCTTCATGATCAACAAGTACATGGACGCCTTCAAGCATGAGAACGCCGACAAGGAAGGCTACGTCAGCAGCAACGGCAACTGGCCGACAACGCGCCTGAACATGCCGCTCATCCGCTTCGCCGACATGCTTCTGCTCCGTGCCGAGGCTTATCTCGCCACTGGTCGTGCCGACCTCGCCACACAGGACATCAACAAGATACGCAACCGCTCTCATCTGACGCCGCTCTCAGGCACTGCCACATGGACCGACCTCTACCACGAGCGCCGCTGCGAGCTCGCCTTTGAGTTCAGCGACCACCTCTACGACCTCAAGCGCTGGTTCCACTCAGGTGCCGATGAGATAAAGAATCTCGCAAAGGCGGAGCTTGACGCCCATCCGAGCGTGCGCCACTATGCCGACCGCGGCGACAGCAACAGCACGTTTGTGGAAGGCGACTACGAGGACTACAAGAACAAGTCGGCTTATCAGGACTACATGATAGCCTTCCCTTATCCTTCAACGGAAATCACCAAGTCGGGTGGCGCCTTGAAGCAGAATGACGGTTATTAAAACATGGTAGGTGAGGATTTTTCCGAGCCTCGCCACACATACAATAAAAAGAAAAAATGACGAGCGACGCCAAATGTCGCCCGTCATTTTTTTTGTCCTCCCTAACTGGGAGAGGGGGCGCCCTCGCCCCCGACCTTTTCTGGAATAACTGGGAGAGGGGGCGCCCTCGCCCCCGACCTTTAGTAGTAAATAACAAGATTAACGGCACGATAGGCTCACTTTACCCGTGGCGGAGGTCTCCGGCCTCCGCATCGCCAATTATTCACAATTCGTTATATATCAATACATTAGTAATATTCGCTTTCTGTGGAAGGCTTTGTCGGGGGCGAGGGC
>DLKG01000014.1:20706-33241 GCA_002490315.1 Prevotella sp. UBA7594 | reverse complement strand
ATATAACTTATGTGTGTAGATATTATTGCAATGTCGGGGGCGGGGGCGCCCCCTCTCCCAGTTATGGTTGTAATGTCGGGGGCGGGGGCGCCCCCTCTCCCAGTTATGGCGGCGACTCCCAGTTATGGCGGCGAGGGAGATTTATCTCCCAGTTATCCTACGGTTCCCTCGAGCGATACGCTGAGCAGCTTCTGAGCCTCAACGGCAAACTCCATCGGGAGTTTGTTGAGCACGTCCTTGGCATAGCCATTGACAATGAGACCGACGGCCTGCTCTGTGGGAATGCCGCGCTGGTTGCAGTAGAAGAGCTGGTCCTCCGATATCTTCGATGTCGTGGCCTCGTGCTCCACCACAGCCGTGTCGTTGTGTATGTCCATGTAGGGGAAGGTGTGCGCTCCGCAGTCGGAGCCAAGCAGCAGCGAGTCGCACGACGAGTAGTTGCGGGCGTTGTCGGCATTCGATGTGGCACGCACGAGTCCGCGGTAGGAGTTCTGGCTGTGTCCGGCGGAGATGCCCTTGGAGATGATGGTCGACTTGGTGTTCTTGCCCATGTGTATCATCTTCGTTCCGGTGTCGGCCTCCTGATAGTTGTTGGTCACCGCCACGGAGTAGAACTCCGCCTGCGAGCCGTCGCCGCGCAGCACGCATGACGGATATTTCCATGTTATGGCAGAGCCAGTCTCCACCTGCGTCCACGACAACTTTGAGTTGACGCCGCGCAGGTCGCCACGCTTTGTCACGAGGTTCAGCACGCCGCCCTTGCCGTTCTCGTCGCCCGGATACCAATTCTGCACCGTCGAGTACTTCACCTCGGCGTTGTCCTTCACGATAATCTCCACGATGGCGGCATGCAGCTGGTTCTCGTCGCGCATCGGAGCGGTGCATCCCTCGAGGTAAGACACGTAGGCGTCGTCGTCGGCAATGATGAGCGTGCGCTCGAACTGCCCCGTGTTGCGTGCGTTGATGCGGAAGTAGGAACTAAGTTCCATCGGGCAGCGCACACCCTTGGGAATGTAGACGAAGGAACCGTCTGAGAACACCGCACTGTTGAGAGCGGCGAAGAAGTTGTCCTGATAAGGTACCACCGAGCCGAGATACTCGCGCACGAGGTCGGGGTGGTTCTTTATTGCGTCGCCGATGGAGCAGAAGATGATGCCCTTCTCGGCGAGATGCTGCTTGAACGTTGTCTTCACCGACACAGAGTCCATGATGGCGTCGACAGCCACTCCGCTCAGCGCAAGGCGCTCCTCAAGTGGGATGCCGAGCTTGTCGAAGGTCTTCATCAGCTCCGGATCAATCTCCTTCTTCTCGTCGGTCTTTTTCTTGGCGAGCGGATCGGCGTAATAGGATATTGCCTGATAGTCGATTTCGGGCACATGCACGTGTCCCCACGTGGGTTGCTCCAGCTTCTGCCAATGGCGGAACGCCTTGAGGCGGAACTCGAGCATCCAGTCGGGTTCGCCCTTCTTCTGTGAGATGAGCCGCACGATGTCCTCGTTGAGTCCCTTCTCTATGATGTCTGTGTGCACGTCGGTAGTGAAGCCATACTCGTATTTCTGCTCCGCCACCTGGCGCACAAAGGCATTTTTTGTATCTTTATTTTCCATTTTCTTTAATCGATTTCTTAAGCTCTATGGTCTTGTGAGGAGGTGTGCCAAAAAGGAAATCTTTATCGGAAGTTAAAAAAAAGAAGTCAATCCGCTTATGTCGGATGGGAGTTAACCTCCATATAACTCCTTTTAACTTCCTTTTGACACGCCTTCGTTTTAAAATGCAAATTTACGAATAAAGCCGTTATTATCCGAACAATTAACGCTTTTTTTGGCACTATGTGTCAAAAAGAATGTCGCCCCGTATCGACCATACAGGCGAAAGAAACGACCCGCACATCATCGCTGCTCCAGAGAAGCGCGGCGATGATGTACGGGTCGTCTTCGTGTATTTTCTATTACTATGTATTCGTGCAAGCGTAAAGCCTGTTAGAGCGTCTGCTTAACCTCAATCTCCGTGAAGGTCTCAAGCACGTCACCCTGCTGTATGTCGTTGAAGTTGACGAGCGAGATACCGCACTCGAAGTTGGCGGCAACCTCCTTGACGTCATCCTTGTAGCGCTTGAGTGCAGCGATCTCGGCAGTGTGTACGACGATTCCATCTCGGATGACACGAGCCTTGTCGACGCGATGAACCTTGCCTTCTGTGACGTAGCAGCCGGCAACAGTGCCCACCTTCGAGATCTTGTAGACCTCGCGCACCTCTACCTGACCAGTCACAACCTCCTTCTTCACCTTGTCGAGCATACCGATCATGGCAGACTTCACGTCGTCGATGGCGTCGTAGATGACAGAGTAAGTGTTGATCTCCACGCCTTCCTGCTCGGCGAGCTTGCGCGCGGCGGCCGACGGGCGCACCTGGAAGCCGACGATGATGGCATCGGAGGCATCGGCGAGCGTCACATCGCTCTCCGAGATTTGGCCCACAGCCTTGTAGATAACGTCCACCTTGATCTTCTCCGTCGACATCTTGATGAACGAATCGGAGAGAGCCTCGATAGATCCGTCGGTGTCGCCCTTGACGATGATGTTGAGTTCCTTAAATGATCCGAGGGCGATACGGTGGGATATGTCGGAGAGCGTGAGTCGCTTCTGCGTGCGCAAGCCCTGCTCGCGTTGCAGTTGCAGGCGTTTGTTGGCGATGTCGCGCGCCTCCTGCTCCGTCTCGAGCACGTGGAAGGAGTCGCCGGCAGTCGGCGCTCCGTTGAGTCCGAGGATGATGGCAGGCTCTGCAGGACCTGCGCTCTGTATGCGCTGATTGCGCTCGTTGAACATGGCCTTGATGCGTCCCCATGATGTTCCGGCAATTACGTTGTCGCCGACGCGCAACGTACCGTTCGACACGAGCACCGTCGACACGTAGCCACGACCCTTGTCGAGCGACGACTCGATGATGGAGCCCGTAGCCTTACGGTTGGGGTTGGCCTTGAGGTCGAGCATTTCGGCTTCGAGCAGCACCTTCTCGAGCAGGTCGTTCACGCCGATACCCTTCTTTGCACTAATCTCCTGACACTGGTACTTGCCGCCCCACTCCTCCACGAGGAGGTTCATAGCGGCGAGTTCCTCGCGCACGCGGTCGGGGTTGGCGCCCGGCTTGTCTATCTTGTTGATGGCGAACACCATCGGCACGTTGGCAGCCTGAGCATGAGCGATGGCCTCCTTTGTTGTCGGCATGACGGCGTCATCGGCAGCGATAATGATGATGGCGATATCCGTCACCTGTGCACCACGGGCACGCATAGCTGTGAACGCCTCGTGTCCCGGCGTGTCGAGGAACGTAATCTTGCGACCGTCCTCAAGCTGCACATTGTAGGCACCGATGTGCTGTGTGATGCCTCCCGCCTCACCGGCGATGACGTTGGTCTTGCGTATGTAGTCGAGCAGCGACGTCTTACCATGGTCAACGTGGCCCATGACGGTCACAATCGGAGCACGCGGCACGAGATCGTTCTCGTCGTCCTCTGCCTCCGTGATAGCCTCCTGCACCTCTGCGCTGACATATTCGGTCTTGAAGCCGAACTCCTCAGCGACGAGGTTGATAGTCTCTGCATCGAGGCGCTGGTTGATCGACACCATGATGCCCACGCTCATAAGAGTTCCGATGACCTGATTGACGCTGACGTTCATCATTGTGGCAAGCTCGGAAACGGTCACGAACTCCGTCAGCTTCAGGGTCTTGCTTTCCTTCTTCTCCTCGCGGCGCTCCTCGTTGATCTTTTCCTGAGCAGCCTCACGCTTCTCCTTGCGGTACTTTGCACCCTTCTTGTTTTGGTTTTGCTTGTTGGTGAGGCGTGCGAGCGTCTCCTTCACCTGGCGTGCCACGTCCTCCTCGCTCACCTCAGCCGGCTTCTGCTGTCCGCCGCGGTTGCGGTTTTTCTTCTTGTTCTTTCCGCTCTGTCCGGCGTTGCCGTTGTTGTTCTGCTTGCCGCCGCCATTGCCGCCAGGCTGATTGGCTGCAGCGTTGATGTCGACGCGCACCTTATTGATACGCTCACGCTTTTTCTTGTCGCCGCGTTGCTGCTGCGCCTTGTCCTCACGCTCCTTGCGTTTTTCCTCCTTGGATTTCTTTTTCGGGCGCGTGCTTTGGTTGAGCGCGGAAAGGTCTATCTTTCCAAGAACATTCACTTTCGGCGCGTTGAGAATTTTCTTCTCGCTCTTTGTGGTGAAGAGACCGGTGTCCGTCTTGGTGCTCTCGGCAGCGGGATCCGCCGTTTCCGCAGGTTTCGGGGTTTCCGTCTGTGTGCTTACAGCAGGCTTCGTGTCCTGTTTCTTCTCCTGTTTGTGCTCTTTGTTTTGACTCACAGTGTTCTTATTTTGTTTTGTATTGTCCACTCCAGCCTCTGTTGTTTTTTTCTGTGGCGCGTCGATGTCGGCAGCCGGCTTCTGACTTACGGCATCAGTCTTAGTCTGCGACTCCGTATGAGCCTCAGGCTTAGCAGGCTTCTTCCCGGCAGTAGCCTTTCCGATGCTGTCGAGGTCGATTTTGCCCAGCGGCTTATACTGCTGCTGGTTTGACGACGGGAGGAGGCGTTCTCCGCGGTTGTCCTCGACACGTTTCTTTTCTTTCGGCTTCTTCTGCAAGAGTTTCTCGGCTTGAGAACGTACCTCCTTGTCCTGCTGGAAGGCTCCGGCGAGGGCGTCGTACTGGGCGTCGCTAAGCTTGAAGCTCGGCTCTGCCTTCACTTCTCCCAGATCGCTTCTTTTCTCAAGGAACTCCACTGCCGTCTGGAGCCCGATGTTCAACTCTCGTAATGCTTTGTTTAACCTGATGCTCATATTTTGTCGTTTAAAAAAGCAAAAGAGCGAAGGGGTAAAAAAGCAGAGCGTCTGCCTGCCTCTGCCTGCGGTTTGGAGGGCGTGTACCCTTGAGAGGGTGCCGCCTGTAGCCGTCGGGCTACCCGTTTCACGTCTTTTCTTTTTACTTTATGTATTTGTTTTAAATTAATTACTGTTTAGATACTCGCTAAGGGAGTTCCGGAAAAATTCGTGTTTCCGAAGCCCCCTTATGTAAGCAGCCTTTAGTTCTCGAACTCAGCGCGCAGCACCTTGAGCACGTTGTCGACGGTCTCCTCCTCGAGGTCGGCCTTCTCAACGAGCATGTCGCGCGGTGCACCGAGCACGGCCTTTGCCGTGTCGAGTCCGATGCCCTTGATGGCGTCGATGACCCACTGGTCGATTTCGTCGGAGAACTCGTCGAGGTAGATGTCCTCGTCGGCGTCTTCCTCCGAAACTTCACGGAAGACATCAATGGTGTACTCCGTAAGCATTGACGCAAGCTTGATGTTCAATCCGCCACGTCCGATGGCGAGGCTCACTTCCTCCGGCTTGAGGTAGACCTCTGCCTTCTTGTTCTCCTCGTCAATCTTTATGCTCGACACCTTGGCGGGCGAAAGGGCACGCTGAATGAAGAGCTTCGTGTTGGCTGTGTAGTTGATGACGTCGATGTTCTCGTTGCAGAGTTCGCGCACGATGCCATGCACGCGGCTTCCTTTCACGCCGACGCAAGCTCCCACGGGGTCGATACGGTCGTCGAAGCTCTCGACGGCAATCTTTGCGCGTTCGCCCGGCATACGTGCGATGCGGCGGATAGCGATGAGTCCCTCGGCGATTTCGGGCACCTCAGCCTCAAGCAGTCGCTGGAGGAACATAGGGCTTGTGCGCGAGAGGATTATCTTCGGGTTGTTGTTTTCGTTGTCAACGCGCTCTATGACGGCGCGTATTGTCTCGCCCTTGCGATAGACATCGGCAGGAATCTGCTCTGCCTTGGGGAGGATGAGCTCGTTGTTCTCGTCGTCAACGACGAGCACCTCGCGCTTCCACACCTGGTAGACCTCGGCGGCGATTACCTGTCCAACGCGATCCTTATATTTGTTGTAGAGCGAGTCGTGCTCGAGCTCAAGGATTTTGGAGGCGAGAGTCTGTCGGAGGTTGAGGATAGCGCGGCGTCCGAACTTGGCGAAGTCGACGCGCTCAGAGACGTCCTCGCCCACTTCGTAGTCGGGTTCTATCTTGCGTGCCTCGGTGAGCGACACTTGCTTGTTCTCGTCTTCCACCTCTCCGTCTGCCACCACCACGCGGTTGCGGTAGATCTCGAAGTCGCCCTTGTCGGGATTGACGATTACGTCGAAGTTCTCGTCACTGCCGAATATCTTTGCGAGGACGTTGCGGAAGCTCTCTTCCAGCACGCTCACCAATGTGGTGCGGTCGATGTTCTTCGTCTCCTTGAATTCCTTGAAGGAGTCGAACATGCTCACCACGTCGTCTTTTTTCACTGCTGCCATAGCTTATTTGAAATTTATTAAGTATTTTGTATATTTCACTTTGTCCATCTGGAAGGTCTTGTCCACGTCAACGAGCTGCGGGCGCTTTTTGCCTTCCACTTTCTGTTTTTCCTGCACCGTCACGGTGAAGTCATTGCCGTCGACATCCTTGAGCGTACCCTTATACTTCTTGCCGTCGGCGTCGAGCACTTCCACTTCCTTGCCGACGAAGCAGTGGTACTGCTGCGGCACCTTGAAGGGTTGTCCGAGTCCGGCAGAACCGACCTCAAGCTCGTAGTCTTCTTCGTCGCGGCTGAGGCGTTCTTCGATGTAACGGCTCAGCTCCACGCAGTCTTCTATCCACACGCCGTCGGCGTGGTCGATTTCTACTACGATGCGGTCGTCGGGGCTTATTTCGATGTCGACGAGGAAGTACTCCTTGCCGTCGAGCCACTCTTCAACGATGTTTCTTACGGTGTCTTTGTTTATCATATATTCCTTTTATAAATAAAAATGAGGAGCTCTCTCGGAGCCCCTCATTCCACTGAACGATGCAAAGTTACTAATTTTCTGCCATGCAAGCAAATATTTTGTACTTTTTCTATTGCGTTTCTGCCACTCTTTGGCTCCGCAGCCGCGGAACGATAGGCGAAGAGCCTATCAGCGCCCGATCCATGCCTCCGGATTGAGCTTCGCCGTGTTCTTGCGCAACTGGAACTGTAGTATGTTGTCGGAGGCGACTGCTCCGAGCACCTGGCGCGTCGACACCTTCTGTCCCCTATGTACGCTGACGGAGCGCAGATTGCAATAGACGGAGATGTAGACGCCATGGCGCACCATGACAATCATCTGTCCGCCGTAGCCGAACACGGCGCTCACCTCTCCGTCGTATATGGCGCGCGCCTGACATCCGGCAGAGCCCATGATGTTGATGCCCTTGTTGTCGAGCGTAACGCCCTTGAGTCCCTCCACGGAGTTCTGTCCGTAGTGGCTCACGACGCGGTAGGAGCCGGTGATAGGCATGGGCAGGCGTCCTCGATTGGCCTCGAAGCCGCCCGACATCATGCGGTCGACCGACGACATGGAGGCCGATTCTTCCACGCTCTTCTTTGCTACAGCCAGCTCCTTCGTGGAGCGTTGCTCGTCGGCTTTTGCCTTGCGCTCGGCAGCCTCGCGCTGCGCTTCTGCCTCGCGGGCGAGTTGCTCGGCGCGTGCCTTCTGCTCGGCGTCGGCCTGCCGGGCCTGCGCTTTGGCGCGTTCCTCTGCCTCACGTGCCTCACGCACGCGGCGCTCGTTCTCCAAGCGCGCGCGCTCAGCCTCTGCCTTCTTGCGGGCAAGTTCCTCCTCGCGGCGCTTCCTTGCAGCAGCCTCAGCAGCAGCCTTGCGTTTTGCCTCCTCTGCGGCGCGCACGCGCGCCTTCTCCACTTCGATGGCTATGAGGCGGTCGATCTGCGCGTTGACGGCTGCGGCGTCCTTACGCTGCTGCGCAATCACCTTCTCGATGGTCTTCTGCTGCTTCTGCAACGTGTTGACCACGCCTTGCTGTTCTTGCTGTTTGTCCTCAAGAGCCTTGCGCTCGCGCTCGCCCTTGTTGAGCATGGTGTTCTTCTGTCCGCGCACATGTTGCAGCTGCGCATGTTTGTCATCGACCTGCTGCTGCTTCGCTTTCACCATCTCGCCCTGCGCCTTCTGCCAGGAGGCATACTCGCGCACGAAGCGCAGACGACGGTACATCTGCGCGAAGTTCTTAGCTGAGAAGATGAACATGAGGCGGTCTTGCAGTGTGTGGCGGCGCGTCATGTAGCGCATCGACTTCACGTATTTCGCCTTGCGCTCCCGCAGTTGCTGCTGCAGGGTGGCGAGTTGCGCCTTGAGCAAGCTGATGTTGCCGTCGATGTGGGTGATGTCGCGATGTATGCCGTCGATGTTCTGCTGGTGGCGGTCGATCTCGCTGTTTATCACGAGCAGGTCGCCGAGGCGTTTTCTCACGTCGGCCATGTTTGCCTTGAGTGCAGCCTCCTGCTTCTTTATCTCCTTCTGTATGCCGGAGCGTTTGTTTTGCAAGCCGCGTATCTCCTCCGTCGTGTACTTCGCGACAGAGTTTTTTCTGGAGGCAGCCTTGCCGCCTTTCTTGGAAGTCTTCTTCTGTGCGGACTTTGCCGACGACTTCGAGCCGTTCTTTTTACGCTGCGTCGCCGTAGAGGCTTTCTTTGCCGTGGCTGTCTTGCGGCTCTGCTGCGTGTCGGCAGGAGTTGACAAGGCAGGCGCTGCGACGGCGAGTGCGGCGGCGAGCATTATGTATGATAGTTTCTTCATTCTTCAACTATTGCAATGATGTAAGTTTGGCGAGCAAGTCCTCCACTTCTATCTTGCGGTACTTCGACGACACTTCGGTCTTCGTGTCCCAGTCGGCTGACGTCTTCGGAGTGGAGAGCTTGAGAGTGACCTGTGCCGACTGCTGGCGTCCGCCGTAGCCCGTGTTGAATCCGAACTGCTGCTGCGTCGGGAATTTCTTTGAGCCTACTGCCGTGAAGGCGCTGTACGTCCAGAACACTGACGACGAGCCGTGGCTCTGACTGCTGTAGGTGATGTCGGCGCGCGTGATGTCGGCTGTGGTGCGGTCGACGCTCCAGCGATAGTTGATGTTGCCGGCATCAAACGTGACGGGCACTACGCTGCCCTCGGCGGCAAGATTGGCGCTGAACTTGCGGAGGTCGCCCTCCTTCACGTCCTGCGTGCCGGGCAGCATGAGCTGATTCCAGAAGAGTGCCTGGAGGCTATAGAAAGATATGCCGTTGCTGGAGAGGAACGCCACGTCGGAATAGGAAGCCTGTGTGTACTCCTTGTGGTAGCGGTCGACGAGCAGCACATGGTCGGGAGTGAAGTCGATGCGCGCCACTTCCGTGCGGATAAACGGAATGAGAAGCTGCAGGCGTATGCACTCGTCCTTGCGCATACTGAGCTTGGCGGGACACGATATTTTCTTTCCGCCCATCTGGAGCGTAAAGTCTACGTCGGCGAGAATGTTGGCGGCGTACACCTTGTTGTCGGCTATGCGCTGCACGAACTTCAGGCTCTGCTTAGCGTCGGTCGACTGTGCCACTGACGTTTTGGCAACGTTGAGCGACGAGCCCGACGTGGCTGCTTTCTGGCTCGCGCATCCCGTGGCAAGAGACACGGCGAGAGCTATGGGGACATATTTTAGGATTTTCTTCATTTGTGTATGTGTATGTTTGTTCTTAACTGAATGGAGGTATAAAAAATCTGATTGCAGAAGAAGAAGAAAAGGTAATGGCTTTAACTTCTTAACTCCTTAACTTCTTAACTCCTTTAACTTCTTAACTCCTTAACTCCTTAACTCCTTTAACTTCTTAACTCCTTTAACTTCTTAACTTCTTCAACTCCTTAACTTCTTAACTTCTAAAAAGCTCTTTATTTGAGCTTCTTCGTCTTAATCTTCCTGCCGAGCGTCTTGCTGTCGCCTCCGGAGTCGATAGCTTTCTGCCACATGCCCACGGCGCCGTCGGCGTCGCCCGAGAGCAGATAGATGTCGCCGGCATGTTCATAGACCACAGCTCCGGGCCCGTTGGGGCTGGTCTCGTTGGAGATGGCAAGGTCGATGTAGGCCTTCGCCTCGTCGTAGCGCTTTTGCAGGAAGAGAATCCAGGCGTAGGTGTCGAGGTAGGTGGCGTTGGTGGGGTCGGCCTTGATGGTCTTGAGGCTCATCTCCGCCGCGCGGTCGAGGTCGCGGTTCTGCTGCGAGAGATAGTAGGCGAAGTTGTTGAGCACGCCGTTGTCGTCGGGCTTGTACTTGAGCGACTTGTCGAAGGCAGCGAAGGCTTCGTCGGAAAGTCCGAGGTTGTAGCAGATGTCGCCCATGAGGCCGTAGAGGTCGGACACGAGGCCGTGGTCGCTGTCGGCGGTCACCTCCCCCGCGCCGCGCCTCAGCGCGTCGAGGGCCTTGACGTTGTCGTCCTTCTGCATGAGGGCGAGTCCGAGGCAGTAGTAGAAGGTGATTTCCTCCGGGTTGTATTGCGTGCCCGCCGTAGCAACGGCAATCATGTCGTCCCACTTGTCTTCCGACCAAACCGTTTGCAGCACGTTGAGACGCGCCTGCACGTTGTCGGGTTCGAAGGAGAGCGTGTGTCCGTAGGCAGCCACGACGGAGTCGGAAGGCATGTTCTTGAGTTTCATGTACATCGCCTTCAGATTGGAGATGTCGGCATTGCGCGGCGAGGCAGCCATGGTGCGGTCGAAGAGTTGCAGCACGGGCACGGAGTCGCCGTGGTTTTCCTGTTCGCTCTCGCGTATGGCCTGCTGCAGCATCGTTATCTTTGTCTTTGGGTCGGTGTGGGAGCTGAAGAGGATGTCGTCGCGCAGTTTAATGGCTGCCGCGCTGTCGCCCGCATTGCGGTAGTAGTCGTAGAGCGAGTTGAGGGCAAACTCGTTCTGGCTGTCGTCGGCGAGGGCGTCATTGAAGAGCTTGTAGGCTTCCTTCTGGCGCTCATGGCGCATGAGCCAGTTGCCGAGCATCACCTTGTAGGAAGGCTCGTGCGGATGGCTGTCGCAGAGCTGCTTGAGCATACGGTAGGCATTCTTGCTGTCGCCGCGCTGCTCGTAGATGTTCATGCGCATCAGCGTCAGCTCGTCGCTGGGACCGTCGGCCTGCTCCATGCGCTCTATGGTGGAGAGCATCTTGGCGTAGTCTTTCTTTACGCCGTAGAGGCGCACGAGGAGGTCGAGCACGTCGGAGCGGTCGTGATGGTGGGTGTAGAGCTGCTCGTAGGCAGCGATGGCGCGGTCGTACTCGCGCTGCTGTATGTAGGTTTCGGCCACGTTCTCCTGATAGGTATCGTTCGACGGCTGCAACGTGGCGGCACGCCTCATCTCCTCTATGGCGAGAGAGTCGGCGCCCGTGGCGGCATGGCCAAGCGACTGCAGATAGTACACCTCGGCGGCGTCGGGCTGCAGGGCGCGACATGTGTCGAGCAGGAGCAGCGCCGTTGAGTCGGCGCCTTCTGCGCTTTTGCTGGCGGCGTAGAGGAAGAGGCGGTCGAAGAGTGGCGTCTCGGCGAGCAGCGAATCGGGCGAAATGGACATGGTGTCGCTGTTCACCTTCATCGCGGGACGCGACGCCTCCCCGCTGCCGGCTGCTATGACGAGCAGCGGAAGGGCGAGGACAAGGAGAAGGATTGATTTCTTCATTTGTGTTTGCTTTTGTTCACGTTGTCACTTCACTCCCGTGTGGCCGTATCCGCCTTCGCCGCGCTCTGTCTGGTCGAGTTCCGCAACGAGCTCGAACTCGCCTTGCTCGTGGCGTGCGATGACCATCTGTGCGATGCGCTCGCCTGCCTCTATGACGAATGGCTCCGTGGAGAGATTGACGAGAAGCACGCCGAGCTCGCCGCGGTAGTCGGCGTCGATGGTGCCGGGGGAGTTGAGCACGGTGATGCCGTGCTTGAGGGCGAGGCCTGAGCGCGGACGCACCTGGGCTTCGTAGCCCTCTGGGAGGGCGATGCGGAGGCCGGTAGGGATGATGCGGCGCTCCATGGGGCGGAGCGTTATCGGCTCATTGATGTTGGCGCGGAGGTCCATTCCGGCGCTAAGGGGTGTGGCGTAGGCGGGGAGTTGCTGCGAACCGCAGTTTACTATCTTTATCTTTACCATTGGTGTATAAGTTTTTTTGTCAGTTGACGAGTGGACAAGTGGACAAGTTGACAAGCTGATTGCTCTGTTGACTGAGCTGATTGCTCTGTTGACTGAGCTGATTGCTCTGTTGACTCTGTTATTATGTTACTCGCTTTTATTTGTCATATCACGATTCAAATTGCAAAGTTAGGCAAAATAATTGGTACGTGGCTGTTCATCTTTGCTAAATTCTCATAACGGAGATTGGGGAATGGGGATTAAAACGGAATTCATCCGACATTTCAAGTGACGTTACGTGTGTCATTCGCTTGCGGCAATAATGAACACAAGCAATAACTGGGAGAGGGGGCGCCCTCGCCCCCGACATGAGGATGTATCCCCCCAAAAAGACATAATTTCAATTTTATTCGTGGCGGAGGCCGGAGACCTCCGCTACAGCCATTATTAGTAGCAGTCGGTTGCTGCGGAGGCCGGAGACCTCCGCTACGGATATTCCCGATTTTGACACACACTCTTTGTCGGGGGTGTTACTCTTTGTCGGGGGTGTTACTTTTGTCGGGGGCTGTTCCCTTTATC
>DLKG01000014.1:11570-20642 GCA_002490315.1 Prevotella sp. UBA7594 | reverse complement strand
GCTGTTCCCTTTATCGGGGGCGAGGGCGCCCCCTCTCCCAGTTATATTTAGGGGATATCACTCCAAAAATCGGATAAAGCAAATATTGTCTTGAGAGTAAAAAAGTGTTACAAATGTTTTTGGCGTTTTAGCGCTTGGGATGATGGAAACAATGCGCTCGGAGCTTTACGGGAGAGGAAAATTCCATGCGAAATGAAGGTTGGACAGAAGAAATTCGGCGCTTTACGCCTCTTTTTCATGCTTTTTCAGCTGCAAAAGAGGCGGTTTGCCATAGCTAATGGGGCGCTTTAGTGTCCTTAATGGGGCGCTTTAGCTTCTCTAAAGTGGCGCTTTAACGGCGGCGAACATTGCACACGCGGCGACAGATTACGCCAAACGACTAAGGCTCAGCCTTTTGCCGCTGCACGCTCAAAACTACGGAATTTCGCACCAAACGTCTTCTGACGCAGCCAACAGGCAGTTTTGGAGCACATGAAAGGCAAATATAATACAAGAACAAAACGGGAAAGTTCAGTCAAAAAACTTGTCAGTTCGGAATAATAATGATAATTTTGTATTGCATAAAACTCAATACTTCATGATGAACTGGCAACAACTCATATCCAACAAGCGCCTCGGTCAGGAGACACGCCATACACAACGCCACGACGACCGCTCGGAGTTTAAGCGCGACTACGACCGCCTGATTTTCTCCGCCCCCTTCCGCCGTATGCAAAACAAGACCCAGGTGTTCCCGCTTCCGGGCAGCATCTTCGTACACAACCGCCTGACCCACTCGCTTGAAGTGGCGAGCGTCGGCATGTCGCTCGGCAACGACGTGGCACGCGAGCTGTGCGTAAAGCATCCAGAGCTGGCGGGCACGCTCTTCGAGGAGATTGGTACCATCGTGAGTGCGGCGTGCCTCGCCCACGACATGGGCAACCCGCCCTTCGGACATTCCGGCGAGAAGGCCATACAGGCGTTCTTCCGCGAGGGCAAGGGAATGGAACTGCGCGAGAAGGTACGACCTGAGATGTGGGACGACCTCACGCATTTCGAGGGCAATGCCAACGCCTTCCGGCTCCTCGCCCACCGCTTCCACGGACGCCGCGAGGGCGGCTTCGTGATGACCTACTCCACGCTGGCGTCCATCGTGAAGTATCCCCATTCAAGCTCGCTTGCAGGGAAGAAGGGAAAGTTTGGCTTCTTCTGCTTCGAGGAGCCTTACTTCCGCCGCATTGCCGACGACCTCGGCATGACGCGCCTTTCCGCCGACGGCGAACCGCTGCGCTACGCGCGCCATCCGCTCGTCTACCTCGTGGAGGCTGCCGATGACATCTGCTACGAGATTATGGACATTGAGGATGCCCACAAACTGCGCATCCTCTCGTTTGACGAAACCATGGAGCTGCTGCTCGGATTCTTCGACGCGACGACACGCGAACGCATCCTCGGACGTATCGACGACGAGGGCATCACGGACAACAACGAGAAGGTGGTGTACCTGCGGGCGTGTGTCATCGGATGTCTTGAGCACGAGTGCGCCCGCGCGTTCGTGGAGCACGAGGCGGAGATACTCGGCGGCACGTTCGAGGGCACGCTCATAGGGAGCGTCGACAAGGACGTGCGCGACGCCTATCGCCGCTGCTCCGACCTCAGCGTAAGACGCATCTACAACTCGAAGCCCGTGCTCGACGTGGAGCTGTCGGGCTACAAAATCATGGAGACGCTCATGGACGCTCTGACGGAGGCTGCCGTCAGCCCCGACAAGTTCCATTCGGAGCAACTGCGCAAGCGCTTCAGCAACCAATACGACATCAACAGCGACGACTTCGAGACGCGCCTAATGGCGGTCATCGACTTCATATCGGGCATGACGGACGTCTTCGCCCTCGACATCTACCAGAAAATCCAGGGCATATCGCTGCCTATTGTCTAATAGCCTTCTTTGTATATCACCTTGTTGGCGCCACTCGTTATCTTCAGCGCCTCGGGATGCTCCTTAATGAAGGAGTCGATGTGGCGCACGCGCTTGCTCTCGAGTATCTCGTCGACGGCGATGAGAATACCCGTCTCCTCGACGTCGCCGAAGCCGTAGTTGATGGCGGTGCCAAAGAGCTTCATGGTCGGCGAGAGCGACATGTAGGCGTTGACGAGGGGCGGGATGTTGTAGCCGAGGGCGCGTATCTCGCGGTTGAGAATGAGATAGTCCTTGCGGAAGTCGTCCTCGCAGAAGAGTTTGGCAAGCTCCGCTTCCGGCGTCTCTATCTTCAGCGGACGCAAGGGGACAATAAGATTCTCCTTGTCGTCGAAATGCTTCTTGAGAAAATAGAGTATCATGTCGCGTCCGCGACGTATGTAGGAGGGGTACATCGTCATCTTCCCGAAGAAATACTTCACATTGGGCTGTATGACTGTGAGTGCGCCGAGTCCGTCCCAGAGATTGTCGAGGGCGAAGAGGCTCTTCGCTCCGCGGCGCGTGCTTTGGTACTCGAGCGTCACGAAGGAGCGTCCAAGCTCCACGGTGTAGGGCATGTACTCCTTGAGGAACTTCTCGGAGAAATGGAACATGTGGCTCGTGGCGAGCTTCGGCTGCCCATTCGCGTCAAGCTCCCAATCGGAACCCATAAGATAGCGATAGCCGCCGATGATTTCCTCCGCCTCCGGATTCCACACGATGAGCTGCTTGTAGCAATTGGCGCACGTGTCAAACTCGTCGATGTCCATCGACTTGCCCGTGCCGCCGCCTGCCTCGCGGAAGGCTATCTCGCGCAGGCGCCCTATCTCGCGCATCACATTGGGCGCCTCGTGCGCCGTGATGACGTAAATCTCGTTGTGGCTCTTGTTGGTCATGCGGAGCTGGCGCTCGGGCGTCAGCTCGCTTTTGAGCAGTTCCTTGCTGACTGGTTCTATTATTGGCTCTTCCATTTTGTCTACTTCAAAAACCTCTCTATTAAGTTTTAGCTTTTCTTACTTATCTTCTTTTCCCATTTCCTCGGGCAGCTTGTACACCTTGTCTTCCACCCATTCCGCCCACTCGGCAGCCGTGCGGCTCTTGTCGAACGTCTGCCAGGGAATAGGTTTGCCGATGTATATGCGGAAGTGCTTGCCCACATTACGGTACATCTCGTCGACGAGGAAAATCATGGCGAGATTGAACGGCAGGAAGCGGTCGCTGAAGTGCGCCACGCGATAGAAGCGCTCCGAATTGCGCCCGCTGAAATATATGGGCACCACGTCGCGCCCACACTCCACGCTCTTCTTGATGAACGTCTTCTTCCACGGAATGTCGTGGATGCTGCCGTCCTTGCGCTTGCGGCTGTTTAGACCGGCAGGGAACATGAGCATGTGGTTGTCGCTCTTGAAGCCAGCCTCCACCATGCGCGGAAAATCGCGCCCGTTGCGCCCCGTCTTGTTGATGCCTATGCACACGGGAGCGAGCCCGGGGAGATTCATCAGCAGGTCGTTGACGAGATAGCGGAAGCGACCGTCGTAGTGGCGGCCGATGATGGAGCCGAGCGCCACGCCGTCCTGCCCGCCGAGGGGATGATTGGAGACGAACGTGTAGAGCTTGCCGTCGTCCTTCGGAGGCAGATTCTCACGCCCTATTATCTCTATGTCCATCTTCAGATAGCGCACGGTCGACTCCAGCCATTCCACGCCGAACTCGTCGCGGTGCTCCCAGATGAAAGCGTTCACCTGGTCCTGATGGATGATGCGCTTCAGCCATCTTACAAGCAGCCCCGGCACGAAACGCGCCTTGCCGCCCATCTTGCTGCGCAGGATGCGGTCGATGTCGATTGTATGTTCTGTTATTTCGCTCATTTCTAACCTGAAAAACTTAGGTTTCACCATTAAGGTTGTGCAAAAATAACATAACTTTTTCAGATACGCACAATTTTAGCTTAAGAAATATGCCATTTAAGCAAAATTGATACACAAACGTAAATCCATATGGGGATTTTTGTGTAACTTTACACCCAAATACGCACATATAATGTATAACGACAATAACGACCAACCAACAATAGCCGCAACCTATCACGTCCCCGTACTGCTGCACGAGAGCATCGACGGACTCAACATCAAGCCCGGAGGCATATACGTTGACGTGACGTTTGGCGGAGGCGGACACTCAAGGGAAATAATCTCACGCCTCTCCGGCGGCGCCCATCTCTACAGCTTCGACCAGGACGCCGACGCCGAGCGCAACATACCCGACGCGGGCGACAACTTCACGTTCGTCAGGAGCAACTTCCGCTATCTCAAAAACTGGATGCGCTACTACGGCGTCGACCATATCGACGGACTCCTCGCCGACCTCGGCGTCTCGTCACATCACTTCGACGACGCCGAACGGGGATTTTCCTTCCGCTTCGACGCACCGCTCGACATGCGCATGAACAAACGAGCCGGACGCACAGCCGCCGAAATCGTCAACACCTACGACGAGCAACGGCTCGCCGACATCTTCTACATCTACGGCGAGATGAAAAACTCCAGGCGCATCGCTGCCGCCGTCGCCAAGGCACGCCAGACTGCCGAGATAAAGACCACGAAGGATTTCCTCGCAGCCGTCGAACCGCTTTTCCGACGCGAACGCGAAAAGAAGGACATGGCAAGACTCTTCCAGGCGCTGCGCATCGAGGTCAACCACGAGATGGACGCCCTGCGCGAGATGCTGCTCGCTGCCACTGAGCTGCTCGCTCCTGGCGGACGCCTCTCCGTCATCACCTACCACTCGCTTGAGGACCGCATGGTGAAGAACGTTATGAAAACGGGCAACGCCGAGGGACGCGTCGAGCAGGACTTCTTCGGACGCGTCAACACTCCTTTCCGACTCGTCAACAACAAGGTCATACTGCCCTCCGACGAAGAACTCGAGCGCAACCCGCGAAGCCGGAGCGCCAAACTAAGAATCGCAGAAAAGAAACAACACGAATGAAAGACAAAAACAACCCCACACCGGACGACACCGCGACGCCCGACGACGACGCCATCAACTCCCTGCGCACCATCATCCGACAACGCGCCACGGAAGACGAACTGCCGCTCTCGAAGAACGTCACGCTGAAGAAAATCCTCGGCGGCGACATCCTCAACACGCAGTTCATACGCAAGCAGATATGGGTCATCATGCTCATCGCGGTGTTCATCATCATATACATCTCCAACCGCTACAAATGCCAGCAGGACCTCATACGCATCGACAAGCTCTCACGAGAGCTGAAGGACGCAAAGTACCGCGCCCTCTCAAGCAGCAGCGACCTCACACAGCAGACACGAGAGAGCAAGGTGCTCGAAAAACTGAAGGGCGACAAGGACAGCGTGCTCAAAATTGCCACACAGCCGCCCTACATCATTAACGTTCCTAACACAGAAGACCAATGAGCAAGTTCGACAGCAAGAAAGTAATGCCGCGCTATAGCTTCCTCGCCATCATCATGACGCTGGTGGCTGTAACCGTGCTCTGCAAGACGATGTACATCATGACTGCCAAGCGCGACTTCTGGATGCAGGTGGCCGACCGCGTGAAGGTGGACAGCCTCAAAACAATGCCTATCAGAGGCAACATCCTCAGCTGCGACGGACAGCTCATGGCGTCGTCGCTTCCGCAATACAACATCTTCATCGACTTCGTGGCTCTGAAGGAGGCGAAGAACGACACGCTCTTCACGGAGAAACTCGACTCCATCTGCCGCGGACTCAACGCCATCTTCCCCGAACGCTCGGCGTCTGACTTCCGCGAAAACCTCATGGAGGGCTTCAAGGAAAACAAACGCCACTGGCCCATCTGGAGCAAGCGCATCAACTACAGCACCTTCGCGGAGGTGAAGAAACTGCCGGTGTTCAACCTCGGCAAGAACAAGAGCGGATTCCACTGGGACGAGCACAACGCACGCAAGCAGTCGTACGGCTCGCTCGCCGAGCGCACCATCGGCAAGATGTTCGGCGCAAAGGACACGGCGCAATGCGGACTTGAACTGTCGTACGACTCGCTCCTGCGAGGACAGACGGGCATACGCCACCGACGCAAGGTGCTCAACCGCTACCTCGACATAACCGACACGCCGCCCGTCAACGGCTCCGACATCGTAACGACTATCGACGTCTCCATGCAGGACCTCGCCGAACGCTCGCTGCTCAACGAACTCTACAAAATCAACGCCAACGTCGGGGTGGCGATTGTAATGGAGGTGAAAACGGGCGACATCAAGGCCATCGTCAACATGACGAAATGCGCCGACGGAAACTATCACGAGATTAAGAACCATGCCGTCAGCGACCTACTGGAGCCCGGCTCCGTGTTCAAGACGGCGAGCATCATGGTGGCGCTGGAGGATGGCGTCGTCGACACTACCTACCGCGTGGAAACTGCGGGAGGCGTATGGCCGATGTACGGCAGGGAGATGAAGGACCACAACTGGAGGCGAGGAGGCTACGGAATGTTGACGCTGCCGCAGACGCTAATGGTTAGCTCCAACATCGGCGTCAGCCGCATCATTGACGACCACTACCACAACACGCCGGAGAAATTCGTGGAGGGCATCTACCGCCTCGGACTCGCCGACAACCTCCACATCCCACTCATGGGCGCAAGTCCGGCACGCATACGTATGCCTAAGAAGGACAAGAGCGGCAAGCAATATCTCAACTGGAGCAAGACCACACTGCCGTGGATGAGCATCGGCTACGAAACGCAGGTGCCGCCAATCTCCACGCTCACCTTCTACAACGCCATAGCCAACGGCGGCAAGATGATGCAGCCGCGCTTCGTGAAGGAGGTGAGAAAGGACGGCGTGACAGTCGAGGAATTCCCACCCGTCGTGCTGCGCGAACGCATCGCAAAGGAGTCGACAATAAAGAAAATCACGACCATTCTCGAACACGTCGTCAGCCAAGGACTCGGAAAGAAGGCTGGCTCGCCGTCGTTCCTCGTGGCTGGAAAGACGGGCACGGCGCAGATTTCAAAGGGTGCGGCGGGCTATAAGAACGGACAGACCAACTATCTGCTCTCCTTCGCCGGATTCTTCCCTGCCTACGAGCCACGCTACAGCTGCATAGTCTGCATACAGAAGTCGGGCTTGCCCGCGTCGGGAGGAGGCATGAGCGGAGTGGTATTCCACGACATCGCCGAGGGTATCATGGCGCAGAGCCTGAAACTGGAGGCGGCTGACGCACGCGACGCCAGCTCCATACTCATCCCGCAAGTGAAAAGCGGCAACATCCTCGCCGCCGACTACGTGCTGACGCATCTCGGATTTCAGCCGCGCACCGACTGGGACGGATCCTACGCCAACGGCAACCCCATCTGGGGACGAGCCGACGAGAAAGGCGGAACGACCATCGAACTGATACGGCAGGCCGACGGCGACGCACATACCATGCCCGACGTGCATGGCATGGGAGCACGCGACGCCGTCTACATCATAGAGAGCCGCGGACTGAAGACGAAGATAAGCGGACGAGGAAAGGTGACGGAGCAGAGCATCGGCGCCGGAACTCCCGTCAGGAAGGGCATGACATGCTCGCTTAAGCTCAACTAAAGAAATACAGCAAGAATACATCAATAGAACAGCAAGAAAATAATCTAAAAGATATGAAACTCAAGGAATTGCTTAAAGACATCACCACTATCGCCGTCAAGGGCGACGACAATGTGGAAATTACCGGAGTAAACATCGACTCCCGCCGCATAAAGGAGGGACATCTCTTCGTGGCAATGAAGGGCACGCAGGTGGACGGCCACAAATTCATCCCGAAAGCCGTGGAGCTGGGCGCAAAGGCCGTGCTCTGCGAGGATATGCCGGAGACTACGGCGGAGGGCGTATGCTACGTGCAGGTGGAGTCAACGGAGGATGTCGTCGGCACTGTGGCTACGACTTTCCATGGCAATCCGTCGACAAAACTGAAGCTCGTCGGCGTAACTGGCACTAACGGCAAAACGACTATCGCCACCTTATTATATAATATGTTTACGAAGATGGGCCACAAGTGTGGACTGCTGTCGACGGTCTGCAACTACATCGTCGACGAGGCCATACCTGCCGACCACACCACGCCCGACCCCATAGAGCTTAACGAACTGCTCGCGCGTATGGTGGACGCAGGATGCGAATACGCCTTCATGGAGTGCTCATCGCACGCCATAGCACAGAAGCGCATCGGAGGACTCACCTTCGCCGGGGGCATCTTCACTAATCTCACACGCGACCATCTCGACTACCACAAGACGTTCGAGAACTACCGCAACGCGAAGAAGGCTTTCTTCGACATGCTGCCGAAGGGCGCTTTCGCCATCACCAATGCCGACGACAAGAACGGCATGATTATGGTGCAGAACACGAAGGCTACCGTGAAGACTTATTCCACACGCTCCGTGGCTGACTTCAAGGCACGCATCATCGAATGTCATTTCGAGGGCATGTATCTCGACATCGACGGACATGAGGTGGGCGTGCAGTTCATCGGAAAGTTCAACGTGAGCAATCTGCTCGCTGTCTACGGCGCTGCCGTCATGCTGGGTGCCGACAAGGAAAAGGTGCTCGTGACGATGAGCACGCTACACAGCGTTTGCGGACGCCTCGAACCTATACATGCACCGGAAGGCTTCACAGCCGTCGTCGACTACGCACACACGCCCGACGCCCTCGAAAACGTGCTCAACGCCATACATGAAGTGCTCGACGGCAAGGGGCACGTCATCACCGTCTGCGGAGCAGGAGGCAACCGCGACAAAGGCAAACGCCCACTCATGGCGCAGGAGGCTGTGAAGCAGAGCGACCGCGTAATCATCACAAGCGACAATCCGCGCTTCGAGGAGCCACAGGACATCATCAACGACATGCTCGCCGGACTCAATCAGCAGCAGATGAAGAAGGTGCTCACAATCGTCAACCGCAAGGAAGCCATACGTACAGCCTGCATGATGGCGAAGAAGGGCGACGTGGTGCTCATCGCCGGAAAGGGACACGAGAACTATCAGGAGATAAAGGGCGTCAAGCACCACTTCGACGACCACGAAGTAGTCAGAGAGTGTTTTTAAATTTGGAATTCGTAACTCGTAATTCATAACTCGTAATTCGTAATTCG
>DLKG01000014.1:0-11498 GCA_002490315.1 Prevotella sp. UBA7594 | reverse complement strand
TCGTAACTCGTAACTCGTAATTCGTAACTCGTAATTCAAAATGTTATACTATCTTTTCCGCTTCCTTGAACAATACGGCATAAGCGGATCACACATGTGGGGATACATCTCCTTCCGCTCGCTTCTGGCACTGATTCTCTCGCTCATCATCTCGGCATGGTTCGGCGAGAAGTTCATCAAGTTTCTCAAAAGCAAGCAAATCACCGAGACGCAGCGCGACGCAAGCATCGACCCGTTCGGAGTAAAGAAAATCGGCGTGCCGTCGATGGGCGGCATCATCATCATCGTTTCCATCCTCGTCCCCGTCCTCTTGCTCGGCCGACTGCGCAACATCTACCTCATACTCATGATTGTCACGACGGTATGGCTCGGCTTCTTGGGAGGCATGGACGACTTCATCAAAATCTTCCGGCACGACAAGGAGGGACTGAAAGGACGCTACAAAATCGTAGGACAGGTGGGCATCGGACTCATCGTCGGACTCGTACTCTGGGCTTCGCCCGACGTGAAGATGAACGAGAATCTCGTCTACGAGAAGCAAGGACATGAACTTGTCGTCAAGCATCAAACGGAGGCACACAAGTCGCTCAAGACCACCATACCATTCGTAAAGAGCCACAACCTCGACTATTCCCGACTGACGAACGTCTTCGGCGAACACCGAGTGGCTGCCGGATGGATTCTCTTCGTCATCATGACCATCTTCGTCGTCACGGCTGTCAGCAACGGAGCCAACCTCAACGATGGCATGGACGGCATGTGTGCGGGCAACTCTGCCATTATAGGCGTGGCTCTCGGCATACTCGCCTACGTCAGCTCACACATTGAATATGCCAGCTATCTCAACATCATGTACATCCCTGACTCGCAGGAACTCGTGGTGTTCCTCTGCGCGTTCGTAGGTGCACTCATCGGCTTCCTGTGGTACAACGCATATCCTGCACAGGTGTTCATGGGCGACACTGGCTCGCTCACCATCGGCGGCATCATCGCCGTCACAGCCATCATCATACACAAGGAGCTGATGCTGCCAATCCTCTGCGGCATTTTCTTCGTAGAGAGCCTCAGCGTTATAGTGCAGGTCTACTACTACAAACTGGGTAAGCGCCATGGCAGGAAGCAGCGCATATTCAAGCGCACACCGATACATGACAACTTCCGCACACAGCAGTCGCAGCTTGACCCCGACTGCCACTATCTCATCACGAAGCCGAAAGGCGCCATTCATGAATCAAAGATAACCATACGGTTCTGGATAACTACAATTATCCTCGCCGCACTAACAATAATCACCCTAAAAATAAGATAAAGGAAAAGGTTCAAAAAGACCTGGAAAGGCTCAAGAACAAAAAAGGCAAAGAAAGCCCCCAAAAAATAAAAGCAATGAAAAAAATAGTAATTCTTGGCGCAGGCGAAAGCGGCGCAGGCGCAGCTGTTTTGGCAAAGAAAGAAGGCTTCGACGTGTTCGTTAGCGACATGTCGGCCATTAAGGACAAATACAAGAAACTGCTCGACGACCACGGCATTGAGTGGGAGGAAAAGCACCACACTGAGGAGAAAATCCTCGCTGCCGACGAAATCATAAAAAGCCCGGGCATCCCGAAAGAGGCGCCAATGGTGAGAAAAGCCGTGGAGAAGGGCATACACATCATCAGCGAGATTGAGTTTGCAGGACGCTACACACACTCAAAGATGATCTGCATCACTGGCTCAAACGGCAAGACCACCACCACATCGCTCATCTACCATATCTTCAAGACTGCTGGATACGATGCCGGACTCGCCGGCAACATTGGACGCTCACTGGCATTGCAGGTGGCAGAGGATCCACACGAGTACTACATCATCGAACTTAGTTCTTTCCAGCTCGACAACATGTACGACTTCCATGCCAACATCGCCATCCTGCTCAACATCACGCCCGACCATCTCGACCGCTACGACTACTGCATGCAAAACTACGTGGACGCCAAGATGCGCATCATACAGAACCAGACCGACAAGGACTCTTTCATCTACTGGAATGACGATCCTGTCATCAAGCGCGAACTTGAGAAGTATGACATAAAGGCCATACAGTATCCCTTCTCCGAACTTAAAGAGAAAGGCTCCATCGGATACATCGAGGAGGGTGAGTACACGATAGAAAAGCCGACTCCGTTCAACATGGAGCAGGAGGAGCTGTCGCTTACAGGTAAGCACAACATCTACAACTCTCTCGCAGCCGGCATCGCCGGCAACATCACAGGCATCAAGAAAGACGTGATAAGACAGAGCCTAAGCGACTTCCCCGGCGTTGAACACCGACTGGAGAAGGTGTGCAAGGTCGGAGGCGTGCAGTATGTAAACGACTCCAAGGCTACCAACGTGGACGCCTGCTGGTACGCACTGGAGAGCATGCGCACACCTACCATACTCATACTCGGAGGCAAGGACAAAGGCAACGACTACAACGAGATACTTCCGCTCGTGAAGCAGAAGTGTAAAGCACTCGTGTTCCTCGGTGCAGACAACGCAAAGCTCCATGACTTCTTCGACAAAACAGGCATCACCATTCGCGACACTCACTCCATGAAGGACTGCGTGGCAGCCTGTTACGAACTGGCTCAGCCTGGCGACACCGTGCTGCTCAGCCCGTGCTGCGCAAGCTTCGACCTCTTCAAGAACATGGAGGACCGCGGCGACCAGTTCAAGGCTTTGGTGAGAAACCTCTAACTCTCCCCACAATGATAAACAAGACTTTAGGCAACATCTTCAAGGGCGACAAGGTGATATGGATGGTGTTCTTCTTCCTCTGCCTCATCAGCGTCATTGAAGTTTACTCGGCGTCGTCGCAGCTCACCTACAAAGCGGGAAGCTACACGGCGCCCGTGCTGAAGCACATCGGACTGCTCATGCTGGGCATCGCCGCAATGGTCATCACGCTCAACATAAAGTGCAAGTACTTCAAGATGGCCACGCCGTTCATGCTTCTCCTTTCCATCGGCACCTTGATATGGGTGTACGTCGCGGGCGCCTCCACCAACGGAGCACAACGCTGGATCAACATCTTCGGCATACAGTTTCAGCCCTCGGAGATAGCAAAGGGTACCATGGTGCTCGCCACGGCGCAAATCCTCAGCGCACTGCAAACGGAGGACGGGGCGGACAAAATGGCGTTCAAGTATATCCTGACGGTATGCGTATGCGTCGTGCCGCTCATCATGCTCGAGAACCTCTCGACGGCATTGCTCCTGTGCATCGTCATCTTCATGATGATGCTACTCGGGCGTGTGCCTATGCGACAACTCGGAAAGCTCCTCGGCTCGGCGGTGCTCACGGTGGCTATCGTCGTGGGCGCTGTCATGGCAATCGGCAAGGACAACACGACGAAGCCGGAGAGCCAAAGTCTTACCGAACAGACGCAGACTGCCGACAAGCAGGAAGAAAAGGGAATGTTCGGGAAGGTGTTCCACCGCTTCGACACGTGGAAGGCACGCATCGACAACTTCCTCGTCCACAAGGATGTCACGCCGAAGGACATCGACCTCGACAAGGATGCGCAAGTGGCTCACGCCAACATCGCCATCGCCTCGTCGAACATCACTGGCAAGGGACCCGGCAACTCGGAGGAGCGCGACTTCGTTTCGCAGGCGTTCAGCGACTTTATCTATGCCATAATCATTGAGGAAATGGGAATACTCGGAGCAGCCGGCGTCGCCATGCTCTACATCATCCTGCTCTTCCGCACCGGACAGATAGCAAACAGATGCGAAAACAACTTCCCTGCATTCCTCGCCATGGGACTGGCATTGCTGCTCGTCACACAGGCGCTTTTCAACATGTGTGTGGCTGTGGGTATCGTACCCGTTACCGGACAACCGCTGCCGCTCATCAGCAAGGGCGGCACATCGACATTTATCAACTGTATCTACATAGGAGTAATTCTAAGCATCAGCCGCTCCGCACAACGGCAACAGGAAATGGTTGCCGCGCCAGCCGATAAAGACAGCAGCGCAGAAGCCAATCCCGACGGCAATGCCAACACCATTGCAGGAGGCACAAAGAACGGCAATGAGGACACGAAAGCGCCCGACAACCAACAGCAATAGCACGAAACCGGACATTTGAGAGAAATTCTCGCCTGACCGCAACGAAACGAAACAACATTAATATAATAAAAAAAGCACAATAATTAGCATTGTCAGAAAAAATGATTAATTTTGTGGTTTGAAAGAAAAGTGAGCAAATGGAAAAAGAAATAAGAGTCATTGTCAGTGGCGGAGGCACAGGCGGGCATATATTCCCGGCTGTATCAATAGCCAACGCCATCAAGTCCAAACGCCCCGATGCCAAGATTCTCTTCGTCGGAGCTCTCGGCAGAATGGAGATGCAGCGCGTTCCCGACGCCGGCTACAAAATAATCGGCCTGCCCGTAAGGGGATTCAAGCGCCCGCTTTGGTCGCTTGCCAACATAGGAGTGGCACTCGACTTCCTTAAAAGCAAGCGCATGGTGCGCAAGATCATCCGCGACTTCAATCCCGACGTGGCTGTCGGCGTGGGAGGATACGCAAGTGCTGCCACTCTCGACGCGGCAAGCGCCATGGGCATTCCTACGCTCATTCAGGAACAGAACTCTTATGCCGGTGTCACCAACAAGCATCTCGCTGCCAAAGCATGCAAGATTTGCGTCGCCTACGACGGCATGGAACGTTTCTTCCCGAAAGACAAAATCATAAAGACGGGCAACCCCGTCCGCCAAAGTCTTCTTGAAACGCCAATCTCCCACGAGGACGCCATCAAGAGTTTCGGACTCGATCCTGCCAAGAAGACCATACTGCTTGTCGGTGGAAGCCTCGGCGCTCGCACCATAAACGAAAGCGTGCTCCAGCATCTCGACATCGTTGAGAAGAGCGGAGTGCAGTTCATTTGGCAGACAGGCAAGTACTATAGCGCTGCCGTTGCCGAGCAACTCAAGAACCATCATCCGCTACCTATGCTGAAAGTGATGGACTTCATCAGCGACATGGGTGCCGCCTACAAGGCCGCCGACCTCGTCATCAGTCGCGCCGGAGCCGGCTCAATCAGCGAGTTCTGCCTCATCGGCAAGCCCGTAATCCTCGTTCCGTCGCCCAACGTGGCTGAAGACCACCAGACAAAGAACGCGCTCGCTCTCGTCGACAAGAGTGCCGCCCTCTACGTGAAGGACGCAGAGGCTGCCGACTCCCTCCTGCAACTCGCCGTTGACACCGTCGGCGACGATGAACAATTGGCTCAGCTGGCTGAGAATATCAAAAAACTCGGAAAGCACAACTCTGCCGACATCATAGCCGACGAAGTGCTGAAACTTGCCGAGAAGAAATAGAAAAAACAAACGAAAATGGAACTCAAAGATATTAAAGCAGTATACTTCGTGGGCGCAGGCGGCATCGGCATGAGCGCCATCGCCCGCTACTTCATACGCAAAGGCGTCGTGGTGGCAGGCTACGACCGCACACCCTCCGACCTCACACACCAACTTGAGCGCGAGGGAATGCTCATACACTATGAAGAGAACATCGACGAAATTCCCCATGCTTGCCGCGACCCGAAGTCGTGTCTCGTAGTGTACACACCGGCAATACCTGCCGAACACAAGGAACTCGTGTTCTTCCGCGAAGGCGGCTTCACGATAGAGAAGCGCGCTCAGGTGCTCGGCACACTGACACGCACCCATAAAGGACTCTGCGTAGCGGGCACCCACGGCAAGACTACAACGTCTACAATGTGCGCCCACATCATGCACCAAAGCCACATCGACTGCAACGCGTTCCTCGGAGGCATCTCAAAGAACTACGGAACCAACTATATTCTCTCCGACCAAAGCGACTTTGTCGTTATCGAAGCAGACGAGTTCGACCGCTCCTTCCATTGGTTGCGCCCATGGATGAGCGTCATCACTGCCACCGACCCCGATCATCTCGACATCTACGGCACCAAGGAGGCTTATCTCGAAAGCTTCCGCCATTACACCACTCTCATACAACCGGGCGGCGCACTCATCATCCATCGCGACCTGGAGATGAAGCAGGACGTGCAGGAAGGTGTCAAGGTGTACGATTACAGCCGCGACAAGGGCGATTTCCATGCAGAGAACATACGCATCGACAACGGCACCATCACCTTCGACTTCGTGTCGCCCATCGAGTCGGTGAAGAACATTGAGCTCGGACAGCCGGTGCCTATCAACATCGAGAACGGCGTGGCAGCCATGGCAATGGCACAACTGTCGGGATGCACTGCCGAAGAACTGAAGTACGGCATGAAGACATATAAAGGAGTCGACCGCCGCTTCGACTTCAAGATAAACGACAAACACCACGTGCTGCTGTCCGACTATGCCCACCACCCAAAGGAGATATTCCAAAGTGCGAAGAGCATTCGCGAGCTATACAAGGGACGCCACATCACGGCAATATTCCAGCCGCATCTCTACACTCGTACCCGCGACTTCTACAAGGAGTTCGCCGACGCTCTTAGCCAACTCGACGAGGTGATCCTCACCGAAATATATCCGGCACGCGAGAAACCCATCGAAGGCGTTACGTCGAAACTCATCTACGACAATCTCCGACCCGGCATTGAGAAAAGCATCATACGCAAGGACGACGTGCTCGACCTCGTGAAGAGCCGCGACTTCGATGTGCTCGTCATCCTCGGAGCTGGCGACCTCGACAACTATGTGCCACAGATAACGAAAATAATAGGAAACAAGAAGTGAAACCATCCTGGAGCAAAATCCTGTTCATCGCAAGTGACGTGACAATCGGCATCTACCTGCTGTTTGCCTTCTCCTCCTTCGACAGCAAGGGCGGAAACAAGACGACATGCAACAAGGTAAACATCGAGATTGCCGACAACGCTACGAGCGGATTTATCGACACGAAGATCATACAGGACCGACTCCGCAAGAGCGGCCTCTACCCGATAGGGATGCGCATGAGCGACATCAACACGCGCCGCATCGAGGAGACGCTCCGCAAAAGTCCGTTCGTCAAGACAGCAGAGTGCTACAAGACGGAGGGCGGACACGTCTACGTGAGCGTCACGCAGCGTATGCCAGTCATAAGAATCAAAGCCGACAACGGCGACGACTACTATGTTGACGACAACGACTGCGTGATGCCCACAACAAAATACACCAGCGATCTCATCATCGCCACTGGCAACATCGACCGCTGGTATGCCACACGCTTCATCTCGCCTCTCGGCAAGACGATTATGGCCAACGACATGTGGAAGAACCTCATTGAGCAAATCAATGTTCTGCCTAATCACGGCATAGAAATCGTGCCGCGCGTCGGCGACCACATAGTGCACATCGGACGACTGCCCGACGGCAAGGGACGCATAGATCACCTCGCCGCCATCAGCGAGTTTATGAAGCGCAAGATGACACGCCTTGAGAAGTTCTACCGCTATGGACTCTCACAAGTGGGATGGAACAAGTACTCCTACATCGACATTGAGTTCGACAACCAAATCATCTGTCGCAAACGCCACGATGCCACGATGCCAACAGCCACAACGCCAGAGGAGTCTGCCGCCACTACCCAACCACAAACGCAGGACGAAGCCAACGAGCAGACGGAAAACCACAACACTGATAACGCAACGTCATCTGCCGCCAACACTCCACAAAAGAGCGAAAGCAACACTCCTCCCAAGCCTGAAAATAAGCCAAAGAAGACAGAAAGCGATCAGAAAGTGGCTGAAAACAAACAAAAGAAGACTGTCACATCCACCAAGAAGAGCGAAGTTTCCACAAAGGAGAATGGGAAATCATCGAAAAAGAACGACAATTCTTCCAAGAAGGAAAGGAATTCCACAAAGAGAAGCGAAGCTTCCACAAAGAAGAAATCAAGTAACCCAAGATAATAACATAACAACAATATACTAACGTATGGCAAAGGATTTTATAGTAGCTATTGAGCTCGGGTCATCAAAATTGACCGGCATGGCCGGCAAAAAGAACCCCGACGGCAGCATTTCCATTCTTGCTGTCGCTAAAGAAGACTCCGCCTCTTACATACGCAAAGGTGTAGTCTACAAGATAGACCGTACAGCTCAAGGACTGAACAATATAATAACAAAACTCAAAAACACTCTCCAGACTGACATTACGCAGGTGTACGTAGGCATCGGCGGACAAAGCATACGCAGCGAAAAGAACCTCATCATGAAGGATCTGCCTGCCGACACTATCGTCTCACAAGAGATGGTGAACGAACTTATGGACGCCAACCGCAACATGGTCTACTCCGACTATGAAATCCAAGATGCCATTACTGAAGAGTATAAGGTGGATGCTCTCTACCAGACCGACCCTATCGGTATTCAGGCTCTGCATCTTGAGGGCAACTTCCTCAACATCCTCTGGCGCCGTTCGTTCTATCGCAACCTCAACAAGAGTCTCGACAACGCCGGCATACCAGTGGCAGAGATGTATCTCGCGCCGCTCGCCATGGCAGACAATGTGCTGACAGAGGCAGAGAAGCGCGCAGGATGCGTGCTCGTTGACCTCGGTGCAGAAACAACAACCGTGCAGGTTTACTACCGCGACAAACTGCGCAGCATCGCCGTACTGCCACTCGGAAGCGCCAACATCACGAAAGACCTTGAGTCATTGCAGATGGACGAGAAGGAAGCGGAGACGATGAAGCTCAAGTATGCCGTTGCCGTCAGCGACGACAACAACGGCCAGGAACCTAAGAAATACGCCATCGACTCCACACGCAGCATCGACAGCGACCTCTTCGACGAGGTCGTGGAGGCACGCACTCTGGAAATTGTGGAGAACGTGAAGAGCCTCATCCCCGTCGAGTTCACCGACAAGCTGCCGGGCGGCATAGTACTCACCGGCGGCGGAAGCAACATGCGCAACACCGACCGCGTGTTCCGTGATACCATCGGATGCGAGAAGGTGCGCATAGCAAAATCTGTCACATTCAACATCAACACGCGCGACTCCATCAGCGGCATAGCCAACGACGGCACGATGAACACCATCCTCAGCCTCATCGCCAGGGGCGACATGAACTGCGCGGGACGCGAATACGGCGACAACCTCTTCGACAACGAGCACGTCGACGCCTACAATTCCAACACCATAACGCTGACCACCGACCCCACGACAGCCAGCCAGACACGGGAAGCCGAGGAATCTGTGCGCCATCGTGAGCCGGAACAGGAGCCGAAGAAGGCGGAGGAACCGAAGGAAGAGCCAAAGGAAGAGAAGCCGCACGAGTCGGCAATGGGACGCATATTCAAGTCCCTCAAAAAATTCGGGCGTTCACTCGTGGAGCCCGAAATCAATGAATAACGACTAAATGACCATCACCATGCCAGACATCAACAATAATACAATGGTGGACTTCGGTGCACCTGAGAAAGAGAACACCATAATAAAAGTAATCGGTGTAGGCGGCGGCGGCGGCAACGCCGTCAACCATATGTACCGCGAAGGCATCCATGACGTGTCGTTCGTGCTCTGCAACACCGACAACCAAGCACTCAATGACTCTCCCGTACCCGTGCTTCTGCAACTCGGCACCGAGGGTCTCGGAGCCGGCAACAAGCCTGCCAAGGCACGCAAGGCTGCCGAGGAGAGCATCGACGCCATCACCAATATGCTCAGCGACGGCACCAAGATGACGTTCATCACCGCTGGAATGGGCGGCGGAACGGGCACGGGAGCGGCTCCCGTCATCGCCCGAGTGTCGAAGGAACTCGGCATACTTACCGTCGGCATCGTCACCATCCCGTTTCGCTTCGAGGGCAAGCGCAAGATCGACCAGGCTCTCGACGGCGTTGAGGAAATGGCAAAGCACGTCGATGCGCTGCTCGTCATCAACAACGAACGCCTGCGCAAGATATATCCCGACCTCACTGTGCTCGACGCCTTCGGCAAGGCAGACGACACTCTTTCCGTTGCCGCCAAGTCAATAGCGGAAATCATCACCAACCACGGACTCATCAATCTCGACTTCAACGACGTGAAGACAGTGTTGAAAGACGGCGGTGTAGCCATCATGTCTACCGGATACGGTGAGGGTGAAGGTCGCGTGAAGCAGGCCATCAGCGACGCTCTCAACTCGCCCCTGCTCAACGACAACGACGTGTTCAACGCCAAGAAGATTCTTCTCAGCATCAATTTCAGCAAGGACAGCAACAAGGAGTCGCCAAATGCCGGCGGACTGATGATGGAGGAGATGAACGAGGTGAACGACTTCATGGAGCAGTTTGGCTCCGACTTCGAAATAAAATGGGGTATCGGTCTCGACCCCGACCTTGGCAACAAGGTGAAAGTGACGATTCTCGCCACGGGCTTCGGCATGAGCAACATCGACGGTATGGACGGCCACATCAAGAAGCAAACTCAGGAAGAGATAGAACGCAAGACTGAGCAGGAGGAGAAAAACGGCAACCGCCGTCTGCGCTTCTACAAGGAGGAAGAGGGCGACAACAAGACGAAGCGCCGTCCGCACATCTTCAAGTTCCGCCCTGAAGACCTCGACAACGAGGAGGTGATACTCACCGTAGAGAACACTCCTACCTACAAGCGTACTCTCCAGCAGCTCAACGAACTGCGCCGTCGCCTCAGCGACGAGCGCGAGGCTGTGAAACAAAAGACAGAGGACGAGTCGGTGCACGGCACCATCTCCTTCTCATAACCAATAATACAACTAAAAAGCATAAAGAAAATGGCTCTCTTTGAACAAATCAGTGAAGACATCAAGGCTGCAATGAAGGCACGCGACAGAGTGCGCCTCGACACATTGCGCAACATCAAGAAAGTATTCCTGGAAGCAAAGACAGCGCCGGGTGCCAACGACACTCTCGACGATGCCGACGCTATGAAAATCCTGCAGAAGCTTGCCAAGCAGGGACATGAGACGGCACAGACTTACATCGACAATGGCCGTCAGGACCTTGCCGACGAGGAGCTTGCCCAGGCTAAGGTGATTGAGGAATACCTCCCGCGCCCACTTACGGAAGCGGAGATTGAGGAAGCCGTGAAGGCTGTCATCGCCGAGACTGGTGCACAGGGCATGAAAGACATGGGTCGCGTCATGGGCGTTGCCTCCAAGCAAATGGCTGGCAAGGCAGACGGCAGAGCAATCTCTGCTGTTGTGAAGCGCCTGCTCGCATAAGGAGCGGCGGACTCCCGTCCGCCTACCGTGTATCTATAAGCATAAAAGGAGTTGCTCAATCAGATTGAGCAACTCCTTTTTAATATAAGTATGTGTTCAGAATCATCTTCATATATGGGGAGGCAATCTGTAGGAGTGTATGGCATCCTTGCCCTACCCACTCTGCCATACAGTTCTGCCCATTTAGTGGAGAGTGTGTCAAAACAATAAGCCGAGCGCAGCCAACATTGCTTGCCTTTTGACAACACTCTCATATTTATTTTTATTTGGTTTGTCGGGGGCGAGGGCGCCCCCTCTCCCAGTTATCAATGTCAGTCATTTGCTCTA
>DLKG01000009.1:4412-9104 GCA_002490315.1 Prevotella sp. UBA7594 | reverse complement strand
TTCTTAGGAGTTAAGAAGTTAAAGAAGTTATCGCTCCTTTCAGTCGCTCAGAAGTTAAAGCCAATACCGTTTTTGCATTCGGCAAAGCATACCCTGTATCAGCATCGCATATGGCTTTAACTTCTTTAACTTCTTTAACTTCTTTAACTTCTTAACTTCTTAACTACTTAACTCCTTGAATAGCTTCTTAACTTAACAATTGCGTGAGGAACACATCGGAGAACAGAATCAGTACGCTTGAGCTTACCACAGCCTGTGTGCTCGCCTTGCCCACTTCCACGGAGCCGCCTTCAACGGTGTAGCCGAAGTAGCTCGACACGCTTGAGATGATGAAGGCAAAGACGAGGCTTTTGATGATGCTCATCCACATAAACCAAGAGTTGAACGAGTGTTGCAGGCCGAGCGTAAGGTCGTCGGGCGAGAGGATGTGTCCGATGTATGCCGTGCCGTAGGCTCCGAGAATACCAGTGGCAGAGGAGAAGATGACGAGGAAAGGCATCAGCGTCACCAGTCCCATTATTTTCGGCAGAATGAGATAGTTGGCTGAGTTGACGCCCATGATGTCGAGAGCGTCGATCTGCTGCGTCACTCGCATAGTGCCAAGCTCCGAGGCAATGTTCGACCCCACCTTTCCGGCGAGAATCAAGCACATGATGCTGCTTGAGAACTCCAGCAGAAGAATCTCTCTTGTGGTGTAGCCCGACACCCAGCGCGGCATCCACGGGCTCTGGATGTTGAGCTTCATCTGTATGCAGATTACCGCTCCGATGAAGAACGAGATGAGCAGCACGATGCCTATGGAGTCGACGCCGAGCGCCGACATCTCCTTTACGTACTGCTTCAAGAACATTCGCATGCGCTCAGGGCGCGCGAAGGAGCGCCCCATGAGAATCAGGTAGCGCCCCAACGTGTTTAAGTATTTCAATATCAACATAATCTTGTAGGAGTTTGTCGTTTATACGCTGCAAAAGTAGCAATAAAAAGGTAAATCCTAAAATAATATGCCGATTTTTACTGAGCTAATGACAAAAGTTATATACTTTTCAGACACCACTCTATTTTATTACATACATGCGGAACGACTTTGCAGGCAACTTGTCGTTGATTACCGTTGCACCCTTGTGGCTCTCGCATTGTGCGGCAGCTGTCGTGGGTTGTATGCGGTGAGGGTTGTCAAGAGTGTTCTCTGCGTCCATATCGTCGCATTGCAATGTCGTGGCTATGGCGGAGTGAGTCCCTTTCAGTCCGGAAAGGTTGAGCCTTATTTCCTGCGCACTGTCGGAGGTGTTTGCCACCTTCACGATGGTCTCGCCTTTCTTGCGGTCGGCAACGGCACTCGCGAAGAGTCCGTCCTGTCCCTGCTGTCCAGCAACGGGGTTGCCGTTCATTGTCAGTGTCAGCACGTTGGTGCCCTTGTTGCGGGCATACATCTGCTGCACGTAGTAGCTAGTGGTGAGCATGGTGTGCGTGTTGTCAAACCAAATGAGGTCGGGTCGCCACTGCCATCCGTCGATGTGTGCGAAGAGCGGTGCATAAGTGGCCATGTGCACGATGTCGGCATTGCGCTCAAGGTCGGTCATGAATGCCGCCTCGTAGAGGGCTGCCTCGAAGTGGTTCCATTTCTTTCCCTTGCCGTGGCAGGCGTATTCTCCGGCAAACACCTTCGGTCCCTTGCGGTCGTACTGCTCGTAGCGCAGTCCGTGGGAGAGAAACCACTTCTCGTCGCGATAGAAATGCTCGTCTACGAGGTCGGCGTTCAGTTCTCTCATGGCTTTCCATCCCTTGTCGAACATCTTGCCTTCGGAGTCGGGGCCCGACGTGCCGATGATGCGTATCTTCGGGTAGCGAGCCTTGATGGCTTTGACGAATGGGCGCAGGCGCTCGTAGTAAAGCGTGTCCCACTGTTCGTTGCCTACAGCCAGCAGCTTCATGTTGAAGGGTTTCGGGTGTCCCATCTCCGCACGCTTCCGTCCCCATACGGTTGTAGTGTCGCCGTTGGCGAACTCAATGAGGTCGAGGCAGTCCTGGATGTAGGGCTGCAGTGAGTCGACAGGCACGTGTGCTTTCGGGTCGTTCCAGTTTTGGAACTGACACGCCATGCCCACATTGAGCACCGGCAGCGGTTCGGCGCCTATGTCCTCGGCAAGTTGGAAATACTCGAAGAATCCCAGTCCGTAGCTTTGGAAATAGTCGGGGAAGAGGCGGTAGGCGAATGTGGTCTGCCAGCGGTTCATGTTGAGCGGTCGGTTCTCCACAGGTCCGATGGTATTCTTCCATTGGTAGCGGTGGGCGAGGGTCTCGCCCTCGACGATGCATCCGCCCGGGAAACGCAGCACACCGGGATGCAGGTCTTTCAGCGCCTCTCCGAGGTCGCGCCGCATACCGTTGGGGCGGTTCATGAACGTGTTGGCAGGAAACAGGCTGACGTGTTCGAGCGACACTCCGTTTTTGCCGTCGAGCAGCAGGCGTAGCTTCGCCTTGCCGACAGTGAGTTGAGGCTTCAGCTGGAGTTCATACTTGCGCCACACCGCCCCGCTGACCGTCAGGTCGGCAGTTGCAAACTCCTGGTTTTCCGCCTGGGTACTCTCGTCGACGAGCGTCACCTTCAGTTTGGCGTCGCCGCCGTCGGTTTTCGCCCATACCGTGAAGCGATAGTCCTCGCCTTTCTCTATTCCAATGCCGAAGAATCCCTCGTTCTGCAGTCCGGTGCGTCGCTCGTTGTGTCCAGAGTAGCCGAGATGTACGTAGTGTGGGCAACGCTCGAACGGGCCGTCGTCCCTCACCGTGACATTGCCGAATGTCTGCCATCCCATGAGCGATTGCGGAAACTCGAACGAGCGGTTCTTTACCAACTCGCCGTATAGTCCGCCGTCGGCAGCAAAGTTGATGTCCTCGAAGAACACGCCATACATCGTGGGTTGCACGGCAGCGCCGAGCTTCTTGGTGTTCACATCGAGAGTATGGGTTTGTGCGTATGCCCCGAGCAGTGATGATGCAGCGATGAGGCACGACAGAAGTCTTGTCTTTTTCATACTCATTGCCATTTACTTGTTCTCCACGGCTGCCTTCTCAATGGCAAGACCGCGTCGGTAAGTCTCGATATAATTGTCGAATCCAGCCACATCCTCGGCAGTAGGTGCAATCTCCACACCCTTGTTGCCGGCAAACACGCGGTGGTCGAGCCAGTCAGCGAGCGCTTCCCGCTCCGCATTGTTCACCATATATCCAGCCAACAGTGCGATACCCCATGCTCCGCCTTCGCCAGCCGTCTCCATGACAGATATGGGCGAGTTGATGGCGGCAGCCAAGATGCGCTGACCCACAACGGGAGTTTTGAACAGTCCGCCGTGTCCGGTGATGCGGTCAACCTCTACATGCTCGTCTTTGAAAAGCACGTCGTTGCCGATCTTCAGCACTGCCACAGATGCGTAGAGGTTTGTGCGGATGAAGTTGGCGAGGTTGAAGCGGTCGTTGGAGGAGCGCACGAAGAGCGGTCGTCCCTCCTCAAGTCCGGTGATGGGCTCGCCTGAGAAATAGTTGTAGGCGAGTAGTCCGCCGCAGTCGGCATCGCCATTGAGGGCGTGGTTGTAGAGCTTTGAGAACACATCGCCCGTGCTCACCTCAACGCCGAGCAGCTTGGCATATTCCTTGAAGAGCGACACCCATGCGTTGAGATCGCTCGTGCAGTTGTTGCAGTGTACCATAGCCACCGGACTTCCGCATGGTGTTGTCACCATGTCGATCACCTCGTAAGGGCGGCTCAGAGGCTTCTCGAGTACAATCATCGAGAACGACGATGTGCCTGCCGACACGTTGCCCGTGCGCTTGCGCACAGCATTTGTTGCCACCATGCCCGTTCCGGCGTCGCCCTCTGGCGGGCATAGCGGGCATCCCGCCTGCAGATTGCCCGACGGGTCGAGCAGCCGTGCGCCCTTTTCGGTGAGCGTGCCGGCGTTGTCGCCGGCGAGCAGCACTTCAGGCAGAATGTCGAGTATCTTCCATCCGAGGTCTCTTGGAGCGATGAGCAGGTCGAACTTCTCAACCATCGTCGCGTCGTAGTTGTTGGTGGCGGAGTCGATGGGGAGCATACCCGAAGCGTCGCCGATGCCGAGCACGCGCTTGCCAGTCAGTTGCCAGTGCACGTAGCCGGCGAGTGTAGTGAGGAAGTCGATCGACTTCACGTGGCTTTCGCCGTCTATGATGGCCTCGTACACGTGTGCTATGCTCCAGCGTAGAGGTATGTTGAAGTTGAAGAGTTCGGACAGTTCGGCAGCCGCCTTTCCGGTGTTGGTGTTGCGCCATGTGCGGAACGGCACGAGTATGTTCTCGTCTTTGTCGAAGGCCATATAGCCGTGCATCATAGCACTTATGCCGATGGCGGAGAGCGACGTGATTTCCGTGTCGTAGAGTTCCTTCACGTTCTTGCGCAGGTCGGCATAGCAGTCCTGCAGTCCGCTCCAGATGTCGTCGATGCTGTAGGTCCATAGTCGGTCTTCATAGCGGTTCTCCCACTCATGCGCTCCTTGCGCTATCGGTGTGTTTGTCTCGTCGATGAGCACGGCTTTGATGCGTGTCGAGCCGAACTCGATGCCGAGCACGGCACGTCCTGATTGTATGGTTTGTTTAGGGTCGGTCATAGTTATAATGACTTAAGTTTCGGATTTTTGGAATTTAAAGTAAATAAAGAAGTTA
>DLKG01000009.1:2555-4352 GCA_002490315.1 Prevotella sp. UBA7594 | reverse complement strand
CATTTATTTAATTCCATTTTTACTATTGGCTATAACTTCTAAGCCGCCATTAGCGGCGATAAATTCTCTAAATTCTTTACATTCGAGTAAATCAGAAAGTTGAATAATGATATTAAAAATGTTGTGTTCAATATGAAAAGAAAAAAATCCGTAGCGGTGGCTGGAAACCTCCGCTACGGATAAGTTCCGCTTTACAAGTTTGTTTCGCGTTATCTCAGTGCCTTGCTCAGCATATAGTACACCTCGTTGGTGCGCAGATCCTGGCGGAAGCGCTCATAGTCGGTGTCCTTGTTGATGATGCAGCACTCGATGTCGGCAATCTCGGCATAGTCGCGCCAGTACTCGTCGGTCAGTCCGAAGCTGAAGCAAGAGTGGTGTGTGCCTCCTGCCTGCATCCAGCAGCCCACGCCAATCTCGAACGAAGGCTCCGGAATCCACAATGCTGAAGCCACGGGCAGTTTCGGCAGCGGTTTCGACTTGATGAGGTTCACGTCGTTGCAGATGAGGCGGAAACGGTTGCCCATGTCGACGACGGTGGCAGTGGTGCCGTGTCCCTGCTTGGTTGTGAACACGAGTCGTGCGGTCTGTGTCTTGCGTATGCCGATGCCGAGGAAGTGAACCTCAAGGCGTGGCTTCTCCTCCTCAGAGATGTCGGGGTTGACCTCGAGCATGTGCGATTCGAGAATGGAAGTGTTGTCGCCGTCGAAGTTGAGAGTGTAGTCCTCAAGGAATGATGTGCCGCCTTCGAGTCCCTGGCTCATGAACCATGTGGTGCGGTAGAGGGCAGCGCTCTTCCAGTCGCCCTCGGCGCCGAAGCCGTAGCCGTCGTGCATCAGTCGTTGTGAGGCAAGACCCGGAATCTGGTCGAATCCGCGTCCTGTTTCCTCTACGTTGTAGTCGCCGAGGTCGTCGAAGTTGGTGGTGAATCCCTTTGCGCCGAAAGCCTCAAGCACGAGGCGCAGTGTGAGCTCAGCCTTTGCGGCGTTCCATATCTTGCGGTAAGCCTCCGACTTCTCGTCCTTCAGTTCGTCTGCCACGGTGTACTGTTTGAAGTACACATCGTGTACGAGAGCCGTCACGTCCTCGTCCTTCACCTTGTCGAAGTATTCCATCACGGTTGAGAACGGGCAGTAGTCGACGTGGTAGCCCAGCACCTGCTCGGCAGCCACCTTGTCGCCGTCGGTCACTGCCACATTGTTCATCTGGTCGCCGAAGCGCAGTATGAGGCAGTCTTGTGCGTCGGCCCAAGCGGCGCACACGCGTTCCCACACGGCGATGTGGTCCTGTGTCTTCTGATCCTTCCAGTAGCCGATGACCGTCTTGCGCGGCTTGCGCAGGCGTGAGAGAATGTGTGCATACTCGCGGTCGCCGTGTGCGCTCTGGTTGAGGTTCATGAAGTCCATGTCCATCGTCTCGTAAGGGATGTGCTGGTTGTATTGTGTATGTAGGTGGAGAAGCGGCTTGCGTAGGATCTGCAGACCATGGATCCACATCTTTGCAGGTGAGAACGTGTGCATCCAAGTGATCACGCCCACGCACTTCTTGTCGTTGTTGGCGGCAGCCATCACGTCAGCCACCTCATGGGTGTTGTTGGCTGTGCCCTTGTAGACCACCTTGATGGGCAGACGGCCAGAGTCGTTGAGTCCTGCCACCATCTCCTTGGAGTGGTTGTCCACCTGAACCACGGCGTCGCCTCCGTAAAGAAGTTGTGCACCAGTTACAAACCAAATCTCGAAATTGTCAAACGCTTTAATCATAATATTTTAGTTATTAGTTATTTACTGAAGTTTCGGATTT
>DLKG01000009.1:304-2503 GCA_002490315.1 Prevotella sp. UBA7594 | reverse complement strand
AGAAGTTAAAGCCGTATGTAATATATTATGAACATTTATTTAACGCGATTTCTTACTATTGGCTATAACTTCTAAGCCGCCATCAGCGGCGATAACTCCTCTAAATTCTTTACATTCGAGTAAATCAGAAAGTTGAATTATTTATTGTTCTTTTTCTGTCCGTAGTATGCGTTAGGCCCGTGCTTTCGGCAGAAATGCTTCTCTATGAGCAGCGGGTTCATGGTAGTCTGTGGGTTGACACTAAGCGACACGAAAGCCATCTTTGCCACTTGTTCCATCACCACAGCGTTGTATACGGCATTGTCGGGCGATGTGCCCCATGCGAATGGGCCGTGGTTCTTCACCAGTACGCCGGGCGTGTGCATCGGGTTGATGTTGTCGCGCAAGAAACGTCTGACAATCACGTTGCCGGTCTCCAGTTCGTAGTCGCCCTTCACCTCAGCCTCCGTCATGTCGTCGGTGCACGGGATGTCGTCGTGGAAGTAGTCGGCATGTGTTGTTCCGATGTTTGGAATGTCCTTGCCAGCCTGCGCCCATGCCGTGGCGTAGGTGGAATGGGTGTGCACGATGCCCTGCACTTCGGGGAATGCGCGGTAGATGGCGAGATGTGTGGGAGTGTCTGACGAGGGGTTGAGATCGCCCTCTACGACCTTTCCCGTTTTCAGGTCGACCACCACCATGTCGTCTGCCGTCATCTTGTCGTAGGCCACGCCCGATGGTTTGATGACCACGAGTCCGCTCTCACGGTCGATGCCCGACACGTTGCCCCATGTGAATATTACGAGATTGTGTCTCACCAAGTCGAGGTTGGCTTGAAACACAGATTTCTTGAGTTGTGTTATATCTGTCATATCTTGAGTTCTTTATTTGTCAATATTGAAGTCTCCCGTCCAGAATCGGTAAGCCACGTGGCTGTGGTATTTCTCTCCCGGGCGCAGAATTGGCGATGGCCAGTTATGCTTGTTTGGTGAGTCGGGATATTTCTGGCTTTCGAGGCACACTGACGCGTGTTTCGGGTATTTCACGCCGTGCTTGCAACTGATGCCCGTGCCCTGGAAGTTGGCAGTATATACCTGCACGCCCGGTTCGTTGGTGTACATCGACAGTCCAATCTTCGTCTCAGGCGACCAAAGCACGGCACACACACGGTTGTCGTTGCCCTTCCCGTCCTTGTAGGTGTTGAGGCACCAGTTGTGGTCATATCCCGTGGCGTTGCTTATCTGGTCGTAGTCGGTTCTGTCGATAGTCTCGGCTATGGCGTGTGGTCTGCGGAAGTCCATCGGAGTGTTGCCGACGGAGCGTATCTCGCCAGTTGTCATGTAGGTAGAGTCGGCAGGCGTGAACGAGTCGGCATTGACATAAAGCCACTGGTTGACGCCTTCTTTCGACGGGTCACCGTTGAGGTTGAAATAGCTATGGTTTGTCATGTTTACCACCGTCGGCTTGTCAGTCGTGGCATCGAAGGAGATGTCGAGGGTGTTGTTTGAAAGCACGCGGTAGGTGGCATGTGCGGTGACAGTGCCGGGGAAGTTGTTGTCGCCGTCGGGCGACACGATAGTCAGCACGAGCGTTGTGTCGTCGGGCTGCGCTGCGTCGTACACCTGATACTGCCATCCCGACGGACCGCCGTGCAGGCAGTGGCCGAAATTGTTGCGCGGCAGTTGATAGGTCTTTCCGTCGATAGTTAGCTTTCCGTCGGCGATGCGGTTGGCGTAGCGTCCGACAGTAGAGCCGAAGTCGCTTGGCGAGTTGACCGAATCGGCGTATTGCCGCAGGTTGTCGTAGCCGAGAACCACGTCGGTCGGTTTGCCGTCGGCATCGGGCACCACGAGCGACACCACGCGTCCGCCGAAGTTGGTGATGCACACTTCCATGCCGTTGCTGTTTTTCAGCGTGTAGAGTGCCGTCTTTTTGTTGTTTATTATTGAGTCGAAGCGTGTCGGGTTGAGTCCAGATATTGTTTCGTTGTCAGCTTTGCCCGTTGTGCATGCCGTGAGGACGATGGCTGCAGCGGCAATGCCTATAGATACTGGTTTAAGGATGTTCATAGTTACATCGTTTTTTGTCGTATGTTTTTACAGGCTGTTGACGATGCTGCCTCCCATTGGCTGCATCACGATTTTTAGTTTTCCGTCTTTCCCGACCTTCGTATTCTTTACCGCTGATTTAGGCCACAGACTCTTCTTGTCGGCAGTCTCA
>DLKG01000009.1:0-210 GCA_002490315.1 Prevotella sp. UBA7594 | reverse complement strand
AGGCTTGTCGGTGCCGTTGAGAGCAGCCACGTACCATTGTGAGCCATGTCTGCGAGCAATGACAGCATATTTGCCGGGATATCCGTCGATGAATCGCGTCTCGTCCCATGTTGTCGGCACCTGCTTGAGGAAGTCGAGCTCGTGTTCAGGCAGTTCGTTGAGGTTGTTCGGGTAGATGGCGATGCATTGTATGCTTGCCTGGTTGACAAT
>DLKG01000010.1:1287-19690 GCA_002490315.1 Prevotella sp. UBA7594 | reverse complement strand
GCCCCCTCTCCCAGTTATTCCGCCTAAATCACGAGGCGTCTGACCTCGGCGTTCTCCATGCGCTGAATTTCATTCATCGGCTTGCCAAGGCAGACACTCTGTATGGCCTTGTTTACTATGCCATGTCCTACGGCAAGCACCGTTTTTCCACGGAAATTTTCTTTCACGAAGTTGAGAAAACGCTGAGCGCGGTTTCGCAACTCGTCAATCGTCTCTATGTCGTCGGGCCAAACAGCGTCCTTCAAGTCGGGGATGTAGCGTCCGGTGAAGCCGCCCCAGTCGCGTTCGCGCAACAGCGGTGTCTGCACGATGCCGTCGCGTCCAACGCCATGAGGCGCGGCGACGATGGCACAGGTGTCGACAGAACGCCTCAAATCGCTCGACACGAACACGTCAACTTTCTCATTCTCCATTTTCGCGGCAAGTTCCCTCGCCTGCTCCTTCCCATGCTCCGTAAGTTCGCCCTGCGTCTGACCCTGCATAATCTTTCGCACGTTGTCGACAGTCTCACCGTGGCGCACAAGAAGAAGAGTCGTGGAACACTTGCACTCTTCATTCTCTTTCATGTCCATATCTTTCTCTATCCCAATATATCCTTGAGCACCTTCACAGCCTCACCCACACTCGGCACGCCGCTCACTACCATAGCACGCTTGCCCTTCACCTCCTTGAGGTTGCAGCGTCGGGCATGGTTGCCTATATAGTTGAGCACAGAGCCGAAGGCGGCACTCTTGTAGTAGGCAGAATTCGGATTGCTCACAAACTGCATTTGCATACGTCCCTGCTTCAGCATTATCTTCTCGCATCCCAACCGCTTGCCGTAGCGGCGCAGCGCCACCACCTGAAGCAGCTCCTCGCCCTCATGCGGAATGGGGCCAAAGCGGTCGGTAAGCCGCTGCCGATAGGCATTGAGATCGTTGTCGTCTGTGATGTTGTCGAGCTCGCGATAGAGCAGCATACGTTCAGAGCTGCCCGGCACATAGGTGTCGGGGAAGTACATCTCAAGGTCGCTCTCAACGGCACAGTCCTCCACAAACTCGTCGCCTGAGAGCTGATTGCCCGACGCAATCTCCTCGGCATAGATGTCGGCGAACTCGTCATTCTTCAGTTCGGTGACAGCCTGTGAGAGAATCTTCTGATAGGTCTCGTATCCCAGGTCCTCCATAAATCCGCTTTGTTCCGCCCCGAGCAGATTGCCAGCGCCGCGTATGTCAAGGTCTTGCATGGCGAGATTGAAACCGCTGCCAAGCTCAGAGAAGTTCTCAAGAGCCTCAAGCCTGCGGCGCGCCTCCGTGGAGAGCACCGACTTAGGCGGCGCGAGCAGATAGCAGAACGCCTTCCTGTTGGAACGTCCGACGCGCCCTCGCATCTGATGGAGGTCGGAGAGTCCGAAGCGGTGGGCGTCATTGATGATGATGGTGTTGGCATTGGAGATGTCGATGCCGTTCTCGACGATTGTCGTGGAGAGCAGCACGTCGTAGTCGTAGTTCATGAAGCCAATGAGCACCTTCTCCAGTTCCTCCGGCGGCATCTGCCCATGACCAATCGCCACGCGTGCGTCGGGCACGTATTTCTTTATCATCGCCTCTATCTCCGGCAGGTTGCTGATGCGGTCGTTGACGAAGAACACCTGTCCGTTGCGCGACATCTCGAAATTGATGGCGTCGGCGATAATCTCATGTCCGTACACGCCAAGCTCCGTCTGCACCGGATAGCGATTGGGCGGCGGCGTACGCATGATGCTCATGTCGCGCGCTCCCATCAGCGAGAACTGCAACGTGCGCGGTATAGGCGTCGCCGACATCGTGAGCGTGTCGACGTTGGTCTTCAGCTTGCGCAGCTTCTCCTTCGTCGACACGCCGAACTTCTGCTCCTCATCGATGATGAGAAGTCCGAGGTCGTGCCACTCCACCGACTTGCCGATGAGCTTATGCGTACCTATTATTATATCTATCTTCCCCGCCTTCAAGTCAGCGAGCACCTCCCTCGTCTGCTTTGCCGTGCGGGCACGAGAGAGATAGTCGACGCGAACGGGCATTCCGGAGAGGCGGTCGCGGAACGTCTTGTAATGCTGGAAGGCGAGCACCGTTGTCGGCACGAGCACGGCAACCTGCTTGGAGTCGCACGCCGCCTTGAACGCGGCACGTATCGCCACCTCCGTCTTTCCGAAGCCTACGTCGCCACAGACAAGCCTGTCCATGGGTCGTGCCGACTCCATGTCGGCCTTCACGTCGTGGGTGGCGCGCTGCTGGTCGGGCGTGTCCTCATAAAGGAACGACGCCTCAAGCTCATGCTGCAAGTAGGAGTCGGCGGAGAAGGAGAAGCCCTTCTCGTGACGACGCTTCGCATAGAGCTTGATGAGGTCGCGCGCGATGTCCTTGATGCGCTTCTTCGTGCGCTCCTTCAGACGCTCCCAGGCTCCCGTGCCAAGCGTGCTCAGGCGAGGCTGCTCGCCCGTGCTGGCGCTGCGATACTTTGAAATCTTGTAGAGCGAGTGGATGGAGACGTCGACGATGTCGCCACGCTGATAATAGAGTCTTATCATCTCCTGATAGGTGTCGCCCACGGGTACTCTCACGAGTCCGCCAAACTTGGCAATGCCGAAGTCAACGTGCACTATGAAGTCGCCAGGCTCCATCTCCTGCAGCTCCTTCATCGTCAGCGCCATCTTTCCCGTGCGGGCAGCGTCCGACTTGAGGCTGTACTTATGGAAGCGGTCGAATATCTGATGGTCGGTGAAGAAACAGAGCTTCAGGTCGTTGTCGGCAAAACCCTCGTGCAGCGTATGGTCGACGGGAGTGAAGTCGAGAGCGTCGGCGATGCTAAGACTCTCCGACTGCCGGTCCTTGTCGAGGCGCGCCAGACGCGCCTGCCGAAGCTCGTCGCTGTCGAAGATTTCGCGCAGACGCTTCGTCTGCTTCTCCGAGTCGGCGAGAATATAGAGCCGGTAGCCTTGCAGAAGATAGTCTTCAAGCGACTGCGTGAGCAACTCGAAGTTCTTATGGAATAGCGGTTGAGGGGAGATGTTGAAGCCGATTGTCACCTGTGGCGTGCCGGAAGGACTTGCTCCGAACTCCACCGTCCGAAACCTGCTTATCTCTTCGCGAAACCTAACGCCCGCAACGAGATTGTTCTCCTTGCGCATGTCGCGCAAAATCTGCTGCTGCTCCATCTCCGTCGCACCCTCAAGACGCTCCGTGAGCGCTTGCTGGGAGAATCCGTCATTGTAGATCTGCTCAACAGCCGAGCAGAGATAGAGCCGGTCTTTCACGACGAGCAGCGTGTCGTCGGGCAGAAGCGACGTGAACGGCTGCTTCTCCTCCGCCGACCTCACCAGTTCCGGCACTACCTTGACGCCTTGCATGGAGTCCTTCGACAACTGGTCGGCCACCTCGAAGGTGCGGATTGTGTCCACCTCGTCGCCGAAGAAGTCGACACGGAACGGCAGTTCCGACGAATAAGAATAGACATCCACGATGCTGCCTCGCATGGCAAACTGCCCCGGCTCGTAGACGTAGTCAACCTCCTGAAAGCCCAGTTCGCGCAAGCGCCTCCCAAGGTCAGTCAGATTAACGATGTCGCCGACATTCAGGCTTATCGTGTTCTCGTCGAGACGACGCTTCGAGACGACAAGCTCACTGAGTGCCTCCGGACACGTCACGACATAGAGGAAGTCGTCGCAGGCGTCCTGCCCACTGAGACGGCTCAACGCCTCGGTGCGCAATATCTCGTTGGCGGCGTCGCGCTGCCCGTACTTTACGGCACGCCGATAGCTCGACGGGAAGAAGAGCACGTTGCCGGTGCCGAGGATTTGCGTAAGGTCGTGATAGAAATAGCCAGCCTCGTCGTTGTCCTGAAGGGCGAAGACGGCGGTGTGCATACGCTTTGCCACAGCGGCGAAAAAGACAGAAGCCGATGAAGCAAGCATTCCGCTGAGGAATACGTGCTTCACCGACTTGTCGCCTGCTGCCTTCAAAAAAGCCCCGCACTGTGGCAGGGCAGAGTATATCTCGCAGATTTCGTTAATTTTCATAAATCATCAATCAATGCTTTGCCTTCGGATACTTCCTGAACCATCCGTCCCATCTGAGCCTCATCACTCCGAAGAATGCCTCTCCGAAGATGCCGCCGCTCATCTTGCTGACACCCTCGCGCCTGTTGACAAAGATGACGGGCACCTCCTTGATGCGGTAGCCCATCTTGTAGGCAGTGTACTTCATCTCTATCTGGAAGGCATAGCCCTTGAAGCGTATCTCGTCGAGCGGAATCGACTCGAGCACGCAGCGCCTGTAGCACTTGAAGCCGGCGGTGGTGTCGTGTACCTTGAAGCCCGTCACAAGGCGCACGTACTTAGAGGCGAAATAGCTCATGAGTACGCGCCCGATAGGCCAATTGACGACGTTGACGCCGCTCACGTAGCGTGAGCCGATGGCGACGTCGTAGCCTTCGTCGTGGCAAGCGGCGTAGAGACGCGGCAGGTCGTGGGGGTCGTGGGAGAAGTCGGCGTCCATCTCAAAGATGTAGTCGTAGCCGTGCTCAAGCGCCCATTTGAAGCCTGTGATGTAGGCGGTGCCGAGTCCGAGCTTGCCGGAGCGCTCAAGGATGAAGAGACGGTCGGCGAACTCATCTGCCATTAGCCGCTTCACGATGGCTGCTGTGCCGTCGGGGCTGCCGTCGTCGATAACGAGAATGTGGAAACATTTTTCGAGGGCGAACACCGCACGAATGATCTTCTCGATGTTCTCCTTCTCGTTGTAGGTGGGTATGATTACTATGCTGTCGCTGTTGTTCATAATTGTCGTGATGTTACGAAAACACAAAAGTACAAAGATTTGCGGAAAGCAAGAAGGCGAAAGGAATAAAAAAACTAAAATTCGAGTTTTCCAAGAATGGTACATGAACACCATTGCCGGAAAATTGCCTCTCTTGCCGTTTGTCCTTCACTACCTGCCTGATTGCTTCTACTGGTCGGGATTCTCAACGAAGCCCTGGTATTCGGGCACGAGTCCTGACATGACGACCTTGTAGCTCTCCTCCTCGAGATGCTTGATGTTGTCCGTGCCCTTACCGATGGGCATTATCGGCTTGTGGATGGTGAGGCGGAGCGGATGCCATATAGCCCACTTCATGTCGCGCGTGCGGGGCATGACGTTGAAGGATCCGTTGATGGTGAGCGGCACTACGGGCAGGTCGATGTCGTCGGCGAGCATGAAGGCACCGCGACGGAACACTCCCATGTGACCCGTGAACGTACGCGCTCCCTCGGGGAAGACAACGAGCGACATGCCGCCGCGCAACGTGGCACGCGCACGGTCGTAGGTTTCGCGTATGCGGCTCGGTCCGCGCTTGTCGACAAAGATGTGATGGCACGACTCGCACGCCTTGCCAACAAGTGGTATCTGACGCAACTGACGCTTCATCATCCACTTGAAGTTGCGTCCGAGGAAGCCATAGATGAGAAAGATGTCGAACGCCCCCTGATGGTTGGCGACGAAGACGTAGGACTGGCCTTTCTCCAAATTCTCCCTGCCCTCCACCTTCACTGGAAGCAGGAGGACGCGCACGATGAACTGCGCCCACAACTTGCCGGGATAGTAGCCCCAGAAATGTCCGTTGCCGACGGCACACCCGACGATGACGACAATGCTTGTCAATAACGTGAAGACGGCTATCAACGGCAGAGCGATGAATAGCTGGTAAATGCGATAAATGTATTTCATTACTGTACTTATCTTATATAAAACTCAAAAATAAAGAAACTCTTAATCGGCGAAACCTACAATTCAAAACTATTGGATTCTTGCTCTCTTCAGCGTAATCTCCACCACCTCCGGGTCCATCCCGAAGCGGAAGGGCAGCATGCCTCCAAGCCCAGTGGAGACGAAGAGGCAGCGCTTGCCGTCGCGATAGAGTCCGTCGTCGGGCGAGCCGGTGAAGCGTGTTGGGCGCAAGCCGAACAGCGAGAGCTGTCCGCCGTGGGTGTGGCCACTGAGCGTTAGCTGTGCGTCTGTCTCCGTCAAGACATGGCGACGCCACGCCGAGGGGTCGTGCTGCAGCATCACGATGAAGGCACCTTTGCCGATGCCGCTGAGCGCACGCTGATAATTGGCCTTGGCAGGGAAAGGCGGCTTGCCGTCGTTCTCCGTGCCTGCCACGACAAGGGAGTCGGCACCACGGCGCACCACACGGCTCTCGTTGAGCAGAAGTGTCCACCCCACGGAGCGCTCAAAGTCGCGCGTCATTGCTTCATAGTCGGCACGCTGCGCAGCGTTGAGCCGGCGCATATACTGCGAATAGTCATGATTGCCAAGCACCGAGACGATGCCGTCCTTGGCACACAGGCGTGAGAGAATGGCGGCATGAGGAGGCAGTTCCTGTGGCCGGAGGTTCTGAAGGTCGCCTGTGAAGGCTATAAGGTCGGGATTGAGAGCGTTCATCTGCGCCACGGCACGCTCCGCAAACTCCTGACTCATGGAGCCGAGATGGGCGTCGGAGAACTGCACGATGCGGTAGCCGTCGAAGGAAGCAGGCAGATTGTCGAACTCTATCTCTACATGGCGCACACGCAGTCGCTCCGGACCAATCAACGAGCCCGTGAAGAGCACGTAGAGCCAACCGAGCACCACGACGAGTCCGGCGTAGTTGCCCAAGTTGACATTCAAATGCAGCAGCCGCTTGACGGCTCGCCCCGCTATGGAAACGAGCACGAAGAGCAACTTCGGCACGACGAGCAAGCCAAGCAAAAAGAGATAGACGTCGAAGAGCGTCAGATTGTCGGGCGCGAAATTGTCTATCATGGAGTAGACTGCCGTACAAGCAACCATCGCCACTCCCGGCACCCACCACAGTAGTCGCATCCATAGCGTCATGCTGACGCGGCGGCACAGATAACGCCTATAGAGATAGAGGTCGGGAAGGAGCGTTACGAGAAATATCAGTATTGAAATGCGTGCTATCATATTGTCATTGTAGTCTTACTGCGAGAAAGCGCCTCACGAGTTCCACGGGCAACCCGCGGCGACGTGCATAGTCGTGAAGCTGGTCGTCACCAATCTTGCCGAGGTCGAAATAGTGGGCCTTGGGATGTGCGAACATGAGTCCGGAGACGGAGGCATGGGGCTTCATGGCACCGCTCTCCGTCAGTCGTATGCCTATCTGTCCGAGGGAGAGGAGGCGGTCGATGATGAAGTTGGCGCTCGTGTCGGGCAGGGACGGATAGCCCACGGCGGGGCGTATGCCTTGGAAATCCTCGCGCAGCATTTCCCTGACGGAGAGCTGCTCGTCGGGCGCGTAGCCCCAATAGCGTCTTCTCACGTCGCGATGGAGTACCTCGGTGGTAGCCTCGGCAAGTCGGTCGGCGAGGGTTTGGGCAAGCATACGCTGGAAATCGTCGGCAAGGAAGTCGTGCTCAAGGGCAGAGTCGACGGTCGTGGCGAACACGCCAAGACGGTCTTCAATGCCCGAGGCGACAGGGCGGATGAAGTCGGCGAGCGAAAGATTAGGGCCGCCGTTCTCGGAGGGATGCTGCTGGCGCAGCATGGGGAAGCGCGTGTCGCCGACAATGATGTCGTCGCCGTCGCTGTTGGCGACGAAGAGCGAGAAGAGGGCGCGAGTGTGGTAGCGGCCCTCAAGGCTGTCGAGCATGCGCTCCGCCTCAGCCTTCATCTTGTCCTTCTCCTCCTGCGGCTTGCCGGAGAGTCCCCAAGCGTGGAGGAAATAGAGCCAGTTGATGAAGGGTCGTATTGCTGATATGTCATAGCTCAGGTTGTAATGGGCAAGACATTTATTTTCGTTGTCGTTCATATTTGTTCATGGTAAATAAGAAGAGCCAGGCGATGTCAGGCGCGGAACAACACTGCCTCTCCCCTACTGCTGTCGTCGAAGACGCCCTCATTATATATAATGTGGCCGTTGCACATCGTCGTGCACACCTGCCATTGGAACGTGTGTCCCTCCATAGGGCTCCATCCGCACTTGCTCTGCACGCAGTCGGGCGTGACCGTCCACGGCGAATGGGGCGCCACGATGACGATGTCGGCTTTGTAGCCCGGACGTAGGAAACCGCGGTTAGCCACCTCGAAGAGGCGTGCTGGATTGTGCGCCATCAGCTCCACCATGCGCTCTATCGTGAGCACACCCTTGCTGACAAGCTCGAGCATGGCGACGAGCGAGAACTGAAGCATCGGCATTCCCGAAGCTGCCTTGGAGCATCCGCCTTGCTTGTCGGCGAGGAGATGTGGGGCATGGTCGGTGCCTATGGTAGTGATGCGACCATCGGAGAGGGCGCGGCGCAGGGCATCGCGGTCGGCAGCGGTCTTCACGGCGGGGTTGCACTTGATGCGCGTGCCAAGCGTGGCATAATCGGCGTCGGAGAAGAAGATATGGGCAATGACGGCTTCTGCCGTGATGCGCGGCGACTTGCCGAAGAGTTCCAGCTCGCGTGCCGTCGTCAGATGAGCCACATGAAGGCGGGCACCCGTCTGCTCGGCAAGACTGACGGCGAGGCTCGTCGACTTGTAGCAAGCCTCGGCGGAGCGTATCTCCGGATGGTGCACGACGTCGGGGTCGTCGCCGTAGAGACGCTTCGCCTCTGCCATGTTGTGGTTGATGATGTCGGTGTCCTCACAGTGGGCCATAATCGGAAGGCTCACTTCCTGGAAGAGTCTGAGGAGCGTGTCGCGGCGGTCGACGAGCATGTTGCCAGTGGAGGAGCCCATGAAAAGCTTCACGCCCGGCACTCGGTGGGGGTCGACAGCGGTGACGACATGGAGATTGTCGTTAGTGGCGCCGATGAAGAATGAATAGTTGACGTGCGACTTGCGCGCAGCATCGTCAAACTTGGCGTCGAGAGCTTCGAGTGTTGTCGTCTGCGGCTTGGTGTTGGGCATGTCGAAATAGGTGGTCACGCCGCCGTAGGCTGCCGCGCGACTCTCTGTCTGCATGTCGGCCTTTGCCGTGAGTCCGGGGTCGCGGAAATGGACGTGGGAGTCGATGATGCCGGGCAACACAAAAAGCCCCGTCGCATCCACGACTTTGTCGTAGTTGCCACGGGGTTGCTCACAGCCTTCTATGATGTCGGCGATAATGTCGTCTTCCACTACAACGGATGCCTTGCGCGAGGCTCCGTCGCTGACGACCGTTCCGCCGAAGATTAATGTTCGCATAATGGTTTTTCGTATGTATTAACTGAAAGTTTGCTTATAATGCGCGGCTTTTCGCGTCGCCCACATTGCAATGGCTTACTCAGCCGGCTGCGCAAGCTCGTTGGGTGTAGGACCGTCGGGAGCAGGGGCTGGGGCGTCGGGCATGGAGGCGTCGGGCGACTTCATGCCGTTCATGATGGCCTGGTTCTCCTGCGCCTTTTGGTAATAGTCCTTGACGTAGGGATCGTTCTTGAACTTGTCTGTCGCCTTACTCATGATGTCCTCTATCCAGGGCGTCAGCTCCGGGTAGCGATAGCCGATGGTCATCATGAAGAACACGCCCGGACCGAGCACGTTGTCGAAGTTGTCGGTGACGAAAGTTGTGACGAGCTTGTCCTCCTCGTCGGAGATGCGCAACGCTTCGGCGTTGAGACGCTTCGTTACGGCGTCCATGTCGCTGCCGTCCATGATGGCGCGGTCGTGGGTGTGGAGAAGTTCTGCCTCCTGGTTCTTCAACTGGTTGTACTTGTTGAAGAACTTGAAGAGTTCATCGTTGAGCGGCGTGCCGCTGACGTTCTGCTGCGTGTTGTCTATCTTTATCGTTATGTCGCCACTCTCGAGCACGAGGGGCAGCACGCTCTCGTCGTCCATGAAGATATTGGCGAGGCGCACGGTGTCGTAGGTGCCGCTGAACTGGAATTGTCCGTGCACGACGTCGCAGGAGTCAATGTTCTTGAAATCATTGTTGCTCAGCACCTTTAGATAGAGCATTCGTCCGTCGAGTGTGGACACGTTAGACGTGCCCTGTATGTTATAGGTTTTGGCGCACGACGCCAAAGTAAGAACGCAGAGAACTGCGTACAGAAGTTTGTCCATAATGCGAATGTATGTTTTCTGACTTTTCATGCTATGAGGTGTATGGCTTACACCTGTCTGCAAAGATAACGTGTATTGTCGAATAACGGATGATTTTTTACGAGTTTTAAGTTATGATTATTCTTCTTTAACAACATCAAAGGAGCGACTGACTAATGTCCGCCAATATCCAACACTGTTGCTCCTTAAGCGTTTGTTAATAATCCTCCACCGGCAGACGGGGGCACCGTTCATAATGAGTTTGCGCTTCTATTCTTCGTCGTCAGACGGAAGCTCGTCGCTATTCTCTTCTTTGTTGCCAGACGGAAGCTCGTCGCTATTCTCTTCTTTGGCAAGAAGGGAGGAGATGCGGTGCATGGTGTAGATTTCGAGTATGGCGGCTACGAGAAGCATAAGCACCCATTTGTTGTAGACCATCTCAAGGTAGGTGGTGTACTCCGTGAAATAGTCGCGCAACCACTGGTAGGCGCTGTCCACCATGAGGAGTCCGGAAAGTACGAAGAAGATGTCTGCCACGGTCATAATCTTCTTGAGCCGCTTTATAGTGATGTTGCTGCCTTCGTAAGTCTGGCTCACTTGCATAGAGGCAAAGAGCAATGCACCCACGAGAAACACCCAGCACACTATAGGCTGCCATACCAGGAACACGAAGCATCCTGCTCCGACCACCATCAGCACGCCGCCTATTAGGAATAACGCACTTTGTATATTGCTTAATTGTTTCATCTTTTTTATTAAACTAATTCAAGTTTGCATATATGGAAGTTAATGAAGTCTTTATTGCCTACTGACACTCGGAAGTTCGTGCTTGGCAAGCAGCAAAGCCGAACGAAAACCATTAGGCTACTTACCAATACTTATGCCACAAAGCAAATGGCTCTTACTCCTTCGTCAACTTCTTTATATGTTCTAATTACTCAAAAAATCAAATTTTCTCCTTCGGGTCGTCGCTGAGCACGTATATGTCCTCGTCGTCCGCCTTCATGAAATAGCGTTCACGCGCTATCTTCTCGAATGCCCGTGTGCTGCGCTTCATCGCCTTGAGCTGCTTCAGATCGCTCTCATTCTGAGCGTTGTAGCGCTCTATCTCGTCTTCAAGGTCGCTTATCTGCATTTCGAGCCGCACACGATGGAGGAAACTGTTCTCGTCAACAAAGCCGACAAGAAGCAAGCCCATCACGATGGTGATGGCGTATTTGTAGTGGCTGACGAGAGCCATTATAAGTTTAAGACGTCCCATTGTTGAAGTGTATTGTTATGCAAACTTACTACAAATTTTTCGTATTTCTTGCGACAGACCTGTTTTTTTGTACATTTTTAAGGCTCACACGTCATTGGGGTTGAAAGGTATTTTGCTGACAGTATTAGCCACAACAACGACAAACAGGCTACGACGCCATGGAATGTTCATCCCCTTTTTCCTTTAAAGAACTCAGTCATCAGCGTGCGACATTCCTCTTCCAGCACGCCCGACGTCACCTCACACTTGGGATGCAAGGCCTTCGGGGCGAAACGCATGAAGCCACGTTTCTCGTCGGAAGCGCCATAGACGACACGCCTCACCTGCGCCCACCCAAGCGCACCGGCACACATCACGCACGGCTCCACAGTGACGTAGAGCGTGCAGTCGGGAAGATACTTGCCGCCAAGCTGATTGGCAGCCGACGTGATTGCCTGCATCTCGGCGTGTGCCGTGACATCGCAAAGAGTCTCCGTGAGGTTGTGGGCACGCGCTATGATGCGTCCGCCTGCCACAACGACAGCACCGACGGGTATCTCGCCGGCGTCACGCGCAGCCTCTGCCTCCTGCAAGGCGCGGCGCATAAATTGTTCGTCAATTTGAAGCTGTTGCTGTTTGTCCATACGTGCAAAGTTACAAAAAAGCCGACACTTACGCCACCTTTCATAACATTTAACTCCTTAAAGATTAGGAAATCAGCCAAAAAAGCGTAACTTTGCAACTAAAACAAGTAGAGGTTGCGTCAAAACATAAGTTGTCAGAAGTCAATCAGCCCCAGTGAATGGAAATTGACAGACAATACCTTTTAATTATAAACAAACAACATAAAGCATATAAAGAAATGGCACAAGAAGACGTTTTCAAGAAAATCGTGAGCCACTGCAAGGAATATGGTTTCGTGTTCCCAAGCAGTGAAATCTATGACGGTCTCGGCGCAGTCTACGACTACGGACAGAACGGCGTTGAACTCAAGAACAACATCAAGGAATACTGGTGGAAGAGCATGGTGCTGCTGCACGAGAACATCGTGGGCATCGACTCCGCCATCTTCATGCACCCCACCATCTGGAAGGCCAGCGGACACGTTGACGCCTTCAACGATCCACTCATCGACAACCGCGACTCCAAGAAGCGTTATCGTGCCGACGTCCTCATCGAGGACCAAATTGCAAAGTATGAGGAGAAAATCGACAAGGAGATTGCAAAGGCACGCAAGCGCTTCGGCGACTCTTTCGACGAGGCTCAATTCCGCGCCACCAACGCACGCGTCATCGAGCACCAGCAGAAGCGCGACGCCCTCCACGAGCGCTATACGAAGGCCATGCAGGGACCTGACCTCGCAGAGCTGAAGCAGATTATTGAGGACGAGGGCATCGTCGACCCCATCAGCGGCACAAAGAACTGGACTGACGTGCGCCAGTTCAACCTTATGTTCTCCACAGAGATGGGTTCCACGGCTGACGGCTCCACAAAGATATACCTCCGTCCGGAAACGGCACAGGGCATCTTTGTCAACTATCTCAACGTGCAGAAGACGGGACGCATGAAGATTCCGTTCGGTATCGCTCAGATAGGCAAGGCATTCCGCAACGAGATTGTAGCGCGTCAGTTCATCTTCCGTATGCGTGAGTTCGAGCAGATGGAGATGCAGTTCTTCGTGAAGCCGGGCACTGAGATGGAATGGTTCAAGAAATGGAAGGAGACACGTATGAAATGGCACCAGGCTCTCGGCTTCGGTGCAGAGAACTATCGCTTCCACGACCACGAGAAGCTCGCCTTCTACGCCAATGCCGCCACTGACATCGAGTTCAAGATGCCGTTCGGCTTCAAGGAGGTGGAGGGCATACACAGCCGCACCAACTACGACCTCACGCAGCACGAGAAGTTCTCCGGACGCTCCATCAAGTACTTCGACCCGCAGACCAAAGAGTCGTACACTCCGTATGACATCGAGACATCCATCGGCGTCGACCGTATGTTCCTCTCCGTCATGTGCCACTCCTATCGCGAGGAGAAGCTGGAGAATGGTGAGACACGCGTCGTGTTGCTTCTGCCGCCGGCACTCGCTCCTACAAAGCTCGCCGTGCTGCCGCTCGTGAAGAAGGACGGACTGCCTGAGAAGGCACGTGAGATTGTCAACAACCTCAAGTTCCACTTCAACACCCACTACGACGAGAAGGACACCATCGGCAAGCGCTACCGCCGCCAGGACGCTGTCGGCACGCCTTATTGTGTCACCGTCGACTACGACACGCTGAAGGACAACACCGTAACGCTCCGCTTCCGCGACACTATGGAACAGGAGCGCGTCAGCATCGACCAACTCCAGAGCATCATCGAGGACAAGGTGAGCATCACCAGCCTCCTGAAGAAGCTCCAGTAACAATGACAACAGGTTATAGATGAAGAAATTCCATGTTTTCATGCTCCTCGCCGTGGCGGCGCTTCTGTCGTTCGGAATGGCGTCGTGCAGCGAGAAGAGCAACGACGAGAACGAGTTCCCCAACTGGAAGGAGACCAACGACAACTACTTCGAGAACAAGTACACCGAAGTGAAGAAGCTCGTTAACGAAGGCTCCACCAATTGGAAGGTGCTCCGCTCATGGTCGCTCAATGAGGACGTGGCAACACATAGCTACGACTATGTGCTCGCCAATGTGCTCACAGCTGGTACGGGGTCGGGATGCCCGCTCTACACCGACTCGGTGAAGGTGCATTATCAAGGTCGTCTTCTGCCCACAGCCAACTACCCGCAGGGCAAGATCTTCGACCAGTCGTGGCAGGGCGACTTCAATCCTGACGTGGCAAAGCCTTCCACATTCGCCGTCAACGGAGTGGTGAATGGCTTCTCCACCGCCTTGCAGCATATGCACATCGGCGACCGTTGGCAGGTGATCATCCCCTACCAGCTCGCCTATGACTCAAGCGACACGCCGGGCGCCGCATACTCAACGCTCATCTTCGACGTCACGCTCGTGGGTTATTTCCGCAGAAGCGTGTCAGAAATGCCTGCCCTCAATCCCGCCGAAGCCAACAGCAAGGTGAAGGGCGAATGGATATACGAGTGATACGCAACACGCCCTGTAAGGACAAAAGCCCCTTGACTCCAATGCTTTTGCCCTTGCAGGGCGTTCCTTTACCCGCTACCAAAAGCCATTTGCCTTTTGAAGGCATACTGAAAACATTCAAATGACAGTTTATTCGTTACGGAAGACTGTAATATCCGTTGCGGAACTTCAACCTTCACTAAAAACAAAGATTACTAATTCAACTTTCTCATTTACTCGAATGTAAAGAATTTAGAGAAATTTTTCGCGAAGCTCAAGGAAACTTCGCCGCTGATAGCGGCTTAGAAGTTTTTGTTTAGGCAAGCGGTAGAACCGAGCGATAGCCAATAGTAAAATGAAATTAAATAAATGTTCGTAATATATTACATACGGCTTTAACTTCTATAACTTCTTTATTTACTTTAAATTCCACAAATCCGAAACATAAGTTACTAACATATCGACTTTATTCAAACAATCGCTTTATGAAGAACAATTTTCTTAAACCCTTTGCCACCATTGCACTCGGACTATTGTCCCTCACGGCATGCGGCAACGACAGCAATTCCAATACTCCCCAGCAGCCTTCTAATCCTCCTTCCTCCCCCACCGAACAGGTGGCGTTCGCCAAGGGCGCCGACATCGGTTGGCTCACGGAGATGGAACACGACGGCATAAAATTCCACAACTCTAACGGCGCAGAGCAGGAGTGCATGTCGCTTCTGAAAGATGTAGGCTTCAACGCCGTCAGACTGCGCGTGTGGGTAGACCCCACTGACGGATGGTGTGGCAAGCAGGACGTGCTCGACAAGGCGCTACGTGCCAAGGCTCTCGGCGAGCGGATAATGATTGACTTCCACTACTCCGACTGGTGGGCTGACCCCAGCAAGCAGAACATTCCTGAGGCATGGAAGAACCACAACCTCAATCAGCTCAAGGACGACGTGGCGGCACACACAAAGGATGTGCTGACAATGCTGAAGGAAAAGAATGTCGACGTGGAGTGGATACAGATAGGCAACGAGACGACAATTGGTATGCTGTGGCCCATAGGCAAGGTTGAAAACGACAACTTCGCCGCCTATGCTGCGCTCAACAACGCGGGCTACGACGCCGCAAAGAGCATCTATCCCGATGCGAAGTGCATCATACATCTCGACCGTGGACAGGAACTCAACCACTTCACGTGGATGTTTGACGGACTGAAGGCTTGCGGCGCAAAATGGGATGTCATTGGAATGTCGCTCTACCCCACCGACAGCGATTGGCAGACATCTACATCATCTTGTCTCAGCAACATCAAGACTATCGCCCGACGCTACGGCACGAAGGTGATGCTGTGCGAGATTGGCATGGCATGGGACTCTACAAACGCTGCCGCCGTCATGAAGAAGATGGTGGACGGATGCAAGGCTGACGACAACTGTCTCGGCATTTTCTATTGGGAACCGGAGGCATGCAACGGATGGAAGGACTATCGAATGGGAGCTTTCGACAACGACGGCAAGCCCACTGCTGCCCTCAACGCCTTTAAATAAGTCAATACTCTATAAGCATTATGAATATGAAGAAATCGAATTTTCTCGGCGTGCTCTGCCTGCTGGCTCTCTCCCCAGCTCTTTCTGTCTCAGCACAGCGCAGCGAAATCAATCTGAAGCATTGGCAGTTCTCGCGCGACAGCGTGAGCTACACCGACGTAACCATACCTCACGACTGGGCCATCAGCGGTCCGTTCGATAAGAAATACGATCTGCAGTTCGTCGCCATCGAGCAGAACGGCGAGAAGGAGAAGACGGAGAAATCGGGGCGCTCTGGTGCTCTGCCTTGGATTGGCAGAGGCTTCTACCGCACAACTATCGACCTCAAGCGCATACCGAAGACGGCTATCCTTGAGTTTGACGGCGCCATGGCAGACCCTCATGTGTACATCAACGGTCATCTTGCAGGTCATTGGGCGTATGGCTACAACGCTTTCCGCATTGACGCCGCGCCTTTTCTCCACAAGGGGAAAAACGAAATCAGCGTGAGCCTCAACAACCGTGAGGAAAGCTCGCGATGGTATCCCGGCGGCGGACTCTACCGTCCCGTGAAACTCGTCACTAATGCCAATGCCACCACGATCGATCCCTGGGGCAGCTATTTCCGCACCATCGCCCTCTATAAGGTCAACACCGATGCAACAGTGGCCAACGCCGCTCTCGACGTGACGACGCAGATTAACGTCAAGGGCAAAGGCGAATATGTCGTGGAGAACATCCTTTTCGACAACGAAGGAAAGGAAGTGATCAGCGTGAAAAACAACCAACTCGACGCCACGGGGAAACACACGGCAAAGATTTCATTGCCCAATGCACGGTTGTGGTCGCCGGAGTCACCTTATTTATATAAGCTTGTCACACGCCTCTACCATGGCGGCAAGCTCATCGACGAGACACGACAGAAGGTGGGCATCCGCACGGTGAGCGTGGCACAGTATGACGGTTTTCAGCTCAACGGCATCACTCGCAAGATTAAGGGCGTATGCCTCCATCACGATCTCGGTCCGCTCGGAGCTGCCATCAACAAGGCTGCCCTCATCCGACAGATACGCACCATGAAGGACATGGGCTGCGACGCTATACGCACCGCCCACAACATGCCTTCCACATGGCAGATGGAGATATGCGACTCAATGGGTATGATGGTAATGGCGGAGAGTTTCGACATGTGGATCTATCCCAAGTGCAAGAACGGCTACGCTAAGGACTTCAAGGATTGGAGCGACCGCGACATTGCCAATCTCGTGCTCAACCACCGCAACCATCCGTCCATCGTAATGTGGAGCATCGGCAACGAGATTCCGGAACAATGGAGCACCGAGGGTCGCGACATTGCCAAACACCTGCAGGACATCTGTCACAAACTCGACCCTACACGCCCTGTTACGCAGGGCATGGACCGTGCTGAGGACGCACTGAAATCGGGCTTCGCGAAGGTGATGGATGTGCCGGGCTTCAACTATCGCGTGTATAAGTACGACAATAACATCAAGCAGCTGCCACAGGGATTCCTGCTCGGTTCGGAGACGGCATCCACCGTGTCGTCGCGCGGCGTCTATAAGTTCCCAGTGGAGGTGAGCGACTCTAAGGTTTACGCAGACGGGCAATGCTCGTCATACGACGTAGAGTACTGCCCGTGGAGCAACCTACCCGACGACGACTGGCGGATGCAGGACGACCGCAACTATGTCATCGGTGAGTTCGTATGGACGGGCTACGACTATCTCGGCGAACCGACACCATACGACGAATATTGGCCCTCACGCTCAAGCTACTTCGGCATCTGCGACCTCGCCGGCCTTCCTAAAGATCGCTTCTGGCTCTATCGCTCGCGCTGGCAAACCAGCGACACCACGCTGCACGTACTGCCCCACTGGACATTCCCCGGCAGGGAGGGCGAGCTGACGCCTGTCTATTGCTACACGAGCTGGCCTTCAGCCGAACTCTTTGTCAACGGCAAGAGCCAGGGACGCATCATCAAGAATCCTGCATCGCGCCTCGACCGCTATCGTCTGCGTTGGAACAACGTGCGATATGAGCCGGGCGAAATTAAGGTTGTGGCATACGACTACGACGGTTCTGTTAAGGGCGAACAGATTGTACGCACCGCCTCGGAGCCGGTCGACATGAGGCTTATGGCTGACCGCCAGCAGATTAAGGCGGACGGCGACGACCTCGCTTTCGTAACCGTGGAACTTGCCGACAAGAACGGCACCTTCTGCCCTACGGCTACTGACAACCTCACGTTCAGCGTGAGCGGAGCGGGACTGTTCCGTGCTGCCTGCAACGGCGACGCCACATCACTCCAACCGTTTACCAACCATGAGATGAAACTCTTCAGCGGCAAGCTCGTCGTCGTAGTGCAAAGCAACGGCAAGAAGGGCAACATCGTGCTGAAGGTGAAGGACGCTGAACGAGGTTTGGAAAAGACTATGGAGATAAAAGCATTGTAACGGGGGAAAAGAAAACGTTCATCGCGTATATATCTACGACGATTGAAAACGCATAAACGCTCCTGACAATCATCGAACAATATAAAATTCAACTTTCTGATTTACT
>DLKG01000010.1:0-1133 GCA_002490315.1 Prevotella sp. UBA7594 | reverse complement strand
CACAAATCCGAAACTTAAGTATAAAAAAACACGTGTCCCGAAGAGACAAGAGCTACGATTGTTATAGTCCTTGCATCTTCGGGACACGTGTTTTTCTACTTTTGCTTGACATGAAGACAGTTTTTTNNCAGGAAGACAAGAAGACAGGCTTTCATTGATTGGAAGGCACTGGGATTTTTAGACAGGAAGACAGGTTTATACTGGATTTTAAGGTCGGACTTGTTTAGAAATAAAGAGGGTGTGTAAAAACTCTCAAGTTGCAATTCTATATTTTGACACACCCCCTTCTTGATAGAAACGAACTTTCCTTTAAAAGGAAGGAGAACAATTAAAAGGAAGGAGAACAATAAGAAGCCTGTTGTGAATGGAAGCACAAGTCATAATGTGGGCTTGTACATCGACAGTATTTCGCGTATCTGTCGTGCACGCTCTGCCGACAATGGCTCCACCCCTTCAAGCGGATAGTTTATTCCCATGCGAGCATACTTCGCCGTGCCCATCGTGTGGTAGGGCAATATCTCTATGCGCTCCACGCAGTTGTAGCGTGCCACGTGTTTGCCGAGGCGGTCGAGCCAAAGGTCGTCGTCGGTGAGTTCAGGCACTACGACGTGGCGTATCCATGTAGGAATATGTCTTTCTTCCAATTGGTCGAGAAAGCCAAGATTGTTCTTTTGGCTCTGTCCCGTCAAGCGCGGATAAAGCTCAGGATTCATTGTCTTTATGTCGAGCAAGGCGAGGTCGGTATGGTCGAGCACGCTCATGGCACGCTCCGACATGTAGGCACCGCTTGTGTCGAGGGCTGTGTGTATGCCCTCCTCACGGCACAGCCGGAAATACTCAGCCACGAAATCTGCCTGCATAAGCGGCTCGCCGCCCGACACGGTCACGCCGCCCTTGCGTATGAAGGAGCGGTAGCGCAGAGCCTCGTCCATTAGTTGGCGTGGCGTCATCTCATATTGACACTCGGCGTCGGCAGCCCACGTGTCGGGGTTGTGGCAAAAGAGGCAGCGCAGTGGACAGCCCTGCATGAACGCCACGAAGCGCACACCGGGACCGTCGACCGTGCCGAATGACTCAACGGAATGAATCCGTCCAATAATATTCTTGTTCATAATTAACTGGGAGAGGGGGCG
>DLKG01000019.1:10428-18584 GCA_002490315.1 Prevotella sp. UBA7594 | reverse complement strand
CAACAATTCTTATTGCCATTTGTTAAATAAAAATTTGATTGATTAATTAATAAACATTTGATTCGAGCCGCAGGTGCCGACTTTCTCAAGTCCCCAACCTTAGGCCCAGCGTCTTTTTAACCCTGACGCATCTTGAACTTAGGGTTCTTCTTGTTGATAACGAACAGACGACCCTTACGACGAACGATCTTGCAGTCGGGTGTACGTTTCTTTAATGATGCTCTTGTTTTCATATCTGTTAATTGTTACTTGTATCTGAAAACGATTCTGCCCTTCGTAAGGTCATACGGGCTCATTTCGACCTTCACCTTGTCGCCGGGCAGGATTTTGATGTAATGCATTCGCATCTTGCCTGATATGTGCGCAATAATCTGTACGCCGTTCTCAAGCTCGACTCTGAACATTGCGTTAGACAATGACTCGACGATTGTGCCGTCTTGCTCTATAGCGGATTGCTTAGCCATAAATATTTGTATATACTATTTTTTAAAATGTGACGTTTCCCCGACTATTGAGGATTTTCTATCAAATCAAACGTAGACAGTATTTCTGCTTTTCCACGCCTTATGGCTATGGTGTGCTCAAAATGGGCAGCAGGCTTTCCGTCGCGTGTACATATGCCCCAGCGGTCGGGCATTAGCCATATTTTACGGTCGCCCATTGTTATCATGGGCTCTATGGCTATGCACATGCCTTCCTTAAGCATGACGCCATTACCTTTGCTCCCGTAATTGGGCACGGGCGGATCCTCGTGCATCTTGCGTCCTATGCCATGACCCGTGAGTTCCCTCACTACGCCGTAGCCGTGCTGTTCGCAAAAAGTTTGAACAGCGTCGCCAATATCTCCGACATGATTGCCGGCGACTGCCACTTCAATGCCTTTATACAAAGATTGTCGTGTCACTGTCAGTAAATCTCTGACATCTTGGCGCACTTCACCGACACAAAAGGTGTAAGCACTGTCTCCATTGTATCCTGCAAGAAGTGTGCCACAATCAATAGAAATAATATCACCGTCGCGTAAAACCGTCTTTTCATCAGGAATTCCATGAACAACGACATCATTGACAGATGTACAGATACTTGCGGGAAACGGCCCTCCAAATGGATTGGGAAAGTTTTTGAACGTCGGAACAGCACCGTTGTCACGGATGAATTCCTCAGCTACCCTATCCAATTGAAGGGTCGTCACGCCTGGTTTGATATGTTTGGCCAATTCTGCAAGGGTTGCACCAACGAGGCGGTTAGCCTTGCGCATCAGCTCGATTTCATCTTCAGTCTTCAGAAATATCTTCATTTCTCAAGCTAAAATCAATATGCAGAGACTGCACTGTTACGTGTGCGTCCTGAATTCAACAAGCCATCGTAGTGGCGCATGAGCATGTGGCTCTCGATCTGCTGGAGTGTGTCGATGACAACACCAACGAGGATGAGGAGCGATGTTCCGCCGAAGAACTGCGAGAACGCCTGCTGAACATTGAGGAGTCCGGCGAGAGCCGGCATGATAGCGATGAACGCGATGAAGAACGATCCGGGAAATGTGAGTCGCGACATGATTGTCTCGATGTAATCCGCGGTGTCCTTACCCGGCTTGATGCCAGGGATGAATCCGTTGTTGCGTTTCATATCCTCAGCCATCTGAGTTGGGTTCAGAGTGATTGCCGTATAGAAATAAGTGAAAGCGACAATCAAGGCAACATAGATGACATTATAGAGCAAACTATGGTTGTCCATGAGGGCATTTGCCCAAGAGGAGGCACCGTCGCTCTGGTAACGCACGAAAGCCAGAGGGATGAACATCAATGCCTGTGCAAAGATGATAGGCATCACATTGGCTGCGAACAATTTCAGAGGTATGTACTGGCGAGCGCCGCCATACTGCTTGTTACCCACGAGACGTTTGGCGTACTGTACGGGTATTTTGCGGGTACCCTGAACCAGCATGATTGAAGCACAGATTACTGCATACAGAACCAAGATCTCGATGATGAACATCACAAGTCCGCCACTTGAGATAGCAGTGAACCGTGAGCCCAGTTCCTGCACGAAAGCCTGCGGCAGACGTGCGATAATACCAATCATGATGATCATTGAGATACCATTGCCAACTCCTTTGTCGGTGATACGTTCACCGAGCCACAGAATGAACATACTGCCGGCGGCAAGTATGATTGTGGCGGGTATCATGAACATTGTCCATGAAATACCCGACGACAATGCTGCGGCTGCCTGCGCTTTAAGGTTGAGCAGGTAAGAAGGAGCCTGGAACAGCAAGATGCCTACAGTGAGGATACGAGTGTACCAGGTAATCTTCTTGCGTCCGCTCTCGCCTTCGCGCTGCATCTTCTGGAAGTAAGGCACTGCCACTGCCAGAAGCTGCATGACAATAGAAGCTGAGATGTATGGCATAATTCCAAGCGCAAAGATAGACGCATTGGAAAATGCACCACCAGAGAACATGTCGAGCAGCGACATAAGTCCGCCCGATGTTTGCGACTGAAGTTGGTCCAACTTGCTCGGATTGATGCCCGGAAGCACCACAAACGAGCCGAAACGGTAGATAGCCGTAAACAGTAGAGTAATGAGGAGTCGCTGGCGCAAATCCTCAATTCTCCAACAGTTCTTTAGTGTCTCAATAAACTTTTTCATCTACTTTATTAGATAATAGTTGTGTTACCTCCGACTGCCTTGATGGCCTCTTCAGCTGCCTTAGAGAAAGCGTTAGCCTTAACCTCAAGCTTAGCTGTGAGCTCACCGTTGGCAAGAACCTTAACGAGTTCCTTGCCGTTGGTCAGGCCAGCTGCCTTGAGCTCCTCGATTCCGATAACGGTGAGGTTCTTCTCTTCAGCGAGCTTCTGAAGTGTGGAGAGGTTAACTGCGAAGTACTCCTTGTGGTTGATATTCTTGAAACCAGCCTTCGGAACACGGCGCTGCAGAGGCATCTGACCACCTTCGAAACCAATCTTTCTCTTGTAGCCTGAACGTGCCTTGGCACCCTTGTGACCACGGGTAGAAGTACCACCGAGTCCTGAACCAGGACCGCGACCGATACGACGACGTGAGTGGGTAGAACCTGCAGCAGGCTTTAAGTTATTTAATTTCATAATCTGTTTCTTTTAAGATTTAAATTATTCAACTACAGTTACGAGGTGGTGCACCTTGCGGATCATGCCACGTGTGCTCGGAGTATCCTCAACCTCAACAACCTGAGATATCTTGCGGAGTCCAAGAGCCTGAAGAGTAGCCTTCTGATCCTTCGGATAACCGATTTTGCTCTTAATCTGCTGTACTTTAATTGTTGCCATTGTATGAATCTCCTATTAACCGTTAAACACTTTGTCCATGGTGATACCGCGCTGGCCTGCTATAGTGTAAGCATCGCGGAGCTGTGAAAGACCCTCGATAGTAGCCTTCACGAGGTTGTGAGGGTTGGAAGAGCCCTTCGACTTAGCGAGGATATCCTTAACGCCCACGCTGTCGAGCACGGCACGCATAGCGCCACCAGCCACAAGACCGGTACCGGCAGCTGCCGGACGCATGAACACCTGAGCGCCGCCGAAGCGAGCTTCTACCTCATGAGGGATAGTGCCCTTGAGCACCGGAACCTTAACGAGGTTCTTCTTAGCTGCCTCCACGCCCTTGGCAATAGCTGCTGTAACCTCACCAGCCTTGCCGAGTCCGTAACCGATAACGCCCTTGCCGTCACCTACAACGACGATAGCAGCGAATGTGAATGTACGACCACCCTTTGTAACCTTCGTTACACGGTTGATAGCCACGAGGCGGTCCTTCAAATCAACGTCATTATAATTTTTTACCTTATTCATTGCCATAATCGTTTAGAATTTGAGACCGCCATTACGAGCTGCGTCAGCAAGCTCCTTAACACGTCCGTGGTAAAGATAACCGTTACGGTCGAACACTACTGCCGAAACACCTGCTGCGATAGCGTTGGCTGCAACAAGCTCACCAACCTTAGCAGCCTGCTCCTTCTTAGGCATCTTCTCGAGACCGAGAGATGAAGCTGAAGCGAGGGTAGTTCCAGTCAAGTCGTTGATAACCTGTGCGTAAATCTGCTTGTTGCTGCGGAAAACGCTCAGACGAGGACGCTCAGCAGTACCGCTGATGCGCTTGCGAACTCTGAATTTTATCTTGATTCGTCTTTCTACTTTCTTTGTTGTCATAATCCTAAAAAAATTAAGAATGTTACTTAGCTGCAGCAGTCTTACCAGACTTTCTGCGGATGACTTCGCCTTGGAACAAGATACCCTTGCCCTTGTAAGGCTCAGGCTTGCGGAAAGAACGAATTTTTGCACAAATGAGTCCGAGCAACTGCTTGTCACAAGACTCCAAAGTGAGGATAGGGTTCTGGTTTCTCTCGCTCTTGGTCTCAACCTTCACTTCTGCGGGAAGCTCAAGGAAGATAGGGTGAGTGTAACCGAGAGCGAACTCGATGAGGTTGCCCTGGTTGGAAACACGATAACCGACTCCGACAAGCTCGAGAACCTTCTTGTAGCCCTCGCTAACGCCTACAACCATGTTGTGAACGAGCGAGCGGTAGAGACCGTGGAAAGCAGACTTCTGCTTGTAGTTCACGGGGCTATTCTCGTCTACTTCAAATGTTACATGGCCATCCTCAACCTTCACGATGATAGAAGGGTCAACCTTCTGTGAAAGCTCGCCCTTGGGGCCCTTAACGCTAACTACTCCATTGTTGAGTGTCACTGTGACACCTGCTGGGATACTAATTGGTAATTTACCTATTCTTGACATATTCAATCCTCCAATTAATAAACATAGCAAAGAACCTCGCCACCGATCTTCTGGGCGGAAGCTTCCTTATCGGTCATAACGCCCTTGGATGTTGAGAGGATTGCGATACCCAATCCGTTGATAACTCTCGGCATATCCTTGTATCCGACATACTTACGGAGACCAGGAGTAGACACACGCTTCAGAGAAGTGATAGCGTTAGTTTTTGTAGCGGGATCGTACTTCAGAGCTACCTTGATTGAACCCTGAGGACCATCCTCTACGAACTTGTAATTGAGGATGTAGCCCTTCTCGAAGAGGATCTTGGTGATCTCTTTCTTCAAGTTAGAAGCAGGAACCTCTACGACACGGTGATGAGCCATGATTGCGTTTCTGAGTCTTGTCAGATAATCTGCTATTGGATCTGTCATTTTATATAAAAGTTTAATTAATCGGGACTGCCCCGACAATATTAAAGAAAAATATTTACCAGCTTGCTTTCTTTACGCCAGGAATGAGACCCTGAGAAGCCATCTCGCGGAACTGGATACGAGAGAGACCGAACTGACGGATGTAGCCCTTCGGACGGCCTGTGATCTTGCAACGGTTGTGCAGACGGATCGGGTTTGCATTCTTAGGGATAGCCTGCAACTTGCGGGCAGCTTCGTAAGCCTCAGAAGGATCCTCGGAAGTAGCGATTACCTTCTTCAGAGCGGCACGCTTCTCAGCATAGCGAGCAACGAGTTTGGCACGCTTTACCTCACGAGCCTTCATTGATTCTTTTGCCATATTGCTTTAATCGTTTTTAGCGTTTTTAAATGGAAGACCGAATGCCTTGAGGAGAGCGTAGCCCTCTTCGTCGGTGTTGGCAGATGTCACGAAAGTGATGTTCATACCCTGGATGCGGTCGATCTGGTCGATGTTGATTTCAGGGAAGATAATCTGCTCCTGAATACCAAGGGTATAGTTGCCACGGCCGTCGAACTTGCTTTCGATGCCCTTGAAGTCGCGGATACGCGGGAGAGCGATGCGAACGAGCTTCTCGAGGAACTCGTACATGCGCTCGCGGCGGAGAGTAACCATAACGCCGATAGGCATCTTCTTACGGAGCTTGAAGTTGGCGATATCCTTCTTGGAGTATGTCGCAACTGCCTTCTGGCCGGCGATGGTAGAAATCTCATTGATAGCTACGTCGATGATCTTCTTGTCCTGGGTAGCGTCGCCGAGACCCTGGTTGATGACGATCTTCTTCAGCGCGGGAATCTGCATTGAGGAAGAGTAGTTGAACTGCTCCTTCAGTGCGGGAGCGATGCTCTCGTTGTAGAATTTCTTTAACTGTGCTGTATCCATTATTTGATTTCCTCCCCTGATTTTTTAGCGATGCGTACTTTCTTGCCATCCTCTGTAACCTTGATGCCTACGCGAGTGGCCTTGCCGCTCTTCGGATCGATAAGGCTCAGGTTAGAGATGTGAATCGGAGCTTCCTGCTTAACGATGCCACCCTGAGGGTTCTTTGCAGAAGGCTTGGTGCTCTTAGAAACCATGTTCACACCTTCAACGAGTGCGCGGTTCTTCTCAACCAGCACTTTGAGCACCTTACCAGTCTTGCCCTTATCCTCACCGGCAAGGACAACGACTGTGTCATTTTTCTTGATATGTAACTTACTCATTACTTGTTTGCGTTTTTAAACATTAAAGAACCTCAGGTGCCAAAGAAACGACCTTCATATTCACTGCACGCAGCTCACGTGCCACGGGGCCGAAGATACGGCTGCCGCGGAGCTCGCCTGCGTTGTTGAGCAGTACGCATGCGTTGTCGTCAAAGCGGATGTAAGATCCGTCAGCGCGACGGATTTCCTTCTTTGTGCGAACGATCAAAGCCTTAGATACCGCACCTTTCTTCAAATCACTTGATGGGATAACGTTCTTGACAGCAACGACAATAACGTCTCCTACGCTTGCGTAACGGCGGCCAGTACCTCCGAGGACGCGAATGCAGAGAGCCTCGCGAGCGCCGCTGTTATCACATACTGTAAGTCTTGATTCTGCTTGTATCATATTTTACTTAGCTTTTTCTACGATTTGTACTAATCTCCATCTCTTTGTCTTGCTCAAAGGACGAGTCTCCATGATAAGCACTGTATCGCCTACGTTAGCCTCGTTCTTCTCGTCGTGAGCGTGGTATTTCTTTGTCTTCTGGACGAACTTACCATAAATAGGGTGCATCTCCTTGAACTTAGCTGCAATAACAATGGTTTTATCCATCTTGTTGCTGATAACGACACCCTGTCTTGTTTTTCTTAAATTTCTTGTTTCCATCTGGACCATTGTTATTTGTTAAGTTCTCTCTGGCGGATTTCAGTATTGAGGCGTGCGATGTCGCGACGAACTGCCTTAATCTGTGATGGATTCTCAAGCGGAGTAACTGTGTGGTTGAGCGTCAGCTGAGCGAGCTTCTCCTTCAGATTCTCCTTAGTTTCTGCCAATGTCTTGGCATCCATTTCTCTTACTTCTTTAATCTTCATAAATTAAGCGTTTTTATCGTAGTCACGTCTTACAACAAATTTTGTCTTGACAGGCAGCTTCTGAGCGGCGAGGCGGAGAGCCTCCTTTGCGATGTCGAAGCTAACGCCTTCTACCTCGAAGAGGATGCGGCCGGGAGTTACCGGAGCAACCCATCCTGCGGGATCACCTTTACCCTTACCCATACGCACGTCAGCAGGCTTACGTGTGATTGGTTTGTCCGGGAAAATGCGGATCCATACCTGACCCTGACGCTGCATGTAGCGGTTCACGGCTACACGAGCAGCTTCTATCTGGCGGCTGTCAATCCATTTCGGCTCAAGAGTCTTGATGCCGAAAGAACCGAACGCCAATTGTGTGCCTCTGTGGGCGTTGCCTTTGTTGCCGCGTCCATCTTGAGGTCTTCTATATTTTACTCTTTTTGGCTGTAACATGGTTGTCTTCTACTTTTAACGGTTATTGTTTCTCTTGCGATTACCACGGTTGCCACGGCCATTGTTAGAGCCACCGTTCTGCTTCTCCTGAGCGAAGTTAGGTGTGAGGTCACGGTCGCCGTAAACCTCGCCACGGCAGATCCAAACCTTGATGCCGAGAAGACCTACCTTAGTGAGGGCTTCTGCCTGACAGTAATCGATGTCTGCACGGAAAGTGTGCAACGGGGTGCGACCTTCCTTGAACATTTCCTTGCGTGCCATTTCAGCGCCGTTGAGACGGCCAGTGATCTGGATCTTGACGCCCTCGGCGCCAGCACGCATAGTGTTCTGGATAGCCATCTTGATAGCGCGACGGTAGGCGATCTTGCCCTCTACCTGGCGTGCGATGTTGTTGCCCACGATGTTAGCGTCGAGCTCAGGCTTCTTAACCTCGAAGATATTGATCTG
>DLKG01000019.1:0-10307 GCA_002490315.1 Prevotella sp. UBA7594 | reverse complement strand
CCACCCTTACCAATGACGATACCTGGACGTGCTGTGCAGATTGTGATAGTGATGAGTTTCAGTGTGCGCTCGATAACGATGCGTGAAACGCTTGCCTTCTCAAGGCGCTTGTTGAGGTAAGTACGGATGTTCTTGTCCTCAACGAGGTTGTCACCGAAGCTCTTTCCACCGAACCAATTTGAATCCCAGCCGCGGATAATACCGAGACGGTTGCTTATTGGATTAACTTTCTGTCCCATTCTACTTATTATTTTTCGTCATTAGTTTTGGTATCAACAAACAGAGTCACGTGATTGCTACGCTTGCGGATGCGATAGCCGCGGCCCTGAGGTGCGGGACGCATGCGCTTCATAGTTGTGCCGCAGTCAACGAACACCTTAGAGATGAAGAGTTCGCCGTCCTCAGCCTTGCGCTCATTCTTAGCTTCCCAGTTTGCAATAGCCGAACGCAACAGTTTCTCAACGTCAGCTGCAGCCTGCTTCTTAGAGAAGCGGAGCACGCCGAGTGCGCGGTTAACCTCCATACCACGTACCATGTCTACGACGTAGCGCATCTTGCGTGGAGAGGAAGGAACGCCGTTGAGCTTTGCGAAGTACAAGTTCTTACGGGCTTCTTTTCTTTTTTCAGCCGATATATGTTTTCTTGCTCCCATTATATATTTCTTGATTTAAATGGTTTAAACCCGCTTACTTTCTGTTACCAGAGTGTCCGCCGAAGCGACGAGTCGGAGAGAATTCACCGAGCTTGTGACCGACCATGTTCTCTGTGATGTAAACAGGGATAAATTTGTTTCCGTTATGAACTGCAACAGTGTGTCCCACGAAGTCAGGTGAGATCATTGATGCTCTGGCCCAAGTCTTGACAACTGTCTTCTTGCCACTTTCGTTCATGGCGAGAATCTTCTTCTCAAGCGACACGTTGATATATGGACCTTTTTTTAATGAACGACTCATAATTTACTCTTGTTTTATTTGTTAGCTCTTTCGATGATATACTTGTTAGACTGCTTCTTAGGTGCACGTGTCTTGAGACCCTTAGCATACAAGCCCTTGCGTGAACGCGGATGTCCACCAGACTGACGGCCTTCGCCACCACCCATCGGGTGATCGACAGGGTTCATAACAACACCACGGTTGTGAGGACGACGTCCCAACCAGCGTGAGCGACCAGCCTTACCGGACTGCTCAAGAGCGTGGTCAGAGTTGCCTACACTACCTACGGTAGCCTTACAAGCGCTCAACACCTGACGAGTCTCGCCAGAAGGGAGCTTAATAACACAGTAACTGCCTTCACGAGAAGTCAACTGAGCAAAATTACCAGCCGAACGAACGAGCAGAGCACCCTGTCCTGGACGCAACTCAATGTTGTGAATCACAGTACCAACGGGAATGTTTGCGAGGGGAAGTGCGTTGCCTACCTCAGGTGCAGCCTCTGCGCCTGACATAAGAGTTGCGCCTACTTCCAGTCCGTTAGGAGCAATAATGTAACGTTTTTCACCATCTGCATAGTACAGAAGAGCGATGCGAGCCGAGCGGTTCGGATCGTACTCGATTGTCTTTACTACAGCTGGAACACCATCTTTCTCTCGCTTGAAGTCGATGAGACGATACTTCCGCTTGTGGCCGCCGCCCATGTAGCGGACAGTCATCTTACCGGTGTTGTTTCGACCACCAGTAGAGCGCTTACCGAAAACGAGAGACTTCTCTGGCACGGATGCAGTAATCTCCTCGAACGTGCCAATAACCTTGTGTCTTTGTCCCGGAGTAACCGGTTTGAATTTACGTACTGCCATTTTTTATTTTAGATATTGCTGTAAAAATCAATTACATCGCCCTCCTTGAGAGTGACGATAGCTTTCTTGAACGAGTTCTTCTGTCCGCGAACGAGACCCTTGCGTGTGTAGCGGCTCTGACGCTTGCCGGCGTATACCATTGTGTTCACGTCGAGCACAGTCACGTTGTAGCGTGTCTCGATTTCTTTCTTTATCTCGAGCTTGTTTGCCTCGGGAAGAACGATGAAGCCGTACTTTGTCTCGGCCTTCTTTGTTCTCTCCTCACCCTTAACCTTGTAGGTCTTAGCTACAGAAGACTTGTCTGTGAGCTTGGTCATCTTCTCGGTGACCAACGGTTTTACGATAAATGTCATGTCTGTTGCCTCCTATTATTTTGTTAAGATTGAGTCGATAGCCTTGAGCGAGTTCTCTGTGATTACGAGCACGTCAGAGTTCAACACCTTGTAAGAGTTGAGAGCTGTAGCGGTCATAACCTCAGCGCGCTGCAAGTTACGCGATGACAAATATACGTTTTTATTTACTTCTGGCAAAAGAAGAAGGAGTTTCTTGCCGTCAACTTTAAGATTTTTAGTAATATTTACGAAATCTTTAGTCTTCGGAGCCTCCATGTTGAAGTCTTCGAGCACTACGATGGCGTTCTCCTGAGCCTTGTAAGAGAGAGCAGACTTACGAGCGAGAGCCTTAACTTTCTTATTGAGCTTGAAGCTGTAGTTGCGGGGTTTCGGACCGAAAACGCGACCACCACCAACGAGCACCGGTGAGTTGATGTCACCGCGGCGAGCGCCGCCGCCGCCCTTCTGGCGACCGAGCTTGCGTGTAGAACCGCTGACCTCGCTGCGCTCCTTCGACTTTGCTGTGCCCTGACGCTGGTTAGCGAGGTACTGCTTAACGTCGAGATAGAGTACGTGGTCGTTAGGCTCGATTCCGAAGATTGCGTCGTTCAACTGAACCTTTCTGCCGGTCTCCTGACCGTTGATATTTAATACGCTAACTTCCATTATTTCTTGATTAATACGGTTGAACCATTGCATCCGGCTACAGAACCCTTAACGAGAAGGAGGTTGTGCTCCGGAATTACCTTTAACACTTTGAGATTCTGGGTTGTTACGCGGTCGCCGCCCATCTGGCCGCCCATGCGCATTCCCTTGAACACTTTTGCTGGGTAAGAACAAGCACCGATAGAACCCGGCTTGCGAGCGCGGTCGTCCTGACCGTGTGTGCTCTGGCCTACACCACCGAATCCATGACGCTTAACGACACCCTGGAAACCTTTACCCTTAGAGGTGCCTACAATGTCAACGTAATCTGTGTCGTTGAAGAGCTCTACGGTGATAACGTCACCGAGGTTGTACTCCTCGTCGAACTTGAACTCGGCCAAGTGCTTCTTCGGTGTTGTACCTGCCTTCTTGAAGGTGCCCATCATAGGCTTTGTAGTGTTCTTTTCCTTAGCTTCACCATAGCCCAGCTGAACTGCCTTGTAACCGTCTGTTTCAACGGTCTTGACCTGTGTTACAACACATGGACCAGCTTCGATAACAGTGCACGGTACGTTCTTACCGTCGGCACTGAAAACGGATGTCATTCCGATTTTTCTTCCAATTAATCCTGGCATTTCAATTTACATATTTAATTAAAAAAGTTATAATCTTGCTAAACAAGCCACACTTTCCGTAACCCACCATCCCCAACCTATATAAGGGACAATTTTTTTTGCAGCTTTTGTAGCAAACTTACGCAATGCTAATTTTGCTCCACCTCCTACGAATTCTTTGTAGCCATAACCTGTAATTACACAACTCGTTACATCCTCAACGCTAGCCCTCGTACTTGAAATATTCATCTCCTCCATAATTCCCAAAGCAAAATATACCTTCATAAAATCAGAAGGAAATCCATATTCTTTTTCGATTTCTTTAAAATCCTCTTCCTTCAAACCTATTTCGTGTTCTAACCGAATAGAGGAAGGTAATAAGTCTGCAATAATTTCATTTCCTATGGAATCAACAAACAAATCATATTCCCCATTATCGTCAATTTCCATTGAACGAGTTTTCAAATTTATCAATTTCTCAGTTTCACTTGAAAAATTTGATTTAAACTCACCCAGACAAGAGTTGAATTTTTCTGCATGCTCAGTGTTATCGACTTCTGCATTATTCATCTCATGCGAGCATGCCAATAATGCTAAAGAAGATACAATCAAGAATGTAAATAATTTGTATTTCATTTCAGTATTTTAATCACTACATAGATTATAGAAACAAGCAATATAAAAGAAGACTCAATGATACCACTTATATCCCATTCTTTTGACTTTCGTAACTCTCTCCATAATCTATAAATAGAAATAGGGAGAAGCACTAACCAAAAGAATATCCAAACAAATGGATTCAAGAAACCCTCAATATTCATTGCATAACTATACTATCATTATACTTTGATCTCTACTTCCACACCGCTTGGCAACTCGAGCTTCATGAGCGCGTCAACAGTCTTAGCTGTTGAGCTGTAGATGTCGATGAGACGCTTGAAGTCGGAGAGCTGGAACTGCTCACGAGATTTCTTGTTGACGAAGGTACTGCGGTTTACAGTGTAGATGCGCTTGTGGGTAGGCAATGGAATTGGGCCACTAACGATGGCGCCGGTTGCCTTTACTGCCTTTACGATCTTCTCTGCTGACTTGTCTACGAGCTTGTGGTCGTAGCTCTTCAGCTTGATACGAATTTTCTGACTCATAATTGTATTTAATGTTTATAATGCAATTCTATATGTGGCACATTCAGCGTGATATGTATGTTCTCAACTTGGAGTGCTGAACAGCCGAAAAAAGGAGGTGGGGTACGTCACTTAAGAGTCATTCGCTAAGCGACGCCCCACGTCCCTTTAGGTATTTTGGGGAGAAGACAGAAGTGAGGAGTCAGAAGTTAAGCCGTAAGCTGAGCTCGCCCAACATTTGGCTTAACTACTGTATTCTTGACTACTGAATTCTTTTGTTCAATTTAACGTGCTGACTACACGAGGTCTGCGCGACCCTTAACTTCCTCGAGCACTGCCTTAGCGATTGCGCTTGAGAGCGGTGCATGGTGGTCATACTCCATAGAGCTTGTTGCACGACCGGAAGTGATGGTACGGAGAGCGGTTACATAACCGAACATCTCTGACAGCGGCACCATAGCTTTCACGATACGTGCGCCAGAGCGTGCCTCTTCCATGCCTTCTACCTGACCACGGCGCTTGTTCAAGTCGCCGATTACGTCACCCATGTTCTCCTCGGGAGTAACAACTTCTACCTTCATGATAGGCTCCATAAGAACCGGACCTGCCTTCGGACAGCCGTTCTTGTAAGCGTTGAGGGCAGCAAGCTCGAATGACAACTGGTCGGAGTCAACCGGGTGGAACGAACCATCAGTGAGGACTACCTTGAGGCCGGTCATCGGATAGCCACCGAGCACACCGTTCTTCATGGCGTTCTCGAAGCCCTTCTGTACCGAGGGGATGAATTCCTTAGGAATGTTACCACCCTTAACCTCGTTGATGAACTGCAGGTCGCCTTCCTTGTAATCCTCGTCCTTCGGGCCGATTGTTACGATGATGTCGGCGAACTTACCACGACCACCTGACTGCTTCTTGTAAACCTCGCGGAGGGTTACGGGCTTTGTGATGGCCTCTTTGTAGTTAACCTGCGGCTTACCCTGGTTACATTCTACCTTGAACTCACGCTTCAGACGGTCGATGATGATGTCGAGGTGAAGCTCACCCATACCAGAGATGATGGTCTGACCACTCTGCTCGTCGGTACGAACGGTGAATGTCGGGTCCTCCTCAGCAAGCTTGGCGAGACCGTTGTCGAGCTTGGCGATGTCGGCCTGGCTCTTCGGCTCAACTGCGATGGAGATTACGGTGTCAGGGAATGTCATTGACTCGAGCACGATAGGATGTGCCTCGTCGCAGAGAGTATCACCTGTGCGGATATCCTTGAAACCTACGCCTGCGCCGATATCACCAGCGTCGATTGACTCCATAGGAATCTCCTTGTTGGAGTTCATCTGGAACAGACGTGAGATACGCTCCTTCTTGCGAGAGCGCGGGTTGTAGACGTAAGAGCCTGCAACTACCTTACCTGAGTAAACGCGGAAGAACACGAGACGTCCCATGAACGGGTCGGTAGCGATCTTGAATGCGAGAGCTGCTGTAGGCTCGTTCTCAGAAGGCTTGCGGTCTTCCTCTTCCTCAGTGTCAGGGTTGGTACCAACGATAGCCTGAGTATCGAGAGGTGAAGGAAGGAATGCGCAAACGTAGTCGAGGAGCGGCTGAACGCCCTTGTTCTTGTAGGAAGAACCGAGGGTCATAGGAGTCAGCTCCATTGCGATTGTACCCTTGCGGATGGCTGCGATGAGCTGTTCCTCAGGAATCTCCTGTCCTTCGAGGTACTTCTCCATGAGGTCGTCGTCGAAGTTGGCAGCGTTCTCAACCATCTTCTCGCGCCATTCGTTGGCCTCGTCAACGAGCTCTGCAGGAATGTCGTCTACCTCATACTCAGCACCCATTGTCTCGTCGTGCCACAGAATAGCCTTCATCTTGATGAGGTCAACCACACCCTTGAAGTTCTCCTCTGCACCGATAGGAATCTGCACCGGGCAAGGATTAGCGCCGAGGATGTCCTTCATCTGCTGCACTGTCTCGAAGAAGTCAGCACCAGAGCGGTCCATCTTGTTTACGTAGCCGATACGCGGAACGTTGTACTTGTCGGCCTGACGCCATACTGTCTCCGACTGTGGCTGTACGCCGTCGGCGGCAGAGTAAGTTGCAACTGCTCCGTCGAGAACGCGGAGCGAGCGCTCCACCTCAGCGGTAAAGTCAACGTGTCCCGGAGTGTCAATCAAGTTAATCTTGTATGACTTGCCAAGATAGTTCCAGTTACAAGTTGTAGCGGCGGACGTGATAGTGATACCACGCTCCTGCTCCTGTGCCATCCAGTCCATTGTGGCAGCGCCGTCGTGAACCTCACCAATCTTATGAGTCTTTCCTGTGTAGAAGAGGATACGCTCAGAAGTTGTGGTCTTACCGGCATCGATGTGGGCCATAATGCCGATGTTGCGAGTCAAATGTAAATCGCGATTTGCCATTTTTCCTTTTACCTTATTATTATATTAGAATCTGAAGTGAGCGAATGCGCGGTTAGCCTCTGCCATGCGGTGCATGTCTTCCTTACGCTTGTAGGCGCCGCCCTGGTTGTTGTAGGCGTCCATGATCTCAGCTGCGAGCTTGTCTGACATGCTCTTGCCGCCGCGCTTGCGTGCGAAGGCGATGAGATTCTTCATGGAGATGCTCTCCTTGCGCTCAGCGCGGATCTCAGTAGGCACCTGGAATGTGGCGCCACCGATACGACGGCTCTTCACCTCCACCTGCGGAGTGATGTTGTCGAGGGCCTGCTTCCAGATTTCGAGAGCGGGCTTCTCTTCTTTCGCCATCTTCTCGGCTACTGTGTCGAGTGCGTTATAGAAGATTTCGTATGATGTGTTCTTCTTGCCATCATACATCAAGTGGTTTACGAACTTTGAGACCTTCTGGTCGTTGAATTTCGGATCCGGAAGGATCACGCGCTTCTTTGGTTTTGCTTTTCTCATTTTGTTTTGAAAAATTTCTGTCTGCGTGGGGCTGTTTCTTACTGTTCTTCAACGTCCTCTCTCGGACATTTACTCAACCTGTCTAATAACAATTCTCCAGCAAAACGATTTAATAATTTCGTCCGACAATCAATTTTTTTTTGTTGTCTTGGCTTACTTCTTGCCAGCCTTAGGACGCTTAGCACCGTACTTTGAACGACGCTGTGTACGATTGGCAACACCTGCTGTATCGAGTGTTCCGCGAACGATGTGGTAACGAACACCAGGAAGGTCCTTTACACGTCCACCGCGAACAAGCACGATTGAGTGCTCCTGAAGGTTGTGGCCTTCGCCCGGGATGTAGGAGTTAACCTCCTTAGAGTTTGTCAAACGAACACGGGCAACCTTACGCATTGCCGAGTTAGGCTTCTTAGGTGTGGTTGTGTAAACGCGGACGCATACGCCACGACGCTGAGGACATGAATCCAAAGCCGGCGACTTGCTCTTGTCTACGAGCACCTTTCTGCCTTTTCTTACCAACTGTGAAATTGTAGGCATAATTTAATTTTTTAATTTATATATTTTTATTTTCAATTGTCGATTTTATAAAGCGGCTCCAATATAAGCCGTTTTCGAGGTGCAAAGGTACAAAGAATAATTCTAACTACCTAATATATAAAACCACAAGGACGTTGGAGGTGGCAGAATTTAAATTATTACAGGTTATTTTAACTTTCTTTTAAATATAAACTTCGCCTTTTCTCTCGTTTTCTTCTTCAAAATCAAGAAGGAAACGTCCGTTTTTCCAAAGCGGCGCTTTAGCTTAGCAGAAGCGGCGCTTTAGGGTGGCTAAAGTGGCGCTTTAAGATGGCTAAAGCGGCGCTTTAGAATGGGCGTTTGCGTGGGGCAATGTGCGACTTCGACGTTTTAAGCGCAAAAAGGCGGATGGAGCGATGCTCCATCCGCCTTATATTTTTCTTTTTGCCTTTAGCCTTTTTCAATTAAGCCTCCGGGTTGTTGAACGGAGTGGCTGTGCGAGGCTGCTGCTGCTCGGGGATATTGATCTTGCCGAATGTCTGCTCGTACTTCTGGATGTTGTCGTTGAGGGCCATGAGAAGACGCTTTGCGTGCTCAGGAGCCATTACGACGCGGCTGCGAACCTGCGGCTGCTGCATACCCGGGAGCATGCAAGTGAAGTCGAGGATGAAGTCGCTCGAAGAGTGAGTGATGAGTGCGAGGTTAGCGTATACGCCTACTCCGATTTCCGGCTTCAGCTCAATCTGAAGTCCCTGGGGCTGCTGCTGGTTGTTGTTTTCTGCCATTTTTGTTATTTTGTTTAAGTTATTAATTATTGTTTTCTCTACCTAAAGGGGGCTTCGCGAGGCGACTTTCCCCCTTTGTGTATTGCAAAGATACCATTTTTTATGGAGTTTTGCAAATTATAGGGGTAGAGTTTTTCAATTTTTCTTCTGTGCCTGCCTTTTTCCATCGTTGCTGACGTTGTTTTGCCAGATGACGGAGGCAGGACACAGAGGCTACTTGCCCGACAAGTAGCGGTCGACGGTCTCCGCAGTTTTCTTGCCGCTTGCCATGGCGCGCACTACGAGCGAGGCTCCGCTGGCGGCGTCGCCGGCGAGGAACACGTTGGGGGCAAACTGCGGGTGTTCGGGGCGGAGGAAGCCCATGGCGAGCAATGCCATCTCGCATTTTATCACTTCGGGCTTGCCGACTGGCTCCATGAGTGGGCGTCCACCCTCGGGATTTGGCTTCCACGTTATTTCCTGCACGCGCACGCCCGTGAGCTTGCCGTTCTTGTCGCCAAGGAATTCCAGGGAGTTGATGTTCCAGCGGCGGGTGCATCCCTCTTCATGCGAGGATGTCGTCTTGAGCGTGCGCGGCCATGCGGGCCACGGGTTCTTGGGGTCGTCGGGTCCTTCTACGGGGCGCGGCATGATTTCTATCTGCGTCACGGAGCGGCAACCTTGGCGATGGGCGGTGCCGATGCAGTCGGAACCGGTGTCGCCGCCGCCGATGACGAGCACGTCCTTGCCCTTTGCGTTGACGAGTTCGTCCTTTTTAAACTCGCGCCCGGCAAGCACGCGGTTTTGCTGCGAGAGGAGTTCGAGGGCGAAGTGGACGCCCTTGAGCTCGCGTCCGGGGATATTGAGATTGCGCGCCGTGGGCGTGCCGGTTGCCACGACGTAGGCGTCGAAGTCCTCGGGGAGATGCTCCACGTCGATTTCCACGCCATACTTGAAGCTGATGCCTTCTTCTTCGAGCAGCTTTATGCGGCGGTCGATTACTGCCTTGTTGAGCTTGAAGTTGGGTATGCCGAAGCGTAGGAGTCCGCCTGCGCTCTCGTTCTTCTCCATGACGGTGACGGCGTAGCCCATGTGATTGAGGCGGTTGGCGGCGACGAGTCCTGCCGGACCGGAGCCGACTACGCATACGCGCTTGCCGTTGCGCTCGGGATGGTCGATGCGCACATAGTTCTCCTCGAAGGCGTGTTCCGTGATGGCACACTCGTCCTCGCGGTTGGTCGTAGGCTCATGCTCCATGAGGTTGAGCACGCACGCTTTCTCGCAGAGTGCCGGACAGATGCGGCCGGTAAACTCCGGGAAGTCGTTGGTGGCGTTGAGTAGTCGATAGGCGAGTTCCCAGTCGCCCTTGTAGAGGGCGTCGTTCCACTCTGGCGGTTTGTTGCCGAGCGGACATGCCCAATGGCAGAAAGGCACACCGCAGTCCATGCAGCGCGATGCCTGTTGCCGGCGGTCGTTGGAATTGAGTGTTTGTTCCACTTCTCCGAAGTCGTGGATGCGGTCGTGTATGGGACGGTAGCCCGCCTCCTTGCGATGTATTGTGAGGAATGCTTTTGGATTGCCCATATCTTGAGTTTTGAATTTTGAGTT
>DLKG01000075.1:42628-61653 GCA_002490315.1 Prevotella sp. UBA7594 | reverse complement strand
GCCTCCTCTCCCAGTTATTGCTGCGGCTTCTCGGTCGGAGGTGTGGGTGCCTCCTCTCCCAGTTATTGTTGCGGCTTCTTGATTGGTTAATGCGTCGTTGATTTTCTGAAGCAGAATGTCGGGGTGAACGGGTTTGGCGATATAGTCGGCAGCCCCAGACTTCATGGCAAGCACAGCGTTTTGTACTTCGGCATAGTTGGTCATGACGATGAACGGCTCATAGAGGTCGTGCTCACGCATCCATGCAAGCAGACGCAGTCCGTCGTGGTCGGGCAAACGCAGGTCTGACAGCACGAGATCCACTCCATTGTCCATCAGACGTTTTACGGCAGCACCGACAGACGTAGCCTTGTCCACTTCAAATCCCTTCTTGCGCAACCATGTCTGTAGCATGGTGCCGAAGGCGATGTCATCCTCTACAATTAATAAATGTCGCTTCATTTTATCCAATATAACTATTGTCGTAATCTAATGCAAAGTTAGCTATTTATTCTGAATCGTCCATAAGGTTGTACACCATATTTAATGTGTCCTTCAGTCGTTTAGCCAATGCTACTCTTTCCTGTGCCGCCGTTTCTGCTATATGTTCAGGCGTGATGGCTGCGAGCCATTCGTTTTTGCCGGGTTGCAGCATTTCGAGCAGTGGCATGGCTTTGTGTGCAGCACGAGTGACGCGCTCCGTGTCGTTGGTGTCGTCAAGCAATTCCATGTATTCGGCTATGGAGCGGTGGAGATCTTCGAGAATCTGCCGTTCGGCGTCAGGGTCGCCGTCGGCAAATTGCAGTACGTTGTTGATTAATCCATGGCGGAGTTCTTCGTTACGTGGGGTGCAATAATGTACGGCGTCTGTAGAATTGTGGGCGAGATGTAGCTGTTCACAGTTGCGTGTGAGCTGACAGATGGTGGCGGCAAGCGTCTCGACGTTGAAAGGCTTGAACAGGCAGGCGTCGAATCCCTCCTTTCGCAATTCCGGCATAATGCTTGGTTCATGAGCAGTCATGGCGATGAACTTCGGTACTTGCTGTCCCGTCCGAATGTCTGAACGCATACGGCGCATTATCTCATTTCCATTCATTTCCGGCATCTCGATGTCGGTGAACACGAGAAGCGGAGCCGTTGTCTTCGCGAGCGTGACGGCTTCAGTGGCGTTATTTGTGGTTGTGACGCTGAACGTCATGCCGTTGATTTTTCCGAGCATCTCCTTGAGGAGCTGGAGCTGCAGGCGGTCGTCGTCGACAATGAGCACCGACAGGCGGCAGGATGGTACATTGTCAATTATTTGTTTTGCATCGTTGTTAATTACATTAGCTACTTCATTAGCGTTAACCGCTTCAATCGGAATAATCACAGTGAACTTCGACCCGCGTCCCTTTTTCGATACCAAGCGGATTGTTCCGCCAAGCAGTTGCACAATCTCGCGCGTTATAGAGAGTCCGAGTCCAACGCCTTCCTTGCCGCTTGCGTTGGCAAGACGTGCGAAGGCATTGAACACTTTACTTTGCTCCTCGTCCGTCATTCCGCAGCCAGTGTCGGCGACACTCAGCAGCAGACGGTTGCCGCTTGTCGTTACGGCAACGGTAATCTCTCCACGGTCAGTGTATTTAATGGCATTGCTTATGAGGTTTATGGCAATCTGCTTTATGCGGAAGGCGTCCGACTTGCAAAGCATAGTCGGTTCCACGCGAATGTCGGTTTTCAAACTAAGCTGCTTGGCAAGGGCTTGCGGCTGCATCTGCGCCACGCAGTCGGCTACAAGAGTAGAGGGAAAGAAGCTCACCATGTGAGCCTCCGCCTTTCCGTTCTCCAGCTGATGATAGTCGAGAAGAGCCGAAACGAGTTGCAGCAAGTGGCGTGCTGACCCGGAGATGTTGTCAAGATAACCTTTGGCTCTTGTGCCGTCAACATATTCGCCGAGCAAGTCAATAAATCCGGCAATCGACGCCACAGGAGCCTTAATGTCGTGAGTGATGGTGAGCAAAAGACGCTCGCGTTGCTGCATGATGCGTTCCGTCTCAGCCTTGGCCTCAACGATACGTTCGTGGTCGCGCCGCTCGCGCCGAATGTCGCGCAAGATATACGCCACAAGGATGGCAGCCGAGAGAATGGCGAGAATGGCAAGTGTGACGATTCTCATTATCATTTCCTGGCGCGACTGTATGGCATTTTTAACGGCTCGTTGCATGTCGTGTTGCTCGTCGTTCTGTATGTCTTCGAGCAACTGTCCCGTGCGTTTCGCAAGTAGAAGGCTGACGCGCTGTAGTCGGCTGTTGCGGTCGGCGAGGATGTTGTGCTGCCTGTTTGTGGCTCGTTGCTCATCCTGCCGTATTTCAGAAAGAGCGTCGGCAACAGAGTCGGCAATGTTAAGCCGATGGCTTGAGGCGGCATTGGGGAGGTGATCGATGCGCGTGGTGCTTATCGTGTCGGCATGTTGGCGGCGGAACAAATCGCCAAGACGGCGGAAGAATCCGCGTCGGCTCTTCACGATTTCGTAGACAGTTTCGTGCTGCTCTCGTTTGTCTTCTGTGCGTGTATGTATCACGACAGAATCGCGTCCGCTCTGCAGAGCCTTCACCTTATTGTTGTAGTACATGTCACGCCGGTCCTTACCCAACTCTTTCATGACGAGCAGCGTGTTTTCGCGCTTGGCATTGAGAAGCATCGAGAGCGAGTCGAGTCGCTGACGTTTCAGCGAGTCATCGAGCAATGGGCGCAGGCGCTTGAGCTTGTCGGCTGAGAGATAGAGGGCATTGTCGAAACGCGACCATTCCTTCGTGTCGCCAAGCAATATGGAGCGTTCGGCATTGGCAGTCTCAAACATAGAGCATACGAGCGAATCCACCACGTTGCGGCGTGCCAGGAGTTGCTCGGATGCTCTGTTGACGGCCGTGAGCGACCGCGTGTTGTCGTATGTCATCCATGTGGCGGCAATCAGCACCGTGATAAGCACTGCATAACCGACGATTATTTTTATTCGTGTACTGAACATATCCCTGTCTTTTTTCTTTCGTATATAATATAACGAGGATTTTAGAAAAAAATTGCAGTCACAAAAAATCCCTGAAAGAACATTGCTGTTCTTCCAGGGATTTTCTCATGATAAAAGAATTATTTCAGGAATCCAATTCTTTTGAATCTTATGCAACGTTTGATGAGTCTGTCGTTGCTGTCTCCACGCCGGTTGTGTCTGAGAACACCTGCATGGCTGTCTCTGCAGAGCTGTCGGCAGGAGTTGCCTGCTCTGTTGGAGCCACAGTGTCGGTGGTGGTGGTGTCGACGGGGAGGCTACCGTTGACGTTAGGCTGAGAGCCATTGGCGAATACGTTGCTTACTGAAACCATTACTACCATTGCGATTGCTGCGAAAAATAACTTCTTCATATGCTTTGAATTTTTAAGTGTGAATATTTATTTGTTTACACCTAATAAATTGCCAAATACGTGCCAAAAAATATCGTACTGGTTGTAAGTTGTTGATAATCAGCAAGTGATAAGCACTGATGAAGATTGCGGTATGAATGGAATAGTGTGGAAAATTGTGGAGTAAGTGTGGAATATTTCCACATATCCATACTCACTCCATCAAATCTTATACGTCCTTACCATGGACGTCCGCCACCACTGCCGTTGCCCGTAAGCGTGGCAGTAACGGTGGCAGATGACGTGCCGCTCGTCATTGTGTAGCTGCTGCCAGATGTGAGACCTGGACACGTGATGAGTACCGAACTGCCTGATCCTCCCATGCCGCCAGGTCCTCCACCGCCAGGTCCTGCCAAGGCAGGAGCGCCCCATCCTCCGGGTCTGCCTCCCTGTCCGCCGCCAGATGTAGTGTAGTTGCTCGGCACGGTGAACGAGGCGAGTGTCGTGTTGCCGCTCTTCAGGGTTATCTCCGTGTCGGCAGAGACGGTCATCGAGCTGCTGACGTAGGGCTGCGTAGATTCAGACGTGTTTGGCACGGAATTGCCGCCACCAACGGCGAGCAGTGTTCCGCCCGTGAAAATAACGGAGTAGCCCTCTTCCTCGTTGGCATCGATGCCACACTCCGGCGAAGATGTGCCGAACGCCATGATGGTGCCGCCTTGAATGTAGAGGTTGCCGTTGGAGTCAAGACCGTCGTTGCCCGAAGCCACGACGGTGATTGTTCCGCCCTTGATGTACATGTGGCTTGAGGAGTTAAACGCATCGTCGGCTGTGTTGGCAGTTATTGTGCCGTCGTTAACAGTCAACACGGCCTTGCTCTCTATGCCCTCACCGCCGTTGCCCGTGACTGATACATTTATAGTGCCACCGTTAATCGTCACGTTGCCGTCGGCTTTCACGCCCTTTGGCGACGATTTCTGGTCGCTTGTCAGTTGGTCGGTGTCGCCCGTGTAGTCGTTGTATTCCGTGCCGTTGACGTAGGCGTACATGCCGCCCGTGGTAGAGATGGTCAGCGAGCCGTCGTTCATGATGAACTCGCTGTCGCAGTTGATGCCCTTGCCGCCACTGCCCGACGACGTGAGGTTGAGCGTTCCACCGTCTATCTCCACCTTTCCATCGGCACTCACGCACGATGCCGCTTTGGTCTTCGCCGCATCTGCGTCCCATTTGCCGCCACCTGAAGTGGAAGCCGTGATGTCGCCGCCGCTGATGATGATGTCGCCGTCGGCCTTGAGACACTTGGTGGCAATGGCGGTAGTGGATAGGTTGAGCGAACCGCCTGAGATAGTGATGGAGCCAGTGTCCTCAGCTTCGCGGTCGGCATCGTCCTTAAAGGAAACCTGCACGGCGTCATCGCCAACGCCTGCGATGTTCAATGCTCCGCTCTCCATAAACAGATACTGCGAGCAGTTCAATCCGTCCTTAACGGCAGAGAGCACATTGATGGTAGCGTTTTTTATCTCCACGTATTCCTTGGCATATATTCCGTGGGCTGTATTGGCATAGACGTTCAGTTCGCCCTTGCCCTTCAGTTCGAGATGTCCTTTGCAGACGATGCACCCCTTCTGCGATCCGTCGGCAGCGTCGGTGAGAGTGTTCACAGTACCTTTCTTTATGCTGAGACTGATGCGCTTGCCGTCTTGAATGTCGAGAGCCGCGCCGGAGGGGTTGGTGAGCGAGAGTCCCTGCAGTTCGAGCGACGCCTTGTAGCTTCCGTCGAGATTGAACGAGCCGTTGGAAGAAGAGCCTGCCAGCGTGTAGGTAATTTCGCCGCACGTGTCGTCGCCCACAGCCGAACTTTGGATGATGCTGACGTGGGCATCGCTAACCGTTGCCTCCACATATTGCGCAACGTTGCCCGCTACTACCACATTGGCGGCAGTGCCGTTGTAGGAGACGGCGACTGTGCCATCCTCCACTTCCGAGTTGTCGATGTACATACGCGTGATGTCTGTCGTCTTGACAGTCTTGCCCATAAATGTAATCTGCGGACCGGCTGCGTAGGTAATGTCGCCAACTTCCGAGGCTGGCAGGGCATACGTGACGTTGCCTACAACGACGTTGAGAGTCTGGGCTTCGGCGGCGAAGGCTATCGCGCAAGCAGCCGCCATAGTCATTATAGTGCGTTTCATTTTACTGCAATTTTAGAGGTTTTACCATTTGTCTTTACGATATACACTCCAGCCTCGACATTGTTTTCAATGTCGCCCTTGCTGCTGAATGTGCCAAGGTATGAGCCGGAGACACTGTAGAGCTGCAGGTCTTTGCTGCCGGCGTTGATGTCGTTGATGCCAGTTGCCGTGCCAGATGAGAAATACATTTTCTTTAAGTCGGCAACATTCATTGCATGGCTCTCCTCCCCGTTGCTTACCGTCAGTTTGCCACCATCCTCGGTGAATGTCATCTGCAGCGACTCCACACCCACGGACAACACCGTGCCGTCTGCAGACAGGAAAGAGAGATGTGAATAGGTGTCGGCGTTGGCAACTGCTGTGAGCAGCAATGCCGACGAAGCTAAAAATAATCTTCTCATAATTCAATCCTTTCTTGTTTGTAATAATATTTAAGGGAAACACTCTTAAATATGTAAATTTAAAATATTAGTGTTGTTTTACTCTTTCAATTTGTTGCAAAATAATACATTATAATTCTTATGCACAAAAATATTCAACCAACATTATGGTTTTATCAATGAAAGGAGCGTAGAAGGGAAATCAGATGGAGAAATCGGATGGAGAAAAACGGATGGAGGAATCGGCCGGCATGACAGACGTGGCAAAAAAAAGGAGGGTGTGTCAAAATGTACGAGTTTTGACACACCCTATTAAGAAAAGATGTAGTTATGGCTTTACAGTCTTGAATGTGTTCTTGCCCTGCTTTACGATGAAAATGCCGTTGGCAGTGTTGGAGTTTTCCATTCTGCGTCCGTTGAGGTCGTAGACGGAGTAGGGGCGTGAGGGGTCGAACGTGGCAGAAGTTGCCGACGGAGAGACGACGGAGTCGGTAGTGCCCTTGACGCCAGTCACGGCGATGTCGGCAATCTCCCATGTCGGGCATGTGCTGTCGGTGTTGGTGTAGTGGAAGGCAATTGTCGCCTTCTTGCCTGCGAACGCGCTGAGGTCGATGTCGCCGGAGTCAACGAATTTCCAGTCCTTCTCGCTTGCCCATGTGAAGCCGTCGAGCTTCGTTGTTGTGCCTTCGCAACGCACCTCCACGCTGAGCAGGCTTGCCGGGTTGTTGTTGGTGTAGCGTTGCACGTGGCTGAACGACATCTTCACTTCCTTGTAGTTGGAGAAATCAAACTCCGGCAGCACAAGGAAGCCTTCGGCACGATGGCGCGTTCCGTCGGAAGAAATGTATCCAGAGCCCGCCCATCCGTAGTATTTCGTGCGTACCCAGACATTCACGTCGTCGGTTGGGCGCTGTATGGCCTCCACGGTGCATCCGCCATCAGATGTGCGGTAGTTGGCGGTGTAGATGGTTTGCCATTCTTCGCCCGGATTTGGTTGGTCGGGATCAGGGTCGGGAGTAGGATCAACGGTGCCGCCGTTTTCTTTGTAGTGCTGAGAGCAAAGTGTCTTGGCAGGGTCGAATTCATAGTCGACGCTGTCGCCCCATACGTATTCCATGAGGTTGGGAAAGTCTACATAGGGGTTGCGGTTGCCCTGAATGTTGCTCACCTTATTGTTGCGTGTCACCTCAAGCGCGTTCACTTGGTCTTGACGTGCCCATTCGAGGAAGAGCGTGTATGCCCATTCCTTAAGTGTGGGATAGTCGTTCTTTTGCAGAATATTCAGTCCTTCGCCAGTCCATGAAAGGTTTTTGTAGCATGTTGCCATGTACATGTAGCCGCGTGCGAAGTCGCCCTTCCACTCGTCGGCTGGCTCCCAATAGTTTTTGCCGTCGCTGCCCTTGCCGACTTTAGTGGCGCCATTGTCGGTTTTGGGAGTCACAACCTTTCCCATGGGATAGTTGCTCTTTGCGGAATTGATGTTATGTTCGCATGGCATGAGGTTGTAGAGGTCGCAGTAGGCCTGGTTTTTCTGTCCTCCCCACCAACTCTTTGCAAAGGAGTGCTCGATGTTCATGCCTGAGCCTGTGGCTCCCTGCGACGTGCTCTGTTGCCATGAGTCGCGTGGCGAGTAGCGGTCGATGAATTTGCCGTCGTCGGTGCGGTCGGTCTCCCAGAATCCCCACCACGTCTTGCCTTTGCCGGAGCCGTAGTCGAGGGTGTTGGCATCCTTGATTACGTCGTAGATGGCGGTCTTCAGTTCAGCGCCCTTCTTTCCTTTCAGCGAGTCGTAGTAGCCATTGGGGATTTGGGCAGAAACAGCCGTGCTTGCCATGGCGGCGACGAATGTTGCCAACATGGTCTTAATTTTTAGTCTGATCATTGTCGTTTCCTTGTATTACGTTGAAATTGGGTGACAAAGTTATCACTAAAAAATGAATTTATATATATAATGTGTAAAATATATGAGGTTAAAAAAGTTAAAAAGGATTCTTCATGAGAAGGTCAGAACGACGCTCAATGAGGAGCTGGTAAAAAAGGATATTAGTATTGACGATATTTGCATATTCCGCGCTTCAGTCAATTGCCCCAGTTTGCCGAGCAAGGTAAAGACGGAATTCTCTATGGCTGTTAAAGACAGCGTTACGCTGCCAGAAAAGTTTGACATCTATCAGGGCGATATTATGACGTTCACAGGCAACAACAACCTTATACGTCAGCTGGCAGCATCCAAAAATCAGGAGGCGTAAAGTCGGCAAGGATTAATGATTTCATCAGAATTTATACTGATTTGTACAGCCGCACCTACACTTTGTTCAACGACACGAACAACAAGATTGTTGACATCGCGTATGTAAAGAACTCAACAGTAGCACCCTCTTCTATATGCTCTATTATCGTATATTTGAGCATTGGCAAATATTGTACATGGAGTAAAAAAGTGTTACAAAAGTTTTTTGCGTTTTAGAGTGTCGGGTAGCAGGATAAATGCTGTTTGTTGCTCTTTGTGGCATTGTTTTTATGATAGAATCGAGCATAAACGACCCTTTTTCCACGTTTTCCTCCTTCCAAAAAGCTTCTTCTCGCCAGCAAAAGTGGCGCTTCTCCATTGCTGAAGTGGCGCTTTATTCTCTCTAAAGCGCCTCTTTGTATAGCTTTTTACATTGCACACAAAAGCGTAAATGCTGACAAACATTTGGCACACAGCGCCTTTCGCCTGCACATTCAAAACTGCTAAAAAATCGCCCAGCGGCTGTACAGTCCATTCAGAAGGCAGTTTTGCGCAACGAGAGACGCAAATATCCGACAAGAATCAGTCGCCTCTATTTCGTAATCTCGCCGCAAATGTTGCGGTTCATAATGTTGCGTATGGCGTGGGAATCGTTGTGATGTGCCTGAAGGAACATAAGCTTCGTCACGGCGCTCTCCACCGTGCTGTCGTAGCCGCTCACAACGCCCGCGTCCTGAAGCTGGTAGCCCGTGTCGTAGCGCCCCATCTTTACAAATCCCGAGACACATTGGCTGATGTTCACCACCGTCACGCCGCGTTTTGTAGCGTCCTTCAGCAGGCGCATGAGCCATGGCTTCTGCGGAGCGTTGCCACTGCCGAAGGAGCGCATTACGATGCCACGCAGTTCAGGAGCCTCAAGTACGTGGCGCACGATGTTCTCCTGTATGCCGGGAAAGAGCGAGAAGACTACAACGTTGGGGTCCATTGCCGTGTGCGGAATCATTGGACGCGAGAAGTCGGGCTTCAGGATATAGTGGGGATTGAACTGGAATTCCACTCCAGCCTCACACAGATGGGGGTAGTTGAAGGAGTTGAAGGCGTTGAAGCCGTCGGCGTTCTCCTTCGTGCTGCGGTTGCCGCGCAGAAGGCGCCCGCTGAAGTATATGCACACCTCGGGCACGATGGCGTGGCCCTCATCATTGTAGGCAGAAGCAATCTCAATGCTCGTAAGGAGATTTTCCTTGCCGTCGGTGCGTAGTTGCCCAATGGGGAGCTGTGAGCCTGTCAGCACGACGGGCTTCGTGAGATTCTCGAGCATGAAGGATAGTGCGCTCGCCGTGTAGGCCATGGTGTCGGTGCCGTGAAGAATTACGAATCCGTCGTAGCCGTCATAGTTGTCGGCGATGATGCGCACGAGTTGTGCCCATCTGCGCAGCGTCATGTCGGACGAGTCGATGGGAGGCGTGAACTGATAAGTGTCGACGTCAGTCTGGAGATAGGCGAATTCCGGGAGATTGGAAATGAGGTGGTCGAAATTGAGCGGTTCGAGCGCTCCCGTGACGGGATTGCATCCCATACCTATCGTTCCGCCAGTGTAAATCAACAGCACTTTGTTGAGTCGCGAGTCTGCTTGTTCGTAATTCTTCATTTCTATAAAACAGTTGGAATATGTTGCAAAATTAATATAAAATAATGACAATACACAGGCTTACGTTGGGTTTTTGACTATTTAAAAACGCGAAATTACAGAATTTCATTATTGTGCCTCTTAAAATATCAAATTCAAAGTAAGCAACTACTATTTGTAAAGCGTAAACTACGATTTATTACTTGTCTTCGCCTCGAAATCTTTCTTTTTGTAAGAATGTCATACTTTCTTATAAGGTGCATCGGAGACAATGTTGTATGTGTGGAAAATAATTAGTCGAAAAACTTTGCCAATGTCAGAAATAAGTAGTATTTTTGCACAAAAATATACATACAGGTAACAATATACGTTGCAAATCCATTATGAAGAAAAATTTCCTCCCCCTTCTTCCGATAGTAATGTTGACAGTCGCATTGCTGTTAGGCAGTTGCTCATCAGTGAAGAAAGTTGCTTATTTTCAGAATATCGACACTCTAAGTCTCGCGTCGTCGAAAGGACTCTATGATGCCCGCATCATGCCGAAGGACCTTCTTACCATAACCGTCGTGACGTCCGACCCCGATGCGGCAAAGCCTTTCAACCTTTCCGTACAGTCAACGTTAGGCGCTGACGGTAAAATAGGTGGCAGTTCAGGCTCGCTTCTCCAGTATCTTGTCGACAACAACGGCGAGATTGACTATCCCGTTGTAGGCAAGCTGAAGGTGGAGGGTCTTACGAAGACAGAATGTGAGAACCTTATCAGCGAGAAGATAAAGCCTTATCTCGCAAACGAGGAGCATCCGGTTGTGACGGTGAGAATGTCGAGCTATCGTGTGACGGTGGCAGGCGAGGTGGCAAAACCGTCGGTGGTGCCCGTGACGACAGAGAAAATGAGCATTATGGAGGCTATCGCGCAGGCAGGCGACCTTACGGTCTACGGCAAACGCGACAACGTGCTCCTCATCCGTGAGGACGCCAACGGACAGAAGGAGGCCCATCGCCTCAATCTGAACGATGCCAGTCTCATTAACTCCCCCTACTACTACGTTCAGCAAAACGACTATATATACGTGGAGCCGAACAAGGCGAAGGCAAGTAGCTCTGCTATTGGCCAGTCCACGACGTTGTGGATCTCGCTCGTAGGCATTATGACCTCCGTGGCGTCGCTGTTGGTTAACATTTTGAGAAATTGATGTTTATATATGTATAAGCGTTGAGCCATGGGCTTGACGCTTAATTTTTATATGAATGAAAGCAAGCCCCGAAAGGGCGATTGCGATAATCTTCAATGAAGGCAAACATAACTTGTTTAAAAGGATAATACACCGTGGAACCATTAAAGCATGAGTGCGGCGTGGCGATGATAAGATTGCTCAAGCCGCTGGAATACTATCAGGAAAAGTACGGCACGTGGATGTTCGGACTCAACAAGCTCTATCTGATGATGGAGAAACAACACAACCGTGGACAGGAAGGCGCAGGCATGGCATGCGTGAAGCTCAACGGACAGCCGGGTACGGAATACATGTTCCGTGAGCGTGCCGAGGGCAAGGACGCCATCACGGAGATCTTCGGCCGCGTCCACAAGGAATACGCGCGTCTGTCGTCGGAACTGCTTGCCGACGCCGACTTCGCCAAGGATCATCTGCCTTTCGCGGGTGAGCTCTACATGGGACACCTTCGCTATTCCACGACCGGAAAGAAGGGACTCTCCTATGTACATCCTTTCCTGCGCCGCAACAACTGGCAGGCGAAAAACCTCTGCATCTGTGGCAACTTCAACATGACCAATATTGACGAGATATTCCAGCAGATGCTCTCGCGCGGAATGTTTCCACGCATCTACAGCGACGGCTACACGTTGCTCGAACTGATGGGACACCGCCTCGACCGCGAGGCAGAGCGCAACTTTATCGACGCTCAGAAGCAAGGACTCAAGGGCATGGACATCACCCATTATATTGATGACCATATGGACATGGCAAACGTACTGCGCACGTCGATGCCCAACTTCGACGGCGGCTACGTCATGTGCGGACTGACGGGAAGCGGCGAAATGTTTTCCATGCGCGATCCTTGGGGCATCCGCCCCGCGTTCTACTACAAGAACGATGAGTTCGTGGCTGTAGCTTCCGAGCGCCCCGTGCTGCAGACAACCTTCGACCTTGAGTGTGAGGACATTCAGGAATTGCAGCCGGGCATGGCGTTGCTCGTCGGTCGCAGTGGGGAGGTGCGCATGGAGCGTATCCTCGACCGGCGCGGCGATTCTGCCTGCTCCTTCGAGCGCATCTATTTCAGTCGTGGCTCCGACCGCGACATCTACCGCGAACGCAAGCGCCTCGGTGAGCTGCTGCGCGAACCCGTGCTGAAGGCTATAGACGGCGACGTCGACCACACGGTGTTTTCGTTTATACCGAATACGGCGGAGGTGGCGTACTACGGTCTGCTCTCCGGCTTTAAGAAATATTCAAACGAGCTGAAGGTGAAGAAAATACAACAGCTCGACCACAAGCCTTCCGATGAGGAGCTACACGCAATCCTCGACACCTATGTGCGTTCGGAGAAGGTGGCAATAAAGGACATAAAGCTCCGTACATTCATCACGGAGGGCAACTCGCGCAACGACCTTGCGTCGCACGTCTACGACATTACTTACGGTTGCATCGAGCCTTACGTTGACAATCTCGTCGTCATCGACGATTCCATTGTGCGCGGCACTACGCTGAAGGAGAGCATCCTGCGCATCCTCGACCGTCTCCATCCGAAGAAGATTGTCATCGTGTCGTCTGCACCGCAGATACGCTTCCCCGACTACTATGGCATAGACATGCCCCGTCTGGAGGAGTTCTGCGTGTTCCGTGCCGTTATGGAACTGATAAAGGAGCGTAGAATGCAGGATTTGCTGAAGCGTGTCTATGAGTCGTGCAAGCTTGAGCTGCTGAAGCCGAAGGAAATGATGCGCAACTGCGTGCGCGATATCTACAAGCCGTTCTCCGTGGATGAAATCAACACTAAGATTGTGGAAATGCTTCGTCCGGAGGGCGTGGAGACACCGATAGAAATCGTCTACCAGTCGATTGACGGACTTCATGAGGCAATACCCAACCACAAGGGCGACTGGTACTTCACGGGTAAATATCCGACGCCCGGTGGTACTAAACTCTGCAACCAGGCATTCATCAACTATATGGAGAAGCTGATGTAAGGGGGAATCGGGGAAACTTGTATATAACGCGGCTGTAGGAGGTCGGGCGATTCGCTCTACCTTAAAACACTAAGCTCACGCCCCCCCGACAAACGAAAATATGAGCCAGTCGGAGGCGAGGCGCCTCCTTACGCAGTTACGAAAGCGCCCTGAAAGGGTAAAAGTATTAAGACACAATGTTAGGCTTTTGCACTTTCAGGGCGTCCTTGCGCGATTATGTGGCGGCTGCGCTGCCTGTTGTGGAGCCCGGAAACCTCTGCAATGGAAGGAAGAAAAACAATAAGAATATAAAATCGAGAAGATATAACACAGTATGAGAAATGTAACTTTAGTATTGGAAGACGGAACCAAGTTCCATGGTAAGTCGTTCGGCTATGAGGCACCTGTAGCAGGAGAGGTCGTTTTCAACACGGCGATGATGGGTTATCCAGAGTCGCTCACCGACCCCTCTTACGCCGGACAGCTCATGACGCTGACCTATCCGCTTGTAGGAAACTATGGTGTGCCGCCGTTCACCTTTGAGGAGAACGGTTTGCCAACGTTCATGGAGAGTGACAAAATCTACGCTTCTGCCATTATCGTGGCTGACTACAGCGAGCAGTATAGCCATTGGAATGCCGTGGAGAGCCTTGCTTCTTGGCTCAAACGCGAGAAAGTGCCAGGCATTACGGGCATTGACACGCGTGAGTTGACAAAAGTGCTGCGCGAGCATGGCGTGATGATGGGCAAGATTCTCTTCGACGATGAGCCCGACAACATCCCGACCGCTGAATATGCTGGAGTTAATTTTGTCGACAAGGTGAGCTGCAAGGAGATTATACGCTACAACGAGGGTGCCGACAAGAAGGTGGTGCTCGTCGACTGCGGCGTGAAGGCCAACATCATCCGCTGTCTTATCAAGCGCGGATGCGAGGTTATACGTGTGCCTTGGAACTACGACTACACCGACATGGAGTTCGACGGTCTGTTCCTTGCCAATGGTCCTGGCGACCCCGACATGTGCGAGGATGCCGTGAAGATCATTCAGAAGCAGATGAGCCGCTCCGACAAGCCAATCTGTGGTATCTGCATGGGCAACCAGTTGCTCGCAAAGGCTGCCGGAGCTACTATTTACAAGCTGAAGTACGGCCACCGCTCACACAACCAGCCAGTGCGCATGGTGGGCACCGACAAGTGTTTCGTAACGTCGCAGAACCACGGCTATGCCGTAGACGCCAAGACGCTCGGCAAGGACTGGGAGGAACTTTTCGTCAACATGAACGACGGCTCTAACGAGGGTATTCGCCACAAGTCGAAGCCTTGGTTCTCAAGTCAGTTCCACCCGGAGGCTTGCTCTGGTCCGGTCGACACGGAGTTTATGTTCGACAAGTTTGTGGAAGCGCTGAAGAAGTAAAGTTATTTAGAATTTAAAGAATGTTCAGAGGTTGAAGAAGTTATAGCCAAATGCTTTTGTAGGATTGAGAAACTTTTCAAACTAAAGTCACTTTTTACAGTTTGAATGTCAACCTGCAAAACTATTGGTTTTAACTTCTGAGCGAAGCGATAACTTCTTTAACTTCTTAACTTCTCAAAAAAAAGAATAAATGAAAGACGAAAATATAAAGAAAGTATTGTTGCTCGGTTCGGGTGCCTTGAAGATTGGCGAAGCGGGCGAGTTCGACTATTCCGGCTCACAGGCTCTGAAGGCTTTGCGCGAGGAAGGCGTGAAGACGGTGCTCATCAATCCTAACATTGCTACCGTGCAGACCTCTGAGGGTGTTGCCGACCAGATTTATTTCCTTCCCGTTCAGCCTTACTTCGTTGAGGAGGTCATCAAGAAGGAGCATCCCGACGGCATCCTGCTCTCGTTCGGAGGTCAGACAGCTCTGAACTGCGGTGTGGAGCTCTATCGTCAGGGTATACTTGAGAAATATAACGTGAAAGTACTTGGCACTCCAGTGCAGGCCATCATGGACACAGAGGACCGCGAGCTCTTCGTTGAGAAGCTCGATGAGATTGGCGTGAAGACCATCAAGAGTGAGGCTTGCGAGAACATAGAGCAGACCCGAAAGGCTGCCGCCGACCTGGGCTACCCCGTCATCATACGTGCCGCCTATGCTCTCGGAGGTCTCGGCTCTGGCTTCGCCGACAACGAGGAGGAGCTCAACAAGCTCGCCGAGAAGGCGTTCTCATTCTCGCCGCAGGTGCTCGTGGAGAAGAGCCTCAAGGGCTGGAAGGAGATAGAGTATGAGGTTGTGCGCGACCGCTACGACAACTGCATCACGGTCTGCAACATGGAGAACTTCGACCCGCTGGGCATCCACACAGGTGAGTCGATTGTCATCGCTCCGTCGCAGACTCTTACCAACTCAGAATACCACAAACTCCGCGCTCTCGCCATCAAGATTATACGCCACATCGGCATCGTGGGCGAGTGTAACGTGCAGTATGCCTTCGACCCGCAGTCGGAGGACTATCGCGTGATTGAGGTGAACGCCCGTCTGAGCCGTTCGTCTGCCCTCGCATCAAAGGCTACAGGCTATCCTTTGGCTTTCGTTGCTGCCAAGCTCGGAATGGGCTACGGCTTGTTCGAACTGAAGAACTCCGTGACGAAGACTACATCGGCTTTCTTCGAGCCGGCACTCGACTATGTCGTGTGCAAGATTCCGCGCTGGGACCTCTCCAAGTTCCGTGGCGTAGACAAGGAGTTGGGCTCTTCAATGAAGTCGGTAGGCGAGGTGATGGCCATCGGCCGCAACTTCGAGGAGGCTATACAGAAGGGCCTGCGCATGATCGGTCAGGGTATGCACGGCTTCGTGGAGAACAAGGAACTCGAGATTGCCGACATCGACGCCGCTCTTCGCGAGCCGACAGACAAGCGCGTGTTTGTCATCTCGAAGGCAATGCACAAGGGCTACACCGTCGAACAGATACATGAGCTGACGAAGATCGACAAGTGGTTCCTCGAGAAGCTGAAGCACATCATCGACATCGACGAGGAGATGAAGAAGTGCAACATCAACACTCTCGACAAGGAACTCCTGCGCACTGCCAAGGTATACGGCTTCACCGACTTCCAGATTGCACGTGCCGTGGGATTGGAAGATGAACTTCATTCTATGCAGAAGGCTACGCTCGTTGTGCGTGCACGCCGCAAGAACTACGGCATCTTGCCCGTAGTGAAGCAGATTGACACGCTCGCTGCCGAGTATCCTGCGCAGACCAACTACCTCTACGTGACATACGCCGGCGTGAAGAGCGACATCACTTTCGAGAACGACCACCGCTCCATCGTGGTGCTCGGTTCGGGTGCCTACCGTATCGGCTCATCAGTTGAGTTCGACTGGTGCGGCGTTCAGGCTCTCAACACCATCCGCAAGGAAGGTTATCGCTCGGTGATGATCAACTACAACCCCGAGACCGTGTCTACTGACTACGACATGTGCGACCGTCTCTATTTCGATGAGCTGACGTTCGAGCGTGTGATGGACATCATCGACCTTGAAACTCCTTACGGTGTAATCGTTTCTACTGGCGGACAGATTCCAAACAACCTTGCAATGCGTCTCGACGAGCAGCATGTGCCAATCCTCGGTACAAAGGCTCAGGACATCGACAACGCCGAGGACCGCGCCAAGTTCTCGCAGATGCTTACAAACAACGGCATCAACCAGCCTGAATGGAGCGCTCTGACAAGCATGGAGGATATCGACCGCTTCATCGACCGCGTAGGATTCCCAGTGCTCGTGCGTCCGTCTTACGTGCTTTCGGGTGCTGCCATGAATGTCTGCTCTAATGAGGATGAGCTGAAGCGCTTCCTCCAGTTGGCTGCCAACGTGAGCGAAGACCACCCGGTAGTTGTGAGCAAGTTTATCGAGCATGCCAAGGAAATCGAGATGGATGCCGTTGCAAAGAACGGCGAGGTTATCGCTTATGCTATCTCCGAGCATATTGAGTTTGCCGGTGTTCACTCTGGCGACGCCACCATCCAGTTCCCGCCGCAGAAACTCTATGTCGAGACCGTTCGCCGCGTGAAGCGCGTAGGTCGTCAGATTGCCAAGGAACTCCATATCAACGGTCCGTTCAACATACAGTTTATGGCACGCGACAACGACATCCTCGTTATCGAGTGCAACCTCCGTGCTTCGCGTTCGTTCCCGTTCGTGAGCAAGGTATTGAAGATAAACCTCATCGAACTTGCAACTCGTGTGATGCTTGGCTTGCCGGTAGAAAAGCCGAGCAAGAACCTCTTCGACCTCGACTACGTGGGCATCAAGGCTTCGCAGTTCTCGTTCAACCGCCTGCAGAAAGCTGACCCGGTGCTTGGCGTCGATATGAGCTCTACGGGTGAGGTTGGCTGCTTGGGCGACGACACTAACACGGCGCTCCTCAAGAGTATGCTCTCTGTTGGCCATCGTATCCCGAAGAAGAACATCCTCCTCTCTACGGGTGGTGCAAAGCAGAAAGCTGCTATGCTCGACGCTGCAAAGATGCTGCTCGACAATGGCTACAAACTCTACGCCACTGGAGGTACAAGCAAGTATCTTGCTGAGAACGGCATCGAGAACACCCACGTGCTCTGGCCATCGGAGGAAGGCGACGAGCCAAAGGCTCTCGACCTGCTGCACAACCATACCATCGACATGGTTGTCAACATCCCGAAGAACCTCACAAGCTCGGAGCTTACCAACGGCTACAAGATTCGCCGTGCCGCCATCGACCTCAACGTGCCGCTTATCACCAACGCACGCCTTGCGAGCGCATTCATCTACGCGTTCTGCACGACGAAGCTTGAGGATATCGACATCAAGGCTTGGGGCGAGTACTAAATAAACCTCATGAGGGTGTGTCAAAACAGAATTGTCCTATAACTTCATGGCGAAGCTATAACTGACATTAACTTCTGTTTTGACACGCCCTCATTTACTTATCTTTAATATTATAATTTTTGTAAATATGTTTCACAATTCAAAAATTCCACCTCTTATTATTGGGACATTATTGCTACCGCTCGTAGCCAATGCTTATGGATTGTTGTGGTGAACCTATTTCGATGATGGTTATAGTGTTGATGATAAGGATGCTCCATTTCCTGTGTGGACAATCGTAGATGCCAAAAATGAAGGGCATACATGGAAATTCGTCAATCCTACCGAAAATGCTGGCGGTCGTACTTATATTCATTTTGTTCTTGTCTATTTGTTTTTTCTACTTGTCTAATATTGATAACGTAAAATACTTGTGAAATCTAAATCGTGTATAAAAATGAGAGGATTTTTTATCTATATGGTTTCGTCTTTAATTTTATCATTGTTGCCTGCGAGTGGGTATGCGTATCATAATAAAATCTCTGACATGGCCGACAGTAGTGAATGTTATTTGTCTGTTCCCGATGTACAGTTAATAAGGAATCGGCGTGGAGATATGGTAGATCGCAAGGCTTGGCGGCAACATAAAGTACTAAAGGCTACAGCGTGGAGTTGTTGTGGATTGGGTGTTATGTCGCTTGCAGGAAGTTTACTTTGGGCAACGATAGACTATGGCTCCAATGGGAAGCAGAAAAACCGCAATGGCGAGTCTGTACTGGCTGCTACCGGTCTTGTTCTTACTATAGGTAGTATTCCGCTATTTTGCATATCGCATCATAAGAAAAAAAAGTCTTACAGACTATCGTTGCATGTTGAACAAGTGCCGACAAAATTCATGGATGTAGGTTTACAATATAGTAATAGTGTTGGGCTATGCCTGAATTTGTAAGGCTATAGGCAGGAACTTTTCATTAAGTGATGTAACAACTCCCGCTAAGTCGCATAGGACGTTTGCGAGATGGCGGGAGTTGTTAATTCTACTTCGACAAAGAAAAAGTACCTTGACGGCAGAGATTGTCAGTGTAAAAACTTTTTATTTCTTTGGTAGAGATGAGGTATGCCGTCATTTATGTTGTCAGTGCAAACTTTTTATTTCTTCTGCATTTAATCCTGTAGCTTTGGCGATGTCGTCCACCGACAATCCCATACTTAGTAAATTTTTTGCCACTTCAGCTTTTCCTTCAGCTT
>DLKG01000075.1:40357-42551 GCA_002490315.1 Prevotella sp. UBA7594 | reverse complement strand
GCTCTTCCTTCGGCTCTTCCTTCAGCTCTTCCTTCAGCTCTTCCTTCAGCTCTTCCTTCAGCTCTTCCTTCAGCTCTTCCTTCTTTTATTCCTTGCTCTTTTCCTTCTCGTTTTCCGATTATTTTTGCGCCTTCCATAGTCGCATAATAGTCGAGCAATACTTTCATACTTTCGTCATATTTCTCTCTGTCTTCCTCACTCAAGGCTGCTATGTCGGCAATTTGCGACAGCTTCTTGAAAACGGCGTTACGTGCCGCGAATGGCATACGTTCAAATGTGTTCATATTCTTTAAAATATAAATCCAACGTTCAAAATCGGTTTCACATTCTTCCTCTGAATTCTTGTCGAAAAGAGGAAGCATCAAGTATATAAGACGGATACGGTCGGAGAATACTTTGTTATCCTGCATATCCATCAGGGCCACGTCTGTGCGGAACTTAGTCGGCGTGAACACGTCGATGTCATAGTTCAGCAGACATATCGTGTAGACTGGAGCCAGCATGTAGTTCCAGCTTTCCCGCTTGCCGCCTTCTATTTCCTGCATCCCTTTCACTCCTTGGTTCACGATGTTTCGTGAGGTGTAGAAGATGGAGCGGTCGGTGAAATAGGGTTGATAGCGGTTTTGCATTTCCACGATGAAGTGTTCGCCATTGTCGGTCGTACAGTATATGTCGTAGATAATGCCGCGCATACTCTTCAATTCGGGCAACTGCTCTTTGTCCTTGAAGGTAAGGTCAGCAATGTGGCGCTCTCCTTCAAGCAGGTCGTTGAGGAAATTGATGAGCAGGTCTTTGTTGATTTCCTGACCGAAGATTTTCTTGAATCCCCAGTCGGAGAAAGGATTAATGAATTTTGGCATAGGGGTCTTATTCTTTTTCTGCAAAGTTAGGAAAACAAAGCGAAAAGGCAAAGCAATCGTCGTAAAAAAGATGTTTTTTCGTTTCTGTATCTTGTTTTTATATAAATTAATATATCTAAAAAATGGCAACAATTACACGTTAAAGTAATCATTTTGCTGTTTTTTTATGTACTTTTGCAAATGCTTTATATGTATAAAAGTTTATCATTTGCTATTATTAATTGAATATTAAACGACGATGAACGAAATATTGTTTTTGGGAGGCTTTATTGTTTTTATAGCTGCCATTTTAGTGTTGGACATGTTGGTTATCGACCGTAAGGCTCATGTCGTTTCCATAAAGGAAGCCGGCACGTGGACAGCGGTATGGATAGGACTTGCCCTGGCGTTCTCCGCCTTCCTGTGGTTTCATGGCGACATGGTGCATGGCATCGACAATATGCAGGACTTGCAGGCAGTCGCGTCGCGCTACGCCTCACATCTGACTCTCAATCCCAATGATTTTGAGGCGAGTCTCCAGCAATATCGCCATTACATGACCATCTCCTACATCTCCGGCTATCTGATAGAGAAGACGCTGTCGGTGGACAACCTCTTCGTGATGATGATGATTTTCACGTCGTTTGGAGTAGGCAAGAACGAATACCAGCATGTGCTCAATTGGGGTATTCTTGGTGCCATTGTCCTGCGTTTCGTGTTCATCTTCCTTGGTGCAGCCATTATAAGCCGCTTCGACTGGATATTGCTACTTTTCGGAGTGTTGCTGGTATATAGCGGTGTGAAGATGTATGTCAACAGAAACAAGGAGGAGAAAATAGATGTTGAGAAGCATCCGCTGGTGAGGTTTTTGTCAAAGACAGGGCGTATGCATCCAAAGTTCGAGGGCGACAAGTTTTTTGTGCGCCAAGGTTTCGATGCATCCGTGAGTTCGGCAAATGGCAAGGAACATAAAGGAAAATGGCTTCTCACGCCACTCTTTGTAACCGTGCTTGTCATTGAGTTCAGCGACTTGATATTCGCGTTCGACAGTATACCCGCCGTATTCTCCGTATCGCTCGACCCTTACGTAGTGTTCTTCTCCAACATCTTTGCCATCCTCGGTCTGCGTGCCATGTTCTTCCTGCTTGCCGCCATAGCCGACAAATTCCGCTACTTGAAGACGGGCGTTTGTGTACTGTTGGTGTTCATCGGTGTGAAGATGCTCATCCACGAGTCTGTCGAGATAGATGCCGTTGCATCATTGCTCTTCATCGTCGCTGTGCTGGTGGTTAGCATCGGCGCATCGCTTGTGATTCCACAAAAGAAATAATACATATTCAACTTTCGGATTTAGA
>DLKG01000075.1:25840-40144 GCA_002490315.1 Prevotella sp. UBA7594 | reverse complement strand
TCCACAAATCAGAAACTTAAGATACATATTTTTCGGTATAGTCGTGAAGAGGGTGTGTCAAATAAATGGCACACCCTCTTGCAGTTGACCCGCACCAACACCTAATTTTGGCGCCCCATGTCGTAAAAATGATAAATTTTCGTTTTTGTATCTCGCTTTTTTGCATTACCTTTGTATTTGGATTGTATCGCCTCGATAATGGCGGGTGTGTAACACATCATGTATGACACACTCTCCGCAAGCTGGCGACACATCTGTCTTTGTGGGTAAAAAATAATAGCGTTTGCTGTTTATTCGATAATAATGTTCCAGAAGTTTGGCCACGGAAAGAACAACACTACAGAATAAATAAGTAAGCGTCCGCGATAGCGTGGACGTAAAACTTATCTGTAGTGTATAGGTTAGGCCAAACACCTTGGAACGTTGGATAAGTGGATTCGTCCACGTTTCTGCGTTCATAAGGGGCGATGGCGAACCTAAAATCTTAGTTTGGCTTTGTTGCTCAGCGTGCAAGGTGTTTGGCGAGAATCTTTTATTGTGTAGAGTAACAAGGCAGTCGCATTAAAACTATATTCTAAAAGCTTTAATGCTATGGCAAAATCATTGATTGAAGAACTACCTCGTATTGCGAGCGAAGGTAGGCAGGAGGCTCAGCGCATCATCGAGCGACTGAGTAGTGGCACACGCATTGGACTGCAAACCAATGAACTGGTGTTGCCTCGCAAGGATGTCTCGGGCTTCTTCCGAGGACAAGTACCTAATATCCCTAATGCATTCAATGCTGCACTGGATGGCGGCATTTGGATGAACCGACTCATATATGGTGACAATCTATTGACCATGCAAGCCCTGCTTGCTGGTGACCCTCAGACGGGCTTGCCTTCACTCAGAGGTAAGGTCGACTTGATTTATATTGACCCGCCGTTTGATTCTAAGGCGGATTATAGAACGCCTATAACTTTGCCAAATGCAAGTTTTTCTCAAAAGCCTACTGTTATAGAGCAATTTGCTTATGCTGATACTTGGGAAGAAGGAACGATTTCTTATCTAAAAATGATATATCCAAGGCTTGTTCTAATGAAAGAACTACTCTCTGAAAGAGGTAGTATTTATGTTCATATAGATTGGCATGTTGGAGCCTATATGAAGATAATATTGGATGATATCTTTGGTAAAGATATGTTCAGAAATGAATTGGTTTGGACTTATTTTGGTTTTAAAAGGTCTACTACGAAGAAGTTTCCTCAAAAGCATGACATAATATATTCTTACACTAAAAATACAGAATATACATGGAATACTCAATATAAGCCACATTCTGCAGATTATATAAAACGCTTCAAAAAAGACAAAGAAGGGAGATTGTATCGTGATGATGTAAATCCAACTGGAGGTGGAACACGAATAATTTATCTTGATGAAGTAAAGGGAGATATTGTAGATTCTGTTTGGGAAGATATACCTCCAGTAAACCCTGTTGCTAAAGAGCGTGTTGGCTACGCCACCCAAAAGCCCGAAGCCCTCCTCGAACGCATCATCAAAGCCTCTTCCAACGAGGGAGACCTTGTCTGTGACTTCTTCGGCGGCAGTGGCACCACCGCAGCTGTTGCAGAGAAACTTGGCAGAAGATGGATTACCTGCGACATCGGCAAGCCTGCCTCTTTGGTAATGCGTAAGCGATTCATCGATCAGGAAGTGAAGCCTTTCCTTTATCAAAGCATTGGCGACTATCAGAAGGAGGCATTCCATAACAACAAGAAGCTCCGCAGAGTGGGCGACTTGTCGCAAGTTGTCTTGGGCTTGTTTGGCGCCTTGCCATTCTCTCCCGAACAGGGGTGTGCCAGAAACTTCGGATATATAAAAGGTACACGTACATTAGTAGTGGTAGACAGTCCGAACCGCTTGACCACAGCCGCTACCATTCGCCGTGCCGTGGAAGCAAAGGCATCCTTGTTGGGCGGCGATTGGGACAAGGTCATCGTGCTCGGCTGGAACTTCGCCTTCGACATTTCCCAAGCCATCGAGAAATACAAGAACAGCAATGTCGAGGTACTCGTCATTCCGCCCGACTTGCTCGACAAACTCTCGAAGAAAGGCTTCCGAAAACTCATTGCCGATAAGACTGTTCGCTTCTCATCCCTCCAATACTTGGTGGTGAACCCCGTGCAGGTGTCGCAGAAAGACAACGGCGAAGACGAACTCAACATCAGTCTGAACAACTATGTCTTGCTTTCGCCCGACAACATCCCGTTGGACGACAAGGACAAGGCGAAGCTCCAGCAGGTGATGGAGCAAGACCCGTTGTCGCTCATTGAATATTGGAGCATCGACCCCGACTACGACGGAGATACTTTCCGCAGCACTTGGCAGGACTATCGGGAGAATGTGGACAATGACAGCGACCCATTGCATTGCGTCTATTCTGCTCGCTTGGCTGTGCCGCATAAGGCGGATAGAAAGGTTTGCGTCAAGGCGGTGGATGTGTTCGGATTCGAGAGCCAAGTCATACTCAATGTTTAATGTGTAGTGTTTAATGTTTAATGGCAAAACAGATTATGACTATGGCAATCAATTCAAACAATATATCTTTGGAGTTGGCGCATCGGCTTACGGATGTGGTAAATGCGGCATGGGAGAGTGGTGAGATGTTGGCGAAGGTTACGCCTACCACGGCATCGCTCTTGAACTATTGGTTTGGCGAAGGATTTTGCAACGAGCGGACGAGAAACTTCCATGAAGGTCAGCGACAGGCTATTCTCAACATCATCTACCTCCATGAGGTGTTGGGAGAGACAAACGTGCTCGATGCCTACGAGCAGATTATCCCGGAACTGATGGATAGGGCAGACTTGGCACAGCTTGCCAAACAAAAGTATCAGTTTCCGAAGTATGCCGTGAAGATGGCTACGGGTACGGGAAAGACTTGGGTGATGCACGCCCTCTTGATTTGGCAGATGCTCAACGCCCGGCATGAGGATGTGGAGAGCGGACGCTACACGCAGAAGTTCTTGATTGTGGCTCCAGGCTTGATCGTCTACGACCGATTGCTCGATGCTTTTTGCGGCAGGAAGAAGCGCGACGAGGAATATCGGGACCCACAGACCAACGACTACTACATGAACCAAGACGTCTTTATTCCCGAGCGTTATCGCGACGAGGTGTTCTCCTTCATCCAAAACAATGTGGTGACCAAGGAGGATGGCATCGGCAGAAAGACGACAGGCGACGGACTGATAGCCCTGACCAACTGGCATCTATTCGAGAACCAGATGGAAGACACGAATCAGGAAGACGATGACATTGACGATTCCAACACCGTTACGCCACAAGAAATCGTGAGCGACCTCTTGCCTGTCCGACCGGGCAAGTCGGCTGGCAACGACCTTGGTATGCTCGACCGCAGAGCCTTGGGTGGCAACGAACTGGAATATCTCGCCGGACTGAACGACTTGATGGTTATCAACGATGAGGCTCACCATATACACGAAATAAAGCGAAACGGCGAGACAGAGGAAGTGGAGTGGCAGCGAGGACTTAACGCCATCAGCGCCACGAAAGGCACTCGCTTCGTGCAGGTAGATTTCTCTGCCACACCGTTTGACACTAAGGGTACGGGCGACAAGCAAGTGAAAATCTTTTTCCCTCACATCATCGTAGATTTCGACTTGCCGATGGCAATGAAGCAAGGTCTCGTAAAGCTTCTCTTGCTCGACCGCCGTCAGGAACTCACCGAGTTGGAGAACCTCGACTATAATGCCGAGCGCGACGAGCAAGGCAAGGTGGTGGGGCTGAGCGAAGGACAGCGCATGATGCTGCGTGCTGGCTTGACCAAGCTCCAGCGCTTGGAGGAAGAGTTCTTGAAGACGGATGCCTCGAAGAATCCGAAGATGCTCATCGTCTGCCAAGACACGAGCGTCTCGCCATTCGTGGAAGAATTTCTGAAGTCGGAAGGCGTGGACGACGATGACATCGTGACCATCGACTCCAACAAGCAGGGCGAGGTGAAGGATGAGGAATGGAAGGAAATCAAGACGAAACTCTTCGACATCGACCATTACAAGAGTCCGAAGGTTGTCATCTCAGTGTTGATGCTCCGTGAGGGATTTGATGTCAACAACATCTGCGTACTGGTGCCACTCCGTTCATCCCAGGCTCCTATCTTGCTGGAGCAGTTGGTAGGCAGAGGTTTGCGACTGATGTGGCGCGAGCCCGACTACACTGATGTCAAGCGTGACGACCGTCTGAGGGTGTTGAAGTATCACAAGCCGCCCCGAACCTACATCGACACGCTTTCCATCGTAGAGCATCCCGCCTTCATCAAGTTCTACGACGAACTGGAGGAACAAGGACTTGTGGCTACCGACGAAGGCGATGTCGGCGAAGGCGGCGCCACGGGCGACATCATCACCGTCGGGCTGCGGGATGATTACGAGAGTTATGATTTCCAGTGGCCGGTCATCCTGCACGATTCCATTGAAGAGTTGGAAGACTCGGAGATAGACTTGGACGACTTGCAGCCGTTCACGATGTATCCTTTGAGTATGCTCCGCAAGTTCTTGGCTCGTGATGGCGAGACATTCGTGTCGCAGGAGTCGCTCACGAAGACCACATTCGGCAAGTACAAAGTCACAGCCAATCTCTTCAATGCCAACAGCTATAATGAGTATCTCCAAAAACTGTTGCGAGTAGTTACCCTGCGCTTCGAGAACTGCCGTCGCCAGGGATTCCCTACCATTCAAATCAATGAGGCGCAGACTGTGCAAGTGATGGACTGGTACATCCGCACCCGCCTCTTCGCTGGGCCGTTCGACCCCTTCCATGGAAGCGACTGGAAGATACTCTTGGCACAGAAAGGCATTGTCACCCAGCATATCGTGCAGCAGTTTGCCGTGGCAATATACAAGATGCAGAATAGCCTTGTCACGATAGACGCAGAAGTTTCGCTGACGGCGTTCTCCAGCTTGCAAGCCATCAAGATGCGAGAGTCGTTCTCTGTGGAGGTGAGCAAGTGCATCTATCCACGATTGGGCTATCCTTCGCATGGAGGCGGATTGGAAAAGGCTTTCATCGAGTTCTTGGACAAGGATGCGGAGGTGGAGCAATTCTTGAAAATCAGCGAGTCGGGACATTCCTTTGCCATCATCTTCTATGTGCGTAAGGACGGATTGATGGCAACCTATCATCCCGATTTCATCGTGGCTACGAAAGACAAAGTGTATCTCATCGAGACCAAGGGCGACGACAAGGTGGACGACGCGAATGTGCGGCAGAAACAGACTGCTACCCTTGAGTGGATAAAGAAAGTCAATGCTTTGGAGCCAAATAACCGGATGGAACGCACGTGGGAGTATGTGCTCGTCGGCGAGAGCGTATTCTATTCGTTGAGCGGAAGCGGAGCCACGATTACGGATATTTGCAATCAATGCAAGGTGTCGTATTCTATGGCGACGGGCAATCTGTTTGAATAAAAAATAAAATCTGTTCGGATATCTTATAACTGGGAGAGGGGGCGCCCTCGCCCCCGACATAAAAAAGGGCTATTCCATTATTGTGATGGCTATTCCCTTGTCGGGGGCGAGGGCGCCCCCTCTCCCAGTTATTATATGCACCATTCCAAATACGTACGACCAATAAAATTAACGGTATTACACGGAATAAAACTAACGGATATTACACGGAATGAGAGTTTTGACACACCCTCGTCAGATGCCAATTGTATCCGTCAATTCAAGAGCCTCATGCATTTTCTTTTCCTATGAGCATTGGCGTTGTGTCAGCCTCGATGAATGTCGATTCGTCGAGTTCGGCAAGCGACTTCTTCTTCTTGTTCTCCTGTGCGCCAGCTTTCAGAAGTTTCTTGGCAGCTGTGATGATGCTCGCCCCGCTGTCGGCTGTTGTAATCTTGAGTTTCGTGATTTTCTTGATGGTGTCGTTCATGCTCGTCTCCACGTCGATGAAGCGCATACCGAAGTCCTGCACGCGGTCGATGACTGTGTTGGCGGCGTCCATCATAGCCTGCTGGTTCTTCAGCTGCCGCACCTGAGTCCACATCATCTCCAGCACACGCAGGTTCATGTACATCGTCTGCGGGCCGAGAATCATCACACCCTGGTCGTAGGCTTCGCGCCAGAGCGTGTCGTCGTTGAGCAGCGCGAGGTTGAGCGCACCCTCGATAGGCACGTACATGATGGCGAAGTTGAGCTTGTTGTAGCCGCTCGGCAAGTACTTCGTGTAGTCCTTCTTGGCAAGCCGCTTAACCTGCGCCCGCACGCTGGCAATGTGCGCCTTCAGATATTCCGTTTTCTCGGGAGTGCCGTCCGTGGCGTTCATGTAGCGCTCGTAGTCGGTGAGCGACATCTTCGAGTCGACCACCACGTGGCGGTTGTTGGGGAAGTGGAGAATGAAGTCGGGAATGAGTCCCTTGCCGTCGTCGCCACGCGCCGAGTTGCCCGCCTTGTCGCGTAGCGTCTCCTGCGTGTCGAACTGTTCGCCCTCCTTCAGTTCGAGGTCTTCAAGGAGTTGCTTGAGCTTCAGCTCGCCGAAGTTGCCCTGCACCTTCACCTCGCCCGTAAGGGCGCGTGTCAGCCGGTCGGCAGTCTCGCCGAGCGCCGCACTCTTCTGCATATTAATCTTGATAGTCTCGTCGAGACGTGTCAGCGCCTCGCTCTGCTGCTCCTTCGTCTTGTCGAAAGCCTCCTGCATGTCCTTCAAGCTCTGTTGCAGGGGGTCGATGATTTTTGACACCTGCTCGCGGTTGCGCTCGCCCAGTTCCTCCTGGCGGCGCTTGAGCACCTCCTCCGATGTAGTCTGCATCTGCTCGCGAATGAGCTTCAGCTGGCTCTCCACCTGCTCGTGGTTCATCTGCTTCAGAGCCTCAATCTGCTTCAGCGCATTGTCCTTAGTCTGTGCAAGCTGCTTGCTGTGAGAGTCTTTCAGTTCGGCGATTTGGGTTTCGTAGGCATTCCTCATATTGGCAATGGCATCGGCGTTGCGCTGTGCCTCTGAGCGGCGGAACTCTTCGGCGTCGGTTTCCTGCTTTTGCAGATGTTCAGCCGACGTTTGCTTTATTTCGGCAATCTGCTTCTCGTATGAGTTTTTCAGCTCGGCAATCTGCTTCTCGTATGAGTCTTTCAATTCAGCAATCTGCTTGTCGAAAGCAGACTTCAACTCAGTTTCCCTTTTCGCGTTTCTTTCCCTTTCAGTTTGTATAGTCTGTTCGGAATTCTCCTTTTGGCTGTTTAATTGCTTTTCGTACAGAGCTTCGCTTGATTCTTTTTGCTCACGAAGTTGTTTTTCAAACTCTGTTTTCTGTGTTTCAAGCAGCGAGCTGTAGTTCTCGGCGTGAGTCTTCTGCACGTCGCGCTCGGAGGTGAGCGTCTTTATTTGTTCAGATTGGTTGGAAATGGTAGCCTCCAACGTCTTGTCCTTTTCGCTTAGCGTAGAAATCTGCGAGCGCAGATTCTCTATCAGTTCAGCATTCTCGTTCTTGCCGTCCTTGCTTTTGTTGCCAAGAAAAAAGCCTACGACCACCATAATTATGGCGGCCACCAATGCTATGACTATGTACAATATCATAAGAATAGAATAAGGGTCTTTTTATCTGTTGTTATTGACAGCCTTCGGAGTCCAGTTGTTGAAGAATCGCAGCACCTTTTTCTCGCTGTAGCCCTTGCCTTCCTCGAGGAAGCTGGAGTCCTGTATGTGCATCACCTTGCCTTCTTCGTCGAGCACCACAAACACCGGGAATCCGAAACGCGAGGGATTGCCCAGCCGCTTCATCAGCTTTGCAGCCTTGTCGGCAGACGCTTCTCCGGCGCTTTTGCGTGGGTTGTAGTTGACGTGGATAAGCTCGAAGTTGTCGCTGACCGTCTTGTTCACGGCAGAGTCCTTCTCCACGAAGTCGGCAAATCGCAGGCACCAAGGACACCAGTTGCCGCCCACTTGGCAGACAACGAATTTCCCTTCGGCCTTGGCCTTCGTCAAGGCATTGTCGATCTGCTCCATGGGGTCGACAGTCTCGTTGTACACTTTCTTCAACGCCTCTTGCGCATTGGCTGCAGTAAAAGCCAATGCAAGAGTTAGCGCTATGCAAAGAAGTCGCTTCATTATATTTCCTCCACTATTTCGTTCATCGGTTTTCTTTTCTTCTCTGGGTGAGGGCAGTCCTCCGCAATGTGTCCGAGAGGGATGATGGCAACAGCCTCATATTCTTCAGAAGGTAGCAGTTGGCTCACGAGACGAGTGTCGTAGTTGCACACCCAGCACGTGCCGAGTCCGCGGTCGGCAGCAGCCAGGCAAAGGTGCTCGGTGGCGATGGCAACGTCGATGTCGCCATGCTGCTTGTTGTCGTCGGGGCGTGTCCAGCATGAGGAGGAGCTTTTCATGCAGACAACGTAGAGTGGGGCGGAGCGAAACCATTCGCGGTCGTAAGCACGCCAGAGCTTCCTCTTAGCCTCGTCGCTGCGCACCACGACAAACTTCCAAGGCTGCTTGTTGCAAGCAGACGGCGCAAGGCGCACACACTCAAGAATGTAATCAAGGTCGGCTTGGCTCACTTGTTCGTCGGTGAACTTGCGTGCCGAGAAACGCTTCTGTGACAATTCGTGAAAATTCATATTTGCGTAAAAGTTTTATAAGTTTTAATCCATTGCAAACTTAATCAAAAAAAGCCGTAAATGCAAATGTTCGAATATGATTTTTTAAAGCGGCGCTTTAGCTTACCTAAAGCGGCGCTTTAGCCTCCTTAAAGCGGCGCTTTAGCCTCCCTAAAGTGCCGCTTTAGAAAAGGTATTAAATGAATTGACCGGATAAAGGTTTATTTAACACTTACAATGTGTTGTGAGACAAGATTTTATTTGTACTTTTGCAAGTAAAACAACAATTATTACAAATAATGACAAAAAGAACATTAACAATCGCTGCAACACTCTTGCTTGCAGCCTCAGCTTTTGCAGTGCCGGCAAAGCGCGTGAAGCGCCAGGTGGAGCAGCCTGACGGCACGATGCTGACTGTGACGGTACGCGGCGACGAGAATTTTCATTTCGTGGCTACTGAAGACGGGCAGCCGCTTGTAGTAGGGAACGATGGCGCCTATCGCTATGCTGTTCTTGACGCCGACGGCCATTTGGCTCCTTCTTCTCAAGTGGCTCACAATCTCTCAGGACGCTCTGCTGCAGAGAAGGCATTTCTTTCCTCCTACAGTGCGGAAATTTCCAAGGTACGCTCTCTCGGAGAGAAGCGTGCAGCGCAGCGCAACAGCCGCCGCATCGCGCGCCTCATGAAGCGCGGCGCTGTAGACTCCAAGGGTATGCCGCGTCGTCAGCAGATGGCTGGCGCAACGGGCGGTGAGGGCATCGGCGTCACCGGCGAGCGCAAGGGACTTGTTATCCTCGTAAATTTCAAGGACAAGAAGATGCAGTCGAAGCACACTCAGGCCGAATGGAACGAATATTTTAATAAGGTGGGCTACGATATCAATGGCAATTCCGGCTCCGTGCATGACTATTTCTACGAGCAGAGCTATGGCAAGTTCGACCTCGACTTCGACGTTGTAGGTCCCGTCACTGTCTCCAAGAACATGGCTGACTATGGCGCCAACGACGCCAGCGGCAACGACATCGACCCGGCAGGTATGGTAGTGGAGGCGTGCAAGCTTGCCTACAACCAATATGGTCTCGACATGTCAAAGTACGACTGGGACGGCGACGGAGCCGTCGACCAGGTGTACCTCATCTATGCAGGCTACGGCGAGGCTTCCGACGCAACAGGCGAACTTGCCGACTGTATATGGCAGCACGAATGGGACATACAGGAAGGCGGCTACAGCCTCGTGCTTGGCGGAAAGCGCATACGCACCTACGGCTGCTCCTCTGAGCTCAACGGCAATGCAGGCACGCAGATGGATGGTATCGGCACAGCCTGCCATGAGTTTAGCCATTGCCTGGGCATCCCCGACTTTTACGACACGGGCAACAACAATAACTACGGCATGAGCGAATGGGATCTTATGGACTATGGCTCATACGGCGGCGACGGCTATTGCCCGTCGGGCTACAACACCTATGAGAAATGGGTGAGCGGATGGATAGAGCCTACTGTGCTCAGCAAGCCGCAGTACATCACCGACATGAAGCCGCTGACGGACGCTCCTGAGGCGTGCGTCGTATTCAATGAGGCTACGCCTACGGAATACTATATCTTCGAGAACCGCCAGCAGAAGAAGACCGATGCCGAACTGCCGGCACACGGAATGCTCGTCATTCATGTCGACTACGACCCAACCGCCTGGACGAAGAACACCGTGAACAACGTCTACAATCATCAGCGCTTCACAATCGTTCCGGCTGACAATAAGCTGACAGAATCTACCAATAGCGGCGACACCTATCCCGGCACGACGAAGACAACATCGCTCACCGACAACACGACGCCTGCCACGAAACTCTTCAACGCCAACAGCGATGGACGCAAATACCTCGGCAAGCCCGTAACGGACATCAAGGAGAGCAACGGAAACATTTCCTTCACGTTCATGGGCGGCATTTCCATAGACACTCCTTCCGACGACGACATTAATGTTACGGACATGGGCAGCAATTGGTTTAGTGCGGCATGGGCTCCGATTGCCAATGCAAAGTCGTACAATCTGGAGCTGCGCGAGAAGAGCGAGCAGCCTTCTGCCGACGAAGCACTCTTGCTCAGCGAGAGCCTAAAGACGTGGGGAAAAGATGCTGTCAGCGACGGCACGAAGGACATCTCTGCCGACCTCGACAGCTATATGACGAACAAGGGCTGGACAGGCACCAAGGTGTACGAATGTCCTGGCTGCGCAAAGCTTGGCTCTTCCAAGGCAGTAGGCAATCTCACCTCTCCGCTCATCACCGACCATGAAGCCTCTGCCGTTACCGTGCGTCTCTCGTCGAGCGCTTATGGCAATGACGCTGCAGAGACGAAGGTGGCGCTTGTTGACGCTGACGGCAACGAGCTGTCTTCCGAAACCATCGCGCCCGACGGCAAGATGGCTACCATTCAGCTTGCCAATGACAACTCCGTAGACTATAAGGTAGTGATAACTCCGAAGAAGCGCGGCTATGTCTACTCTGTCGCCATCTACGACGGCGAGTACTCTGCCGAAGACTTCATCTCGCAGAATGTGGCTCCGAAGTCTGTCATGCGTGCTGCCACGCAGCGCTTCAGCGACGTAAAGGACTGTAAGTATCGTTTCGAGAATCTGAATGAAGGTGCCACTTATCAATGGCGCTTGCAGGCGGTAAGCGGCAATGTGCTCTCGGCTTGGAGCAACTGGCAGACCGTTGATCTCGGTGCATACACCTCAATCAATAGCGTAAACGAGGACGCAAGCCTGAAGGCTAACGACGAGGTGGAGGTGTTCACAGCCACGGGCGTCTGCTGCGGAAGAATGACTCTTGGAGAGTTTGCCGCTTCGCAGTTGCCTTCCGGTGTGTACGTAGTGAAGAATGGCGGCAAGTCATTGAAGCTTGCAAAGTAATGATATGAAATGAAATTTTGGGGTGTGTCTTTTGACACTCCCCCTAATGACAAACGCCAAAGGGGCGACGGTCGTAAAAAAACGTCGTCCCTTTGGCGTTTGGCTTTTATTGTCTTCTTATTGTCTTTTTATTGCAGTTGTTGAAGGCGTGCGATGTATTTGCCGAGGATGTCAAACTCGATGTTGACTACGGAGCCCAGCTTGATGTTGCAGAAGTTGGTGTTGTCGTGAGTGTAGGGAATGATGGCAACAGTGAAGGAGTCCTCAGTCGGGTTGCAGACGGTCAGCGACACGCCGTTCACCGTCACCGAGCCTTTGTCCACCGTGAAATATCCGCGGCTTGCCATAGTGCGGTCGAAGGCATACTGGAAGGTGTAATACGTGGAGCCGTCGGCGTCGCGCATATCAACGCATTTCGCTGTGCCGTCAACGTGTCCTTGAACGATGTGACCATCGAGGCGGCCGTTCATGAGCATCGAGCGTTCCACGTTGACCTTGTCGCCCACTTTCAGCATACCAAGGTTGGAGCGGTCGAGCGTCTCCTTCATGGCGGTGACGACGTAGCGGTCGCCGTCGATGGCAACCACCGTAAGGCAGACGCCGTTGTGAGCTACGCTTTGGTCTATTTTCAACTCGTTTGTGAAGGAGCATGTAAGCGTGAAGTCCACATTCTCTTTGTCGTTCTTAATGGCAACGACAGTAGCCATTTCTTCTACTATACCGGAAAACATATTATGAATCTATTTTTCTTGTTTGTACTTTCTTTGCTTCTTTTTTATAATGTTGTATTGTCGTTTAATAAGGTATGCCTTATTGTAAATTTCTTTTGGCAAAGTTACATATAATTATCTAATCCTAATCCTTTTCGTAAGAAAAAACAAAAAAGAAGACTACGGAAGCAAATGTCCGCAGTCTTCTTCGTATTTTAAAAAAGGGCGCCCGATGATGTGATGAAACTCCGAGTATATAAGATTTGAGAGCTCTCCGCCTTTGTAATCCACCGGCTTTACAGCTTAGGCCCCAAAGGGCTTTATATGGCCCGCCATTGGCAAGAGAAGTCTTCCCGGTTTCGATTTTTTATTGATGAGTATCCCGATCGAACCGGTACGCCCCTATTCCTTTTTCGCAGTGCAAAGTTACGATTTTCATCCAACACGGCAAAATGTTTCGCAAGGTTTTAAGTCTTATTAAGTCTGCATATTTCTCTGATAAATTCTTGCGGATATTACAAATAATGCCTTTTCTCTTACATATTTTTACTTTAAACCGCTATTTTGCTTTAAAATATTTGTTGCTTTAAAGGAAAAACAATAACTTTGCAAACGAAAAGATGCAGGCTTTTTTAATTGGAGAGTTTTAAAAATGCCTTACATTCTTAAAAGAAAGGGATAACGACATCCAAAAACTAATGTCAAAAGAACAAGAAACAAAAGAATAATAAAAAAAAATCAGTTTATGAAGAAATTTTTACTCTCAGCGGTGATGCTCGCCGCTTGCGGTGCGGCCTCTGCACAGAAGCTCACTTATTATCCATGGACATCAAACGGTTATCTTCAGGCTATAACATGCTCACAGGACGGAAAGTACATCGCCGGTGAGGACGTGGGTGGCCAGGCTTTCATCGCCAATATAGAAACGGGCGCTATAAAGTATTTCGCTTCCGACAAACTCAACAGTGACGATGAACAGGATGTTGACGCATGCGTGAACAGCGTCAACAACGACGGTGTCGGCTATGGCTACTTTGAGGGCAAGGCAGCCAGATTTGATTTTAACACAGGCAACTCTTCGTTGATATGCGAAGATCCGTCACTTGTGAGAACTTCCTCCAACGACGGCTCCTTGCTGTTCGGCGTGACATACAATTCGGCTTATGAGCAAACTCCTTGCTTCTGGGACGCTGCAGGTGAGAAAAATCTTCTGCCGACGTTCTCAGACGATGTTCTCGGCTATGAGTCGATGGGCTACAAAATCCTCCAGGCAAGTGCTGACGGATCGGCTGTAGTAGGTGGCGTTGTGGACAATTTCGCTTCCGATCCTATGGTGATTTGGCGTCGCAACAGCGACGACAAGACCTATTCTCTGCAGATTCCGTCGAAGCGCTTCTTTGACGGTTCGTTTGAGCTTAACGGCTTCCAGAAGTACGACATGGTGAAGGCTGAGGCCATAAGCGGCAACGGAAAATGGGTGGCACTCTCCATGCATGACAAGGCAACGGATGATACGGGCTTCACGCCACTTTATGGTCAGGTGATAGCACGCTATGACGTTGAGGCTGACACGCTTGGCATTATCGATTGTCCGGACGCTTCTACCGAATTGTTCTATTATGCCAGCGGCATATCGAACGACGGCACCATCATCGGCACAATTGAGAATCAGGATACAAATGGCACCACTGCCATGATTTGCCTTGCCGGCAGCAACAAGGCTCAGAATATGAGCGATGCTTTCCCTGGTGTCAAGGAAATACAGACAATGGATGCCAATGAGTATAACATGCCGTGTGCCATTACAGCCGATGGACGCTATATCGTGGGCTACGGATATGTAGACTATGACGAGAAGAACCTCTGCTTGGGATCTTACGTTATCGACACACAGTCGGCAACGGCTGTGGAGAAAGTTGCAAGCGCTGAGAATTCCGGTAAGGTCGTAGCAACCTATAACATCGAGGGCAAGAAACTTGTCAATCCGAATGGCAACCGCCTTGTCATCAACCGCTTTGCCAACGGCAAGGTAGTGAAGAGAATTGTTAAGTAGAAACTTCAGTAAGTACTAGAAAAGGGCTTGCA
>DLKG01000075.1:677-25771 GCA_002490315.1 Prevotella sp. UBA7594 | reverse complement strand
TGCAAGCCCTTTTCTAGTACTGTTTGCTTTGTTATCTTGACATGAGGAACGCTTTGAATTCCCCAAAACTTTTCGACATTTTGATGCTTTTCTTTTCCCCTCGCATGAAAGCGGCAAGCTTTTCAGGTATTTCTATTTCAGACTTTATAGCGTCTTCAACGGTCTCCTTGAACTTAGCGGGGTGGGCAGTTTCTGCGAAGACGCCTACCTCGTCGTCATTCAGCAGATCCTTCAGTGCCTGATAGCCACAGGCTCCGTGCGGGTCGAGGATGTAGCTGTTGGAGTCGTAGCAGTGTTTCATGGCTTGGCGTATCTGCTCGTCGCTGTAGGCGGCTCCGCTCACGAGGCTCGTAATCTTCTGCCAGTCGCCCTTGAAGAGTTCCTGGATACGCGCGAAGTTGCTCGGGTCGCCCACGTCCATGGCGTTTGCGATGGTCTGCAGGCTTGGGCGCGGATTGTACTCGCCCGTCTGCAAATATTTGCAGACGATGTCGTTGGCGTTGTTTGCGGCAATGAAGCGCTTCACGGGCAAGCCCATCTCGCGCCCGAAGATGGCTGCCGTGATGTTGCCGAAGTTGCCGCTCGGCACGCATATCACGTAGTTGCTTTCCTTTCCGATGCGCTTCAGCTGGGCGTAGGCATAGAAGTAGTAGAACGCCTGTGGCAGGAAACGTGCCACGTTGATGGAGTTGGCAGATGTCAGCTTCATGTGGCTGTTAAGCTCTTCGTCCATGAAAGCTTGCTTCACGAGAGCCTGGCAGTCGTCGAACACACCGTCCACCTCGATAGCGGTGATGTTCTGGCCGAGAGTTGTGAACTGGCTCTCCTGTATCTTGCTCACCTTTCCTTTCGGATAGAGGACATAGACATTGATGCCGTCAACGCCGAGGAAGCCGTTTGCCACGGCAGATCCCGTGTCGCCGCTGGTGGCGACAAGCACGTTCACATCCTTTCGTGCAGTAACATTCCCTTCCTTTGCTTCCTCTTCGCGTATGAAATATTGCAGCATACGCGCCATGAAGCGCGCTCCCACGTCCTTGAAGGCAAGTGTCGGTCCGTGGAATAGCTCGAGCGAATAGATACCGGGCTCCACCTCCTTTATCGGGCAGTCGAACTGCAACGTGTCGTAGACGATGCGCTTGAGGTCGTCTGCCTTGATGTCTTCTCCAAAGAAAGCGTCAGCCACGCGGTAGGCAATCTCTTGGAACGACAGGCGGTCGATGTTGTCGAAGAAGTCCTTCGGAAGTTGATTGATGCGTTCAGGCATATATAGTCCGCGGTCGGGCGCGAGACCTTTTACTACTGCCTCGTGGAGCGAGGCAAGCGGTGCGGTATGGTTGGTGCTGTAGTATTTCATTTTTCTCCAATTTTCATAAACATGTCCATAAATTCCGTCAGCTTTAGCAGTCCGTAGCTGCCCTGCACGCAGCTCACTTCGCTGTAGGTTGTGACGCTGTCGGCCTCTATGCCGGGATACCAAATGGCAAACGGCACAGGCTCTTTCATGTGTGTACGTATCTCAACGGGCGTTGGATGGTCGGGCATTACGGCTATGCAGACAGGCTCTTCCCATGTTGAAACTTCCTTGAAGATCGGTCCAACCATGCGGCTGTCGAGATTTTCTATCGTGCGTAGCTTCAGTGCGAGGTCGCCGTCGTGGCCCGCTTCGTCGCTTGCCTCCACGTGGAGGAACACGAAGTCGTCATTCTTCAGGGCGTCGAGTGCGGCGCGTGTCTTGCCTTCGTAGTTGGTGTCGGCGAGTCCGGTAGCTCCGGGCACGATGATGTTGTGGAGTCCGGCATAATGTCCGATGCCACGTATAAGGTCGACAGCGGAAATGACGTCGCCGCGCTTTATCTGCGGGTACATCTCCTGAAGGGTCTTCATCTGCGGGCGGTAGCCTCCGCCCCAAGGCCAGATACTGTTGGCCTCGTCCTTGCCTTCGGCACGCCGGCGCTGGTTGAGCGGCGCTTCGGCAAGCACTTTCTGCGATTTCAAAATAAGCTCATTGAGCAGTGTTGCCGTGGCAAGGGCTTCTTGCTCATGGCCCTTCTCAGGGCGCACAAGCAGCTGTTGCCATTTCTCGTTTGGGTGGTCGTGGGGTGGGGCGCAGTCGATGTGCTTGTTGCCACCTTTTATAATAAGCAGGTGGCGATACTGTATGCCCTTTATGAAGCGCACCCGGTCGTCAGCGAGGTGCTCGTTGAGCAGATTGATAAGTTCCTCACTCTCCTCTGTAGTGAGGTGGCCGCCATGGTGGTTCTTTATAAGTCCGTCGGCGAGGCAAATGATGTTGCAGCGCAGAGCGAGGTCGTCGGGCTGCATGTCGTAGCCGATGGAAGCCGCCTCAAGCGGTCCGCGTCCCTCGTAAACCTTGTTCATGTCGTAGCCAAGGATTGTGGCGTTAGCCACCTCGCTGCCAGGATGAAAGCCGTCGGGAACGGTGAGCAGTCTGCCCGTGCGTCCGTGCCGCGCTATTAGATCCATGTTGGGAGTGTTGGCATACTCAAGGAGAGTCTTTCCTCCGAGTCGGTCGACGGCATGGTCAGCCATGCCGTCACCGAGAATGATGATGTGTTTCATAGGCGAAATATTAGTAAGTGTGTGGTTATCCCTCAATGCCTATTCTATATGTTGGCAATCGACATGATGTTGGCGAACACTCCGGCAGCCGTCACGCTTGCTCCTGCGCCGTAGCCCTGAATGAGCATTGGGTATTCGCGGTAGCGCTCAGTCGTGAGCGACACGATGTTGTTACTGCCCTGGAGATTGTAGAAAGGATGTTCCTGTCCCACTTCCTTCAGCGCTACGCTGGTCTTGCCGTGGTCGAACGTCGCCACGAAACGCCAGCGCTTGCCCTCTTTCTCAAGTTGGCGGCGACGGCTCTCGAAGTCGGCGTCGAGCTTAGGAAGGTTTTTCCAGAAATCCTCAATGGAGCCTTCAAAGAATTCGTCGGGGATGAAGAGATGCTTCTCCACGTCGCTCTTCTCCACCTTGTAGCCTGCTTCGCGGGCAAGGATGACGAGCTTGCGTATGACGTCCTTGCCTGAGAGGTCGATGCGTGGGTCGGGTTCGCTATAGCCCTGCTCCTTAGCGCGGCGCACCGCCTCGGAGAGAGGCACGTCGGCTGAGATTTCGTTGAATATGAAGTTGAGCGTGCCGCTGAGCACTGCCTCTATCTTCAGAATTACGTCGCCTGAGTTGCGCAGGTCGTTGATGGTGCCGATGATGGGCAAGCCTGCGCCCACGTTTGTTTCGTAGCGGAAGAGCACGCCGCGCGCCAACGCTGTCTCCTTTAGTCGGATATAGTTGTCGTAGGACGACGAGGCGGCAATTTTGTTGGCTGCAATCACTGAGATGTTGTGCTCAAGGAACGACTGGTACAGTTCTGCCACGTCCTTGCTTGCCGTGCAGTCAACGAAGACGCTGTTGAAGATGTTCATTCCGATTATTTCGTCGCGCAGCTGCAGATCGCTGCTTGAGGGAGCGGCGTCGAGTTGCTGGCGATAGGAGGTGAGGTCGATGCCGTCGCGATTGAAAATGGCTTTCCTTGAGGTGGCGATGCCAACGACGTTGAGCTTCAGTCGTTTGGTGCGCTTCAGTTCCTCGTATTGGTCGTGAATCTGCTCAAGGAGCTGTCCGCCCACCGTGCCCACGCCGCACACGAAGAGATTGAGCACCTTATATTCGGAGAGGAAGAACGAGTCGTGGATTACGTTGAGTGCCTTGCGGAGGTACTTGCTGTCGACGACAAACGAGATGTTGGTTTCCGATGCGCCTTGCGCGCAGGCTATGACGCTGATACCGCTTCTGCCAAGAGTGCCGAAAAGTTTGCCGGCGATGCCAGGTGTGTGTTTCATGTTCTCGCCGACGACGGCAATGGTGGCAAGTCCGCTCTCTGCGTGCATTGGGAACATGGCGCCCGTTTCTATCTCCTTGGCGAACTCGCTGTTGAGAACCTCGACGGCTGCCTCGGCGTCTTGGTCGCGCACACCGATGGATGTGGAGTTCTCCGACGAGGCCTGCGACACCATGAACACGCTGATGCCGTTGTCTGCCAATGCCGTGAAGATGCGGCGGTTGACGCCGATGACGCCAACCATGGACAGACCGGTTACGGTGATGAGCGTGGTGCCGTTGATGCTGGAGATACCCTTGATGGGTTTGGAGTCGTTGGCTATCTTTGCCTTGATAACCGTGCCTTCTGCGTCGGGGTTGAACGTGTTTTTCACGCGGATTGGTATGTTCTTCACGCAGACAGGATATATTGTTGGCGGATAAATCACTTTTGCGCCGAAGTTGCAAAGCTCCATGGCTTCAATGTAGCTGAGCTCGTTGATGGTGTAGGCAGTCTTGATGACGCGCGGGTCGGCGGTCATAAATCCGTCAACGTCAGTCCATATCTCAAGGATGTCGGCGTCGAGGGCAGCGGCGATGATGGCTGCCGTATAGTCGGAGCCACCACGTCCGAGATTGGTGGTCTCGTCGGTGTCGCGATCCATACTTATAAAACCGGGAACAAGAGAGATGCGCGGCAGGTCGGCGAAGGTGCGGCGCACGAGGCGGTTTGTGAGTTCTGAGTCGAGAGTGTTCTTGCGGTTCTTGCGCATGGTCTTTATGAACTCGCGCGAGTCAAACCAGCGTGCACCGTGTACGAGCGTGGCAACGATGTTGGAGCTGAGACGCTCGCCGTAGCTGACAATTGCGTCCTGTGTCTTTTGAGAGAGGTCGTGGATGAGGAATACGCCAAAATATATGGAGCGAAGTTGCTCGAAAAGGGAGTCGACGATGCGGAAGAGCGTCTCGCGCTTGTGCGGGTCGTCGATAATGGTGTCAATCATGTGGTGGTGGCGGTCGACCATGGCCTGAAACTCGTCCTTCCACGTCTCGTCGCCCTTCACGGCGAGTTGCGATGTGGCGATGAGCTTGTCGGTAATGCCGCCGAGCGCGCTCACTACGATGATGACGGGTTGTTTTTTTGCCTCTTTTTCTACAATAGCCTTCAGGCTGAGGATGCTCTCTACGGAACCTACGGAGGTTCCGCCAAACTTCAATACTTTCATTTCTTTCTTGTTCTTTGGTTAATGCCTCCATACAAGGGAGGCTGATTGTGTTTCGACGTCGATGCCTGCCGTGGCCAGTGAGACGGGCTTCTGCTCCAATCCTCAATACGTGAGAGGTATGGGGTTAGACTCCTCGGTCTGCTCATTGGTTACTGACTCGGTTGTGGAACTGCTCGGCGCCGTGTCGTTGACATAGAGTGTTCTTGATAAAAAGTGTAGGCAAATTTACGAAAAATAAATGTTATGGCAACCGAAAAGGCTGTCTTTTTTACTTATTTGTCAGCAATTTTCTTGATTCGGTTGTTCTTTTGTAGATATATTGTCTTGTCGGTGCAGCCGTTTCATTCTGCGTATTACAGAAGAAAAGATACGTTTGTACAGATTATCGTGTTTCGTCGTTGTGAAGGTGGGGGACATCCGTCACGTTGTCAGCGCTGAAATTTATTGTGGTTATTGCACTGTATTTGAGTTTATTTTCTTAATTTTGTGCTACATTAATAATTATGATATGATACAGGAATACCAAATACGCGTGCAGCCCGTAGTGGCATCAAGCGAGCAGAACATACGCCAATTTGTTGCCGACGACAAGGGCATCGACGCACGCACGATAAATGCCGTGCGTATCTTGAAGCGCAGCATAGACGCGCGTCAGCGCACAATTTACATCAACCTTACCGTTAGGCTTTACATCAACGAAGTGCCACAGGACGATGAGTATGTGCATACAGAATATGGCGACGTGAGCCAAAAGCCGGCTGTCGTGGTGGTGGGCGAGGGACCCGGCGGACTCTTTGCCTCGCTGAGGCTGATAGAACTCGGACTGCGCCCCATTGTGCTGGAGCGCGGAAAGAACGTACGCGACCGCAAGGTAGACCTTGCCAACATAAAGAAACTGCAGGCTGTTGACTCTGAGAGCAACTACTGCTTCGGCGAGGGTGGTGCAGGAGCCTACTCCGACGGCAAACTCTATACACGCTCGAAGAAACGCGGCAATATAGAGAAGATTCTCAATGTTTTCTGCCAGCATGGTGCGTCAACGTCTATTCTCGCCGATGCCCATCCGCACATCGGCACCGACAAACTGCCGAAGGTGATTGAGAATATGCGCGAAACAATAATAAGATGTGGTGGCGAGGTACATTTCCAAACGAAGATGACGCGCCTCTTGTTCGAAGGCGACACGGTGGTTGGTGTTGAGGCCGTGAATCTCGTGAATGGGGGAGAGGAGATTTATCGTGGTCCGGTGATACTCGCCACGGGACATTCAGCACGCGATGTCTACCGGTATCTTGCTGAGGCAAAGGTTGAGATTGAGGCAAAGGGCATTGCCGTCGGTGTTCGACTGGAGCATCCGTCTCACTTGATAGACCAGATACAGTATCATTCCAAGCAAGGCAGAGGCAAGTACCTACCTGCAGCAGAATACAGTTTCGTCACACAGGTGGACGGACGCGGAGTGTATTCATTCTGCATGTGTCCCGGAGGCTTCGTCATTCCTGCGGCAACGGACAAGGAGCAGATTGTGGTCAACGGCATGAGCCCGAGTAACCGTGGCACGCAGTGGTCTAACTCAGGCATGGTGGTTGAAACCCGACCAGAGGATGTGCCAGGCGAGGAGAATGATGCTTTGCGCGTGATGCGCTTCCAGGAACAGCTCGAACGCTCTTGCTGGCAGCAGGGCAACATGAAGCAGACTGCCCCGGCACAGCGCATGGCCGACTTCGTGAACGGACGCCTGTCATACGACTTGCCGAAGAGCAGCTATGCGCCGGGACTTATTTCGTCGCCGCTCCACTTTTGGATGCCGCGTCAAGTGGCGGGTCGTTTACAGGAAGGCTTTAGGAAGTTTGGAAAGATGAGCCACGGATTCCTCACTAATGAGGCTGTACTTATCGCTACAGAAACCCGCACGTCGTCGCCAGTGCGCATCCTGCGCGACCGTGATACATTGCAGCACGTACGTCTGCACGGACTTTTCCCGTGCGGTGAGGGCGCTGGTTATGCTGGCGGCATAGTGTCGGCAGGCGTAGACGGTGAGCGTTGTGCGGAAATGTGTGCGGCATACATTGCTGCGGAATAACATTATTGTTGATTATAACAAAGGGATAAAGGGCAATTGCAGACGAACAAAAAGAGAGTAAGGGTGCGACCTGCGGGAATGCGAAGCACCGATAAATGGCAATTGCAGACGAACAAAAAGGAGGTTGAGCGAAACGCTCAACCTCCTTTTTGTGTCTGTATTAGAGATTTTCTTACTTCTTGCCTATCACTTCGAACACTTCGACGTTGCCCTCAATCTCAGCCTTCACTGCCTTCTTCGCCACGTTGACATTGAAGAAGGAATTATCAATGTTGGTAGAGGCAATGAGCTTGCCCTTGCTGTCATACTGGTTGAATTTCAGTTCGTTGTTGGGTTGCACGTTGAGCAGCAGCGTGAATGTCTTAGTGCCCTTCTCTATGCCAAACGTTGTCTTGCCCGTGTTCTGGAATGACGTCACAGGATTCTTGTCGAAGGCAAACATGGCAGCCTCCTTGTCGGCTGACTCTACCTTGAACGGCAACGACTCTGGAGTCGTCGGGTTTACCATGAACTCGCGTACGGCAATCCAGCTCTTCTTCTCCGACTCCACTTTGCGAATACGTACGTAGCGTGCCTTCACAGCGTCGCCCTTCCAGTGGATGATGTAGGTTTTCTTCAGTTCGCCCGTGAGTGGAGTCCAAGTCTTGCCGTCAGCAGATGCCTCGAGGATAGTGTTGTCGAAGTAGTCAACGTCGTCGATAGAGTTGCGTCCCTGAAGGATACGCACCTCGCGCACGTCACGAACAGTGCCAAGGTCGGCTCCAACCCAGTCGCCAGTAGCTTGGCTTTGACCGCAGTGGTAGTAGGTAGTGGAGTCGTTGTCAAACATCAGCTTGTTTTGCGTTGTGGCGAGAGTTGGATATGTGCCGATGCCCTTGTAGAAGGCAGGCACTTCCCCCGTGAGGTTCTGGAAGAACTGCTTCGCCATGTCGTCCATGCCGTTTTCGTAGAACGGCTGCAGTTTCATCGTGCCCGATTTGTGTTTCTCGTAGGCAGCGCGCTGTTCCTTCGTCATGCGGTTGGCAACGAAAGCGTTCCAGAAGTTTTGGTTGTTGCCGCTGCGGAAAATCTGCATAAGCTGAAGAGTGTTCTTGCCGCGCTCTCCAAGTTTCTTGAATTCTACGAGCCAAGGTTCCAATTCCTTCATGAGAAGCTGGTTCTTGCAGTTGCGCTCCATTGTCTTTTTAGCCTTCTCCACGCGGTCGAACTCTTTGTAGAGGTCTTCGTAGGCCTTTTCGGAGAAGTCGGCGAGGCGGAACGTATTTGTTTCCCATGACTCGGCGCGTCGGTAGCCCGTCTCCGTGTCGCAGGAATGTATGGCGAAAGTGCGGTAAGCCTCGTGTGCTTCAGGAGTGAGGTCGACGAGTCCGCGCTCCCAGTTGTCGATGGCGTTATAGTCGGCTACGTTCCAGTTGTAGTCGGCAACGCCGTAGAGAGCAAGTTTCGATGCCTCGCCGTGTTCCATCGGGTTTGAGAGCACGCCACATGTCATTTTGTCCGTGATGTCGTTCTCAAGTCCGTAGGCAGGACCTTGCATGATGATGTGGCGCGCATAGTCGGTCACGGGGAAGTTCCACCAGTAGTAAGCCGGGCGCTTGATGCGCGAGTCAACGAAGTCGAGCGTCTCTTTGGTGAGGTCGGAGCAAACGACTGCACCTGTCCAGAATACGTTTATCGACGGGTCGAGTTCGTTGCCGTAGATGGCGAGCGGACCGTCAGGTCCCGGTTTTGCCCATAGTTGTGAGTAGTCGGTAGGGCAGACCACGAGCGGAGCCACATCGCCCTTCGCCTTCACGAACTCGCGTGTGAGGCGGTTGAGCAAGTCTACCTGTTTCTTTGGATTTGTACCCTCGCCGTCGATGTCGTCGAAATGGATGGCAAAGGAGCGCACGCCAAGGTCGTACATAAGATTGAACTTGTTGACGAGATTATTGTAGTCTTCCTCGTTCCATTTTATGTCCTGTCCCGGATGAATGGCCCACACGAAGTCCACGCGGTTTTTGCGACAGGCGTCCACCAGTTCGCGTATGTTCTTTGCTTGTTCCGGCGGATAGGGCAGACGCCAGTTAGGGCAGCTGTGGTAGGGGTCGTCCTTCGGACCATAGACGTATTCGTTGAGTTTGTTGCGTCCGTAGTAGTCGATGAGCGAGAGTCTCACTTGATGCGACCACGGCTCTCCGTAAAAACCTTCCACTACGCCGCGCAGTGGCAGATCGGGATAGTCGTTGCATGTGAGGTAGGGCAGTCGTCCTTTTGCTGCCGGGCTCTCGGCAATCTGGCGTAGAGTCTGCAGGGCGTAGAAGGCGCCGCGCTCGTCGTAGCCCACGATGTTGATGCCCTTCTTGTCGACTGTGAGCAGATAGGCTCCCGACGTCAGCTTCTTCAGTCCGGCTTTCTTTGCAGGCTTCTCGCCGAAGATGATGTTGAGGGGTGTGCCCTTGGCTGTTTGCTGGAGGAAGGCAATGTCGTTGGCAAACTTGCCCGACTTGTCTTTGAGCGTCACTCCGCCATTGAGGTCGAGCCAGGAAAGAGAGTCGATGGAGAGAGCGTGAGGAGTTGGGTTGACGATGAAGCCGTGATGATCGAGCTTCTTGCCCGGCACCATGTTGACATCCTGCTTCTCGCCTCGCTGCGAGTTGAGGTCGAAGCCGTCGGTTTGTGCGTAGACGCCGGAGGCGCAGGCTGCCGCAAGGAGAGTGGTGAGGATAAGTTTGTTTTTAATCATTGTGGTATTTTTTTTGTTTTCAGTAAATTCTTTTGTAGTCGTATTTTGTACAAAGTTAATGATTTTTATGCTGATGGCAGTATTTGTCAGTCTCTTTTAATTTATTTTAGTACGTTGTGCAAATCATTTAGTGTGTCGTGCAAAATCATTTAGTGTGTCGTAAATGAAAACTTTTGTTAATTCTTATCTTTGCGAATAAACTTTTTGTCATCATTTTAAATCTAATAAACAGAAGTCGCAATTAACTATAGGATAAATGTATTATTTGAATATAGAGATATATATTATTTAAATATGAATAGATACATATATAAATATGTAGGAATGTATTATTGAACTTTTGTAAGTTCAGAATTTAAGAGAGTATATAAAAGATTAGGAAAAAGAACATTATTATTAAAACCGCATTAACGTATGAAAAAGATTGGAATGGGCTGTTTGGCAGGCTTGTTTATGCTTTCGCTTTCGGCAGAATGTGAAGCGAAGCAGTGGTCGCTCAGAGATTGTATTGACTACGCCCTGGCAAACAACATTCAGCTCCAAAAAGCTAAGCTGCAGGAATATTCTGCACTTGAGGATGTCAAGCAAAGTCAAGCGCTTCTGTTGCCGTCGTTAAGTTTCTCCACGTCGCAGAACGTCAACTACACGCCGTGGCCGGAGACCGGGCGTGCTACCGTCACTGACGGTTATGTGCAGTCGGGTGTCGACAAAGTGTACTATAACGGATCATATTCGCTTATGGGCAACTGGACTGTATGGAATGGTGGCAAGAACACGAAGACCGTGAAGCTCAACCGCCTCACGGCTGAGCAGGCACGCCTCGACTCAGCTTCAACAGCCAATAGCGTGCTGGAGCAGATAGCGCAGCTCTACGTGCAGATTCTCTACTCCAACGATGCCATCGGCGTCAGCCGCGAGAGCCTCGCTACGAGTAAGGCCAACGAGGAAAGGGGCAAGACTATGGTGAACGTTGGCAAGATGAGTCGCGCCGACCTCGCCCAACTCACCGCTCAACGCGCTCAAGACGAGTATGCTATTGTGGAGGCGGAGAGCAACCTGCGCAACTACAAACGGCAGCTGAAACAACTCCTTCAGATAGCCGACGACAACGAGTTTGATGTGGCAGTGCCTGCCACCACCGACGAGATGGCTCTTGCGGCTGTGCCTGCTTTAAATGACGTCTACACGGCGTCGGTTGAGCAACGTCCGGAAATCAAGAGCGCCCGACTCGGCATCGAGAGCAGCGACCTCAGCGTGAAGATAGCCAAGGCGGGAAGAATGCCGACGGTCAGCCTGAACGCAGGTGTTTCCACATCTACAACGTCGATGAGCAACAATGGTTGGGGCACGCAGATGAAGAGTAATTTTAATTTGGGCGGAGGCGTCACGGTAAGTATCCCAATTTTTGACAACAGGCAGACGAAGACTGCCGTCAACAAGGCGATGATACAGAAACAGAACTATCTGCTCGACCTTCAGGACAAGCAGACCACGCTCTATTCAACAGTGGAGAACTATTGGCTGCAGGCTGTCACCAACCAAAACAAGTTTAAGGCTGCACGTGTCTCTACAGAGAGTGCAGAGGCAAGCTACGAGTTGCTCTCCGAGCAGTTCAAGCAGGGACTGAAGAACATCGTGGAGCTCATGACAGGCAAGACCAATCTGCTTCAGGCGCAGCAGAACGAGCTGCAGAGCAAGTATCTCACGATACTCAATCTGAAGATGCTTGAGTTCTATAAGTCAGGAGAGATAAAATAAACGACCTCATCCCAGCCTCTCCCAAATTCTTGGGAGGGGCAGTAGGCTTTTCTTGTGAATGTATAAGGAAAAATAACAATAGAGAGATAATGAAAAAATTAAGTAAAGTATGGTTATTGGTGGCAGTTGTCATCATAGCCGCTATTGCCGTTTGGATTATGTCGGGCGGCAAGAAAGAACAGCAGATTTCGTTTGACACGGCAGCCATTGCGCCGGCAAACATTCAGAACAGTATCACAGCCACGGGCACCATTGAACCCGTAACGTCAGTGACGGTGGGTACGCAGGTGAGCGGCATCGTCAGCAAACTCTACGTCGACTACAACTCCGTAGTAAAGAAAGGACAGGTCATTGCCGAACTCGACAAGACCAACCTCATGAGTCAGCTCAACACTGCAAAGGCGCAACTCGCCAATGCGCAGAGCCAGCTCAATTTCCAAACTGCCAATTTCAATCGCTACAAGGCGCTCTTTCAGAAGGGACTTGTTGCCGCCGAGGAATTCGACAACGCACAGCTCAGCTATAAGCAGGCAAAGGAGCAAGTGGCGTCGGCGAGGGAGGAGGTGCAGCGTGCACAGACAAATCTCGGCTACGCTACCATCACGTCGCCTATCGACGGCGTGGTGCTCTCGAAGTCGGTGGAGGAAGGACAGACCGTGGCTGCAAGTTTCTCTACGCCAGAGCTCTTCACGATAGCGCAAGATCTTACAAATATGCAGGTTGTGGCTGACGTAGACGAGGCAGACATAGGCGACGTGAAGGAAGGCGAGCGCGTTTCGTTCACGGTTGATGCCTACCCTGACGACACCTTCGAGGGTACCGTTAAGCAGGTGCGCCAGGAAGCAACCACAACCAACAACGTCGTCACCTACGAAGTGGTGATCTCTGCTCCAAATGCCGATTTGAAACTCAAGCCAGGTCTGACCGCCAATGTTACAATCTTTACAGCTGAACGCAAGGGCGTGCTCTCCACTCCGTCGAAAGCACTGCGCTTCACTCCGCAGAAGGAGACTGTTGGCAAGATGAAGATTGTGGACCAAACGGGTAATGCAAAGAACAAGGTGTGGACAATAGAGGGCAATTCCATCGTAGCCCACAAGGTGAACGTAGGTATGAGCGACGGCACCAACACACAGATTCTAAGCGGAGTACCTGCCGGCACAAAGGTTGTGACGGGGCTTAGCGTAGTAGGAACCGACGACGACAAGTCGCAGCCAGATGGAAGCGGCGAGAGCAGTCCGTTCGCCCCAGGCCCTCCGGGAAAGAAAAAGTAAAGGAGAATTCATAAACAACTTATAAAAAACTCTTAAAACTCTGTCTTCCCTCTAACCGCAAAGGACGTTGCTCTTATTCCACTGATGAAGGAGCAAGATGTCCAAAGGCGGTTGGAGGAGGGACTCATTATATTATGGACGAAAAGAAAGTAGTAATAGAACTCGACAACGTGAAGCGCGATTTCGTCGTGGGCGACGAGACGGTGCATGCCTTGCGTGGAGTTTCGTTCAAGATATACGAGGGCGAATTCGTAACCATCATGGGTAAGTCAGGTTCGGGTAAGTCGACACTGCTAAATCAGCTCGGTTGTCTCGACACGCCAACGTCGGGCGAGTACTATCTCGACGGCGTATCGGTGAGAAAGATGTCGAAGTCGCAGCGCGCCGTACTGCGCAACCGTAAGATTGGCTTCATATTTCAGAACTACAATCTCTTGCCGAAGACGACAAGTGTGGAAAACGTTGAACTGCCGCTGATGTACAATCCTGACATAAGCGCGAAGGAACGGCAGGAGCGTGCCATTAAGGCATTGCAAGCCGTTGGACTCGGCGAGCGACTCTATCATAAGTCAAACCAAATGTCGGGCGGACAGATGCAGCGTGTGGCGATAGCCCGCGCACTGGTGAACGACCCTGCCGTGATTCTCGCCGATGAGGCGACGGGAAATCTCGACACGCGCACGTCGTTTGAGATACTCATCCTCTTCCAAAAGCTTCATGCCGCCGGACGCACTATCATCTTCGTGACTCACAACCCAGACATTGCCAATTACTCCTCACGCAATATCATGCTGCGCGACGGCCACGTGATTAGCGACGAATACAACCACAATATCCTCTCGGCAGCCGACGGACTGGCGGCGCTACCTGCTAATTCGGATGAATAACTTTAATGTTTGACACTTAACATTTAAAAAACTTAAGAACGTGAACTATAGTAACTTATTCAAAATAGCCCTACGTGCGATTGCCGCCAATAAGTTGCGTTCCTTCCTCACAGCCCTTGGCATCATCATCGGTGTGGCATCGGTCATCACGATGCTTGCCATCGGACAGGGCTCGAAGAAGAGCATACAGGCCAACATCGCAGAGATGGGCTCTAACATGATAATGATTAGTCCGGGAGCCGACCGTCGCGGGCCTGGAGGAGTACGCCAGGACGCATCGTCAATGGAGACGCTGAAGATGGCAGACTATCAGACAATAAAGGACGAGTGCAATTTCATCAAAGGCATTAGTCCGACGGTGAACAGCAGCGGACAATGGATCTACGGCAACAATAACACGCCGTCGTCCATCTATGGTGTCAACCAGGACTATCTCGACATCCGCCAACTATCCGTTGACGAGGGTGAAATGTTTACCGACGCCGACATCAAGGCAAGTTCGAAGGTGTGCGTGCTCGGACAGACTATCGTCGACAATCTCTTCCCTGACGGTAGCGATCCTGTTGGAAAGGTGGTGCGCTTCAACTCTATTCCGTTCCGAGTGATTGGCGTGCTCAAGAAGAAAGGCTACAACTCGATGGGTATGGACCAGGATGACCTCGCAATTGCTCCATATACGACGGTAATGAAGCGTATTCTCGCCCAAACTTACCTCGGCGGCATAACTTGCTCTGCCATCACGGAAGGACTCACCGACAAGGCTATCGACGAGATTACGACAATACTTCGCCGCAACCATAAACTGAAGGATGCCACCGACACGCAGAACGCTGACGACGACGACTTCAATATACGCTCGCAGGAAGAGCTGGCAAGCATGATGAACTCCACTACCGACATGATGACCATCCTCCTCGGATGTGTCGCTGGCATATCGCTCATCGTGGGCGGCATCGGAATCATGAACATCATGTACGTGAGTGTTACGGAGCGTACGCGCGAGATTGGCTTGCGCATGAGCGTCGGAGCGCGTGGCGTCGACATTCTCAACCAGTTTCTCATCGAGGCAATCCTGCTCAGTGTGACAGGTGGACTTATCGGAGTGGCACTTGGCGTCGGCTCGTCCTATGCCGTGAAGCTTATTGCCCATTGGCCTATATACATACAGCCATGGAGCATCATAATGAGCTTCGCCGTCTGCACATTCACAGGAGTGTTCTTCGGATGGTATCCGGCAAAGAAAGCTGCACAACTCGACCCGATTGAAGCCATCCGCTATGAGTAGCTGTTGAACGTAAGAATTTATTTTGGATTTCTCCGGAATTTCGAGTGACGGAATGACGGATTCTTGTCGGATATTTGCATCTCTGGTTGTCTAAAACTGCCTTCTCTTCAGACAGAATAGCCTCTTGGGCATTTTTTTGCAGTTTTTGATGTGCAGGCGGAAGGCGCTGTGCGCCAACTGCTTGTCGTTGTAGACGCTTTTGTGTGCAATGTCGAACGCCAGCTAAAGCGGCGCTTTAGAGAAGCTAAAGTGTCACTTTATCAACTGAAAAACGCCGCTTTGGCTGGCATTAATAAGTGTTTTGAAAGGATAAAAACGTGGGAATAGGGCTGTTTGTGCTCGATTCGACCATAAAATAAAAGCCGCGAAGAGCAATAAACACCGTTTCTTTTGCATCCCGACATTCTAAAACGCAAAAAACTTTTGTAACACTTTTTTACTCCATGTACAATATTTGTTCTTTGCTCCTCCTCCTATGCTTCAATATAATTAGGATTTCTAACAGGAGAGAATGTCCATGGGCTTGTCTACCAAAGTCTTTGCCCCGTGTTCAAGAAGAAATTCTTTGTCTCTAAATCCCCACAGCACGCTGATGCAAGGCATTCTGGAATTGCGTGCCGTTTCAATGTCAACATCGCTGTCGCCTATATACACAGCCCCCTCGGCAGTTACGCCGAGTTGTTTCATAGCCTCAATGACCGTGTCGGGAGCCGGCTTCTTGCGTATGTCCTCACGTTCGCCGATGGCTACGGGCACCAGCGTGCTGCCGAAGAAATGTTTGCACAACTCCTGCGTGGCAGCGTAGAACTTGTTGCTGACCACTGCCACTTTCTTGCCACGGCGATGAAGTTCGTTAAGCAAGTCCATGATGCCGTCGTAAGGCTTTGTAGTGTCGAGATTATGCTGCATGTAGTGGTTGCGGAAATCGGAGTAGGTCTTCTCGAAATTTGCGTTCTGCAAACCCTGTGGGATGGCGCGCTCCATGAGTTTTTTCACACCGTTGCCTACAAATCGTCTAACTTCGTCGATGGTACGCTCTGGCATATTGTTAGTGCGAAGAGCGTAGTTGCAGCTTGCTGCAAGATCGTCAAGCGTTGACAGAAGAGTTCCGTCAAGGTCGAAAATATAAGTGCTATACATTATATAATATATGTTGTAATGTTTGTGGCGTTTATCCTGTTTCCTTTTGTTTTGCAGTTGCAAAATTACATAAAGATTTCGACACTTGAAAAAACACTGATTTTATTTTGCTATAAATTATAATTGGCATACCTTTGCATAATCAAAAAAAACAAATATCAAGTCATGAAAAAGAATGTGAAGAGGAAATACCTCGTGCCGGCAGGTCTTTGCCTGTTGGTAATCTTTGCTGTGGTTTACTATTACTTTTTCGCCTCAATGTTGACAGGAGGCGAAACACGTTACGTATATATAGACAACGACGACACGGCTGACTCCGTGTACGCGAAGCTCTCCGATGTAACAAAAGGCAGGGGCATGGTGGGCTTCAGAACACTTGTGCGCCACAGCGGATACGCCGACAATGTACGCACGGGCCGTTATGCCGTGTGTCCGGGTGATGGCGCCTTCGTCGTCTTCCGCCACATGAAGAATGGACTCCAGTCGCCCGTCAGCGTCGTCGTGCCGTCAGTGCGCACAATGGATCGCCTCGCTGCAGAGCTCTCCAAGCGCCTCATGATAGACAGCACAGAACTTTACCATGCGCTGAGCGACGAGTCGGTATGCCGCAAGCTTGGCTACGACACAGCCACCATCGCCGCAATGTTCATCCCCAACACCTACGACATCTACTGGAACATAAGCGTAGAGAAACTCCTTGAACGTATGCAGAAGGAAAATCGCAAGTTCTGGAATCATGAGCGCACGTCTAAGGCTGAAGCCATGAAGCTTTCGCCTGTCGAGGTGTCTACGCTTGCAAGCATCGTCGACGAGGAGACAGCCAACAACGCCGAGAAGCCGATGGTGGCAGGTATGTACTACAACCGTCTAATGCTCCGCAATGCAGAGTATCCCGATGGAATGCCCTTGCAGGCCGACCCTACCATCAAGTTCGCATGGAAACGCTTCGATCTCAAGCGCATCTACAACAACCTCCTCTATATAAAGAGTCCGTACAACACCTACAAGAATCCCGGACTCCCGCCAGGACCTATCCGCATACCGTCTATAGCAGGCATCGACGCTGTGCTCAATCATGTGCATCACGACTATCTCTACATGTGTGCAAAGGAAGATTTCAGCGGCACACATAATTTCGCACGTACCTACGACGAACATCTGCAGAACGCAAAACGCTACAGCGACGCCCTCAACCGCAATGGAATAAAATAGAAAAGGAGCGGCGGTTTCACGACCGGCGAACCAAAGCTACAGATAAGCTACACTTTCCCAATCGCCTAAGGAAATGGGAAAATGTAGCGTTAACAATAATTCTGACGCAAAAACAGACGAAATTACGCGGATTATTAGTAACTTTGTACGCTTTATGGCAAATAAAACTTTTTTTTGACAAACCAACTAACTACACGAATATGAAAGGTATAGTTTTAGCCGGTGGTTCAGGCACACGCCTTTACCCGATTACTAAGGGAATAAGCAAGCAGCTCATCCCAATCTTCGACAAACCGATGATTTACTATCCCGTGTCAGTGCTTATGCTTGCAGACATAAGGGATATTCTCATCATATCTACTCCCGACGACTTGCCGTCGTTCAAGCGTTTGCTTGGAGATGGTAGTGACTATGGCGTACATTTTGAATACGCTGAGCAGCCTTATCCTGGCGGACTGGCACAGGCGTTCCTCATTGGAGCCGACTTCATCGGCGACGACAGCGCTTGCCTTGTGCTTGGCGACAACATCTTCTACGGAGCAGGTTTCACGCAACTTCTCCATGAGAGCGTGAACAACGTAGAGAAGGACGGGAAGGCAACAGTGTTCGGCTATTACGTCAACGACCCTGAACGCTATGGCGTAGCGGAGTTTGATGCCGACGGCAACTGCCTTAGCATTGAGGAGAAACCCGCACATCCGAAAAGCAACTATGCTGTTGTCGGGCTCTACTTCTATCCAAACAACGTGGTGGACATAGCAAAGAACATCAAGCCAAGCGCACGAGGCGAACTCGAGATAACCACTGTCAATCAGGAATATCTGAAGCGTGGCGAGCTCAAGGTGCAGACGCTCCAAAGAGGATTTGCATGGCTTGACACAGGCACGCACGACTCCCTTTCCGAGGCAAGCACATTCATTGAGGTCATAGAGAAACGTCAAGGCCTGAAAGTGGCGTGTCTGGAAGAAATAGCCTTCAAGAAAGGATGGATCGACCGCGATCGCCTCGTCGCTGTCGCACAGCCCATGAGCAAGAACGACTACGGGAAGTATCTCCTGCGCCTCGCCGACGGATTGTAACAAATAGGGCGAGTGCACGAAAAAAGGAAAGAATAACATTAGAACAAAACATTCATATAATCATCATTTAAAAATTTTATGGAAGACAACAATAGCCAAGGACTATACCCAGCACAGCCCGAAGCTGAGGAAAAATCGTCGTTTGACATAAAAACGCTTTACACCATCGTGATACTCAACTGGAAGTGGTTCTTGCTTTCAGCTATTATCTGTCTTAGTGCGGCGGCGATATATCTTCGATACACTACGCCTATGTATCAGGCCTACGTGAAGCTTCTCATCAAGGACGACGACAGCGGCGGACGCACATCGCGCAACAAGAGCTCGCTGATGGCTTCGTCAACTCTCGGCATTATGAGCAACTCTGCAGGGATTGACAACGAGATGGAGATTCTCTCCTCGTCCATTATCGCCGAGCAAACCGTAAAGAGCCTGAAGCTCTACGTCGACTACAAAATGGAGGGACGCGTCAAGGATCACTTGATGTACAACAATCAGCCCATCTCCGTTGACCTCGACGCCAACAACCTTGAGAATCTGAAGCAGCCTATCTTCCTGACGATAAAGAACGAAAAAGGAAAATTCCATATCGCAGGCAGCTACACATACGTGCCCAAGGACCAGGACAAGGCTCCCGTGCCTTACACCATCGACCGTGTAGTCGACCGTCTGCCGCTTGACATCAGCACAAGCGTAGGACGCATCTCTTTCCGTCGCAACGCCGCTTCTCCTCTGCCTGAAGGCAAGACGCTGTTTGCAACGATCTATCCGGCGAGGACAATGGCAATGAAGTATGCCGGTGCTCTCTCCGTCAGCCAGACGTCAAAGACGACAACCATCGCAGAGGCTGTGCTGACTGACGAGATTCCGCAGCGTGCCATCGACTATCTGAACCAACTCGTCATTAGCTACAACACGCAGGCAAATGCCGACAAGAACGAGATTGCCATGCGCACGGAGCGCTTCATCAACAATCGTCTTGAGAAAATCAACACTGAACTTGGTGCTACGGAAGGCAACATTGAGTCTACCAAGCGTCGCTACCGCATTGTCGACCCGCGCATCAATTCCGCACAGAGCGTTGCCAATTCTGACGCCTACACGCAGAAGCTCGCTGAGATGAATATGCAGCTCGAACTGCTCCGCAGCTTGAGCAACTACATGAACGAGCCTTCCAACAAGTACCAGACGTTGCCTTCCAATGTCGGACTGAACGACCCGGCATCGTCATCGCTCATTAATAGCTACAACCAGATTGTGCTTGAGCGCAATCGCCTGCTCCGCAGCGCAAGCGAGAACAGTCCGTCTGTAGTGCCGCTCACGGCACAGCTCGACGAACTTGCTTCAAGCATACGTCGCGCCATGGTTCAGGCGCAGCGCAATGCCGAGATTCAGCGCAACACCATACAGCAACAGTACAATATGTACTCCGGACAAATTCTCTCCACACCTGAGCAGGAGCGCGTCCTCAATCAGATTGGTCGCCAGCAGGAAGTGAAGTCGGGGCTCTATCTGATGTTGCTTCAGAAGCGTGAGGAAAACTCTATCTCTCTCGCTGCCACTGCCGACAAGTGCAAGCTCATCGACGAGCCGCGCATGATCGGACAAATTAGTCCGAAGTCGTCAATGATTATGATGATTGCTCTCATAATTTGTCTTGCCATTCCGGCTGTCGTGCTGTTCCTCGTCAACTTCTTCCGCTACAAGATAGAAGGACACGACGATGTGGAGAAACTCACCGACCTTCCTATAATCGGCGACATAGCCATTGCAAGCGACTCGGCGAAAACCAAGGCAGACATCGTTGTGCATGAGAACAAGAACAACATCATGGAGGAGGTGTTCCGAGGCATACGCTCCAACATCCAGTTTATGCTTAAGGAAAACCAGAAGGTCATTATGTTCACGTCCACAACGTCGGGCGAGGGCAAGACATTTACAGCCGCCAACCTCGCCGTGAGCTTCGCACTCCTCGGAAAGAAGGTGCTCGTCGTTGGACTCGACATACGCAAGCCGCGACTCAGCAATCTCTTTGAGCTGAAGGACCTCAAGCACGGTATCACCAACCTTCTCGTCAAGGAAGGACCGACACGTGAGGATGTGCATGAGCAGATTGTCAACTCGGGAATCAACAAGAACCTTGACTTGCTCATGGCTGGTCCGATACCGCCCAACCCGACGGAGCTTGTGTCGCGCAATTCGCTGGAGGAAATCTTCGCTATTCTCCGTAGCGAGTACGACTACATCGTGGTTGACACGGCGCCCGTAGGACTCGTTACCGACACCATACAGATTGCACGCATCGCAGACCTCGCCGTATATATGTGTCGCGCCGACTATACTCCGAAGGCAAGCTTCGAGTTTATCAACGCGCTCAACGTGCAGAAGAAATTGCCGCAGATGTGCATCATCATCAACGGCATTGATATGTCGAAGAAGAAGTATGGCTATTATTACGGCTACGGCAAGTATGGCAAGTACGGCAAGTATGGCAAATACAGCAATTACAGCCGCTACGGCAATTATGGCTACGGCTATGGCCGCACCAACTGCTACGCCAACTACACGTCGTTTGGTACCTACGGCACCTACACGTCGAGCCACTATGGCGACGACAACGACGATTCCATCAAGCGTTGATAATCTGAAATAAGTAGGCGGTCGCTCGACGACCGCCTACTTGTTATTTCTAAAAACAATCTGATTGTCTCTTCTATACAAGGAGCACTTTCTCTACTTAAAAATATAAAAAGCTAATAAGTAAAAATGACTATCGCGATAGATTTCGACGGCACAGTCGTCGAACATAAATATCCCGCCATCGGTAAGGAGATACCTTTCGCCACGGAGACTCTGCGTATGCTTATACGCGACCATCATAGACTTATTCTTTGGAGTGTGCGCGAGGGCGATTTGCTTGATGAGGCGGTGGAGTGGTGCAGGCAGCGTGGCGTGGAATTCTACGCTGTCAATCGTGACTATCCCGAAGAGAAAGCCACACACGAGGCTTTCTCGCGCAAGATAAAGGCCGACATATTTATTGACGACCGCAATCTCGGTGGACTTCCCGACTGGGGAACCATCTACCGCATGGTGAAGGAACGTGCCACATGGCAAGACCTCATGCAGGAGGCGCAGTCTGGACTTGAAGCAACACAAGCCCCAAAGCGCAAGAAGAAATGGGGCATTTTTTAGCTTCATCCATTTATTTTGTGTAATGCAAAATAACGGATGAATCTTTAGAAAATAGCAACTTGCCAAAATACTTGCCAAAATCAAGTGGCAAAGATTTGTGCAAAGCTAAAAAACGAAGGTTAAGCTCAGCCTTGCGTTGAGCAAAAGTATACAAGAGGGTGTGTCAAAACAACAATAAGCCGAGCGTGGCGCATTGCTTGTTGTTTTGACACACTCTCAAAAAGCAAGATTTACTGCTTATACCAAACGGAAATTCTCAATGTTCTTGAATCCGTTGAGGAAGTCGCGTGCTGCCATGCGCTTCTTTCCTGTCGCCTGAAGTTCCACAATTTCCAGCCAACAATCCGTGCAAGCCATAAAGAGATGACCATGCTCGGCTTTCAGCGAGCCAATAGCGGCTTCTCCGCGTGGCTTCTCCGTCTTCGCTGCTTTGTAGATTTTTAGCACGGAAGGAGCAGCGGAGTTTCCCTCGCATGGCGTGAGGTTCGCCCATGCGCCCGGCACGGGGCTAAGGCCGCGTATGAAGTCGTAGATACGCTTGGCGCTTAGGGCGAAGTTGATGGCGCAAGTCTCCTTGAAAATCTTCGGCGCGGCATGAAGACTTTCGCTCTCTTGCTGCGGCACGGAAGGCACGTTGCCGTCGGAGGAGATCACCAGGTCAACAGTGTCGCGGCAAATCTCCGCGCCCAGCTCCATAAGTCCGTCGTAGACGTACTCCACGTCAGCCGTGTCAGGGATGGCAAATTCGCGTTGCATGATGATGCGTCCCGTGTCGATATCGTGGTCGAGGAAGAATGTCGTTACGCCGGTTTTCGTCTCGCCGTTGATGACAGCCCAGTTGATAGGTGCGGCTCCACGGTAGTCGGGCAGCAAGGCTGCATGTACGTTGAATGTGCCGAAGCGTGGCATCGCCCACACAACCTCAGGCAGCATACGGAACGCCACCACCACTTGCAGGTCGGCATTGTAGGAACGAAGTTCCTCAAGAAACATTTCGTCCTTCATCTTCACGGGTTGCAACACAGGCAGTCCGTGCTCCAAGGCATATTCCTTCACAGCCGGCGCACGTAAAACGGAGCCGTGTCTGCCCACGGGCTTGTCGGGCTGCGTGACGACAGCCACCACGTTGTAGCCGTTCTCCACAAGCGTCTTCAGAGAGCCGACGGCAAACTCAGGTGTTCCCATGAACACTATGCGCAAATCTTTCTTTTCCATAGCTATTGGTCTTTTATTTCGTTTTTATGATACAAAGTTACGTAATTTATGTCGGATAAACAGAAAAATCACTAACTTTGTAGTGTATTAATATAAAAGGTAAAAAGAGTAATGACACAGAAAGAAGACATCAAGAACGCCATTGACGCTATGCGTAAAGGTGGTGTGATTCTTTATCCCACCGACACCGTGTGGGGCATTGGCTGCGACGCTACAAACGCCGAGGCAGTAGCTAAAGTGTACAAGATAAAGCAGCGCGACGACTCGAAGGCACTCATCTGCCTTGCCGACTCCGTCGACCGCGTGCAGCGCTACGTGCGCGATGTGCCCGCCGTGGCATGGGACATCATGGAGTTGTCCGAAAAGCCAACCACCGTGATACTCGACGGCGCTGTCAACCTTGCCCCTAATCTCATCGCAGAAGACGGCAGCATCGGACTGCGTGTTACCAACGAGCCGTTTTCCAAGGAATTGTGTTTCCGCTTTCAGAAGGCCATCGTCAGCACAAGTGCCAACATCAGCGGCGAGCCTGCCGCGCAGAACTACTGCGACATCGACCCCGCCTTGCTCGAAGCTGTCGACTACGTGTGCTGGACGCGCCGCCAGGAGCACAAACCTCACACGCCGAGCAGCATTATCAAACTCACGAAGGACGGACAGGTAACCATTATACGCAAATAAATGGAACAAACAGTTGTCGGCAGAGCGGAAAAGAGCATCGGCTATAATCTCTACAGATGGCGCACGCGCCATCTGTCCGATCGCCAGGCGACGATAATCCTTGCGTTCTTCATCGGATTCTTCGCCTCTGTAGCCGCTTACGTTCTGCACTCCATAATACACGAAATACAGCATCTGCTCACGTCGCGCTTCGACTCTGGCACGTTCAATTGGCTGTATCTCATGTTTCCCGTTGTGGGCATCTTCCTCACGTCGCTCTTCGTGAAATATGTCGTTAAAGACAACATCTCGCACGGTATAACGCGCATCCTCTACGCCATCTCCTCCAAGCAGTCGCGCCTGCGCCCCCACAACTGCTGGACATCCGTCATCGCCTCCGCCATAACCATCGGCTTCGGAGGCTCCGTAGGCGCCGAGGCTCCTATCGTGCTCACGGGTTCTGCCATCGGTTCCAATCTCGGCAAGCTCTTCGGCATGGACAACAAGACGCTCATGCTGCTCGTCGGATGCGGCGCTGCCGCTGCCATTGCGGGTATCTTCAAGGCGCCGATAGCCGGACTCGTCTTCACGCTTGAGGTACTTATGGTAGACCTTAGCATGGCTTCGCTGCTGCCTATTCTTACGGCAGCCGTCACGGCAACGTGCTTCACCTATATATTTATGGGCAGCGACTCTCTTTTCAGTTTCCACCTCGATGGGGCATGGATCGTGGAGCGCGTGCCGGCAAGCATCATGCTCGGCATTGTCTGCGGCTTCGTCAGCCTCTATTTCATCCGTTCCATGTCGGCTTGCGAGGGCGTCTTCGCACGCCTCAAGCAGCACCGCTATGCAAAACTTCTGCTGGGTGGAGTCATACTGAGTTCGCTGATATTCCTCTTCCCCGTGCTCTATGGCGAGGGCTATACAGCCATAAACATCCTGCTCAACGGTACGAGTGAGGCCGACTGGGACGAGGTGATGAAGAATTCCATGTTCTACGGTAACGGCAAATGGCTCATTTTCTACATAGCACTTGTGGTGTTCACGAAGACATTTGCCACGGCAGCCACCAACGGCGGAGGCGGATGCGGAGGTACGTTCGCGCCGTCGCTCTTCGTCGGAGCTTTTAGTGGCTTCCTCTTCTCAAGGCTTTGGAATATCTATGAGGTGGGAATATACATCCCGGAGAAGAATTTCACGCTGCTCGGAATGGCGGGCGTGATGGCGGGCGTAATGCACGCGCCGCTCACGGGCATCTTCCTCATTGCGGAGATTACCAACGGCTACAATCTTTTCATGCCACTTATGATAGTCAGCATCTCGTCGGTGATGACCATAAGCATCTTCGAGCCACACAGCATCTACGCCATGCGACTCGCACGTGAAGGCAAGCTAATCACTCACCATACCGACCGTTCCGTGCTGACGCTGATGACCATGGACAGCGTGATTGAGCGCGACTACACTTCCGTCACGCCCGACATGCCGCTCGGAAAGCTTGTCAACGCAATATCGAAG
>DLKG01000075.1:385-658 GCA_002490315.1 Prevotella sp. UBA7594 | reverse complement strand
GCCACACGAGCTTCATTCCCGTGCTCGACAATGCAGGCACGCTGCTTGGCGAGATTGACATAACGAAAATCCGCCACGTGATGTTCCGTGCCGAACTCTACAACAAACTGTCTGTGCGGCAGCTGATGCTGCCTATCGCGGCAAAGGTGGGCACGAGCGACTCTATGGAGGAAGTGATGCGTAAGTTTGACTTGAAGGGCACGCGCTACATGCCTGTTGTCAACACGGCTGGCCACTTGACTGGCTACATCTCGCGCTCACGCGCCTACAGCA
>DLKG01000075.1:0-361 GCA_002490315.1 Prevotella sp. UBA7594 | reverse complement strand
CGCCTACAGCATGTACCGAAAGATGGTGGCCGACTTCTCCAATGAGTAAACGGATGAGGCGTCCCTCATTCTGCGGCTATAAAAAAGACAACGCCCTGTAAGGAAAAAGCATTTATAATCTCATAAGCTTTAGTCCTTACAGGGCGTATTGCGTAATTGAATGTTTCTACCCTGGCTAATGCCCAGGGCAATTAGTTTATTGGGCTTTCTTGCTTCCGCAAGCGACAATGTCGAGCGTAGCCAGCGTTGCCAAAAGTTCAGTTGGTTACTTCTGAATGTCCCAACCTACAGCCGAAGCGCCGAGCACGGCAGCCGACGAACCGTCAAGACCGCTCACGAGGAACTTGGCCTTGCCCTTGAA
>DLKG01000018.1:24310-24467 GCA_002490315.1 Prevotella sp. UBA7594 | reverse complement strand
CCACCGCCACGGCTACACCACCGTGACCTCTCACCGCTCTGGCGAGACAGAGGACACGACCATTGCCGACATCGCCGTCGCCACCAACTCTGGCCAGATTAAGACTGGCTCTCTGAGCCGCACCGACCGCATGGCGAAGTACAACCAGCTCATCCGC
>DLKG01000018.1:0-24194 GCA_002490315.1 Prevotella sp. UBA7594 | reverse complement strand
AGGGGGCGCCCTCGCCCCGACCATGTAGCTTTTTATATCAATGGAGAGGGGACTCCCTCGCCCCGACCTATTAAACGTATCGTGGCGAGGGTGTCCCCTCTACCAGTTATTTATATTTTCGCAACAATGGTTGTACAGCCAAGCACGTAGCAGCTATGAAAACCAACATAATCTTGAAGAACACCGTTAACATACTCACCCCGCTGTACACCAGTGAAATACAAAACATTGTGACTTCTATGGTGAACACATATGCCCAACGCACGACTATCCACACCTGGCGCATATTTCTTATCCGCACATTCACGTGTATCATGTCCATAGGCCGGTAAGCGGCAATCATATAGTAAACAGCAAGCCCCGAGTTGACACCTCCAAGCAGCTGCAGCCAATAAGCTTCAACTCCTCACTGCCAAGACTATTCACCATCCGGCTTATCATTTTTCCTATCATAATCATCGTCTTTACGTTTACGTTTTTTCGGCATCCTCCCGTTCTTGCGCAGAGCCTCGGCAATGATCCACTGAAGTTGCCCGTTTATGCTGCGGAACTCGTCGGCAGCCCACGCCTCAATGACATCCATAGTGTCGGCATCCACGCGAAGAACGAAACTCTTAGTGCCTGTCTCTCTCTTTGCCATATGCTTAGTGGTTTAACGTTCCGGCATTTACAACCGGCTGTGCCGAGTCGTCGCCGCAGAGCACGACGAGCAGGTTGCTCACCATTGCCGCTTTCTTATCGTCGTCGAGCTCAACGATCTCCTCGGAACTGAGTTTGTCGAGAGCCATCTTCACCATCGACACTGCACCCTCAACAATCTTCTCGCGGGCAGAGATAATGGCGTCGGCCTGCTGGCGGCGCAGCATCACTGCAGCTATCTCCGGCGCATAGGCAAGATAGTTGATGCGGGCCTCAACCACCTCTATGCCAGCCATGCTCAGCCGTTCGTCGAGCTTTGCCTCAAGCTGCTTGTTTATCTCGTCGGCATCGTCGCGCAGGGTGAGTTCCTTCACGTCCGACTCGTTGTTGTCGTAGGAATAGAGTCCAGCCACCTGTCGAAGGGCGGCGTCGCTCTGTGTCTTCACGAAATTCTCGAAGGCAAGCATCACGTTCGACACGCTTGTGCCAACCGGCAAGCCGTCCTGCTGCGTCGGACCGCTCTGCGCCATTGTCTGCGAGTCGATCTCGAACATTGCCTTGTAGGTGTCCTTCAGCTTCCACACAAGCACGAGTCCAATCATTATCGGGTTGCCCTGCTTGTCGTTCACCTTTATCGGCTCGGCATCGAGATTGCGCGCGCGGAGCGACAGCTTCTTGGTGTTGATGAACGGATTGACCCAAGAATAGCCAACCTTAGTGAAAGTGCCACGGTATTTTCCGAAGAACATCATCACACGTGCCTCACCCGGCTCAAGCATCACAAAACCAGCCCAAAAGAAGAATGTGACAACAAGCACAACGAAACCAATGCCTATCAAAGTGCCTGCCAAGACATCGAACTGGTCTTGGAATATACCCATTACAATCATTGCCACACCCACAACAGTAAGCAGCAGATTGACAAAAAGCATCATGAAACCGCTGATTGTCATTCCTTTAAATGCAAATTCCTTGTTCTCCATAATCATAAGTTTTAATAGTTGTTCAACAATTCGTTAGTGATATCATTATGGTATCGCAAAGATACGAGAAAAATTTGAAAATGGCAAAGAGTTTTGTATAGAAATTTAGCACTAAAAAATACAAAAAACAACCACTACGCCGCTGCCCATAAATCGACAGAAATGTAGTGGTTGTATTATACAAAAAAGCAAGCGGCGCTTATTCAGCAAACTCGCGTTCCATTATTTCCAGACACATGCGTGTATTATGATAAGGACACTTCCAGAAACCGGCCTTGTCGTCAGTGAGATTGACAGTACCGTCCTCGTTTATCGACCAGTACCACTCGCCGTCGGCTTTGTCCACAAGATGCGTCTTGATGTAGTCCCAGCAATTCTCGGCTATCGCAAGATTCTCCTTATTGCCGAAGTATTGCCACAGATTCACATGGCCAATGACATTCTCACACTGCACCCACCACTGAAGCGAGCTATCGGTCTTGCCAGTGTCCATCCAACGCTCGCATATCATCGAGCCGTCGGGCAGCAGTCCCTCGTCGGCAGCCTGGGCTATATCCTTCACTATAGGCTCAATCCATGCAAGCACGTCATTGTCGCCGAGCACGAGAGCCGTCTCATGCAGAAGCCACGAAGCCTCGATGTCGTGGCCGAAGCTCTGGATGTTGCGTCGGCCCTGCCACTCGTCGTTGAAGAAGAGGTCGAGATGATTGGTCTGCTTGTTGAGCAGGCGGTCGGTGAAGATGTGCAGAAGATTGACCAGACGCTCCTTGAGTTCTGCCGACGGAGCCACGCGGTAGAGATTGGTGTAAGGCTCGATGATGTGGAGGTGAGTATTCATCGTGCGCGAACCATTCTCGTCCTTGTCGGAGAGTCGCATGTCGGCAATAGGTTGCCAGTCGCGCGTGAGAGCCTCGATGTAGCCGTTGTTCTTGGAGTCGAAGGCATGAGCCTCGATACTCTCATATAAAGCGAGGGCACCATCGAGAGCCTCCTTGTCGCCCGTGGCGCGGGCAAACTCAGACATGCCGTAAATAGTGAAACCTATGGCATACGACTGCTTCTTCGTGTCCTTCGGTGTGCCGTCGGCATTAAGGCTCCAGTACACGCCGCCATACTCATGGTCGACGAAGTGGTTGAGGATGTAGTCCTTGGCACGCTCTGCTGCAGCAAGATATTCCTTGTCGCCCAGCACGCGATAGGCAGCCGAGAAAGCCCAAAGTATTCGGGCATTGAGTATGGCACCCTTCTCTGCGTCAGCCACAAGACGGCCGTTGCCGTCGATACGTCCGTAAAAACCTCCACGCTCGCGGTCGACCATGCGGTCGAGCCAGAAACGCAGAATATTGTCGGTGAGACACTCGCGCATCTCCTGTTTCATTGTTTTCATAATCATTTTATTTACTGGGAGGTGTCGAGCAGGAACTCGACACCCCCGTTTATTTATTTGTTCTGCGCTCCTCAAGCGACGTTGTTATTTCCTTCATTCTGTCCTCCGAAAGCGGATAGAACATGATGAACACGAAAGACAACAAAGCTCCGGCAGCCGGCAATATGCTGAGGAACATTTTTATGCCGTTGATGGTCTCAGGAGTCTGCGTGCCGTTGGCAACGAAACCGAACGCCGAGAGGAGTATTCCTGTGAGGGCTGTGCCTATAGCCCATCCGAACTTCTGGCTCATCGACGATGAGGAGAAGATGAGTCCGGTGGCGCGGTTGCCGGTCTTCAGTTCGCTGTAGTCGGCACAGTCGGCATACATGCTCCACAGCAGAGGGAACACGCTGCCGGCACAAATCGAGATGAGAACCTGGAAGACGAAGATGGCAACAAGCTGCGACTTATCAAAGAAATAGAACACCACCGACAGTAAGGTTGCCACGAGCATGGCCGACATGAAGGTGCGGCGCTTGCCGAAACGATTGCTCACTGGAGCTGCGAGCAACACACCCACTATGTTTGCCGCCTGTCCGACGGCAAGATACAAGCCACTCAAGACAAACGGGATGCCAAGAAACGTGATGTCGCCAAAAGCCGTCTCGTCTACGAAATACTTGAAATAGTAGACTGTGGCTCCGTCGCGTATGGAGTTGAACACGAGCGAGGCAATGCCCGCACCGAGCAATATCCACCATGGACGGTTGTGGAGAAGGTCGCGTATGTCGTTCTTCAGCGGTGTCTTCTCCTCCTTCATTGGGCGCACACGCTCTTTTGTGAGCGCGAAGCAGGCGAAGAACAGCACACCACACATCACAGCCACCACAACAACAGTCATAAACCATCCGAACTGCGGCGCTGTCATCCACCCAACCATAATGTCGGCAGAGCGGTCACCACCAAAATACTTCACCATCGGCGAGAACAGCAACAGTGCGATGAACGAGCCAATGTATGCGAACGTCATGCGGTAGGTTGCAAGTGTGTTGCGTTCGGCAGGATTGGGGCTCATCACGCCGAGCAGCGACGCGTATGGCACGTTGATGGCACTGTAGACCATCATCATAAGAGTGTATGTGACATAAGCATAGACGAGTTTCATTGTGCCGCCAAACGGTGGGGTCAGAAACGTGAGTATGCCTATGAGTGCGAAAGGTATGGCAAGATAGAGCAGATAGGGGCGGAACTTGCCCCAACGCGTCTCGGTGCGGTCGGCAATGATTCCGACAACAGGATCGAACACCGAGTCCCACACACGGGTCACGGCGAACATAACACCGACAGCGGCTGCTGACAGACCGAAGATGTCGGTGTAGAATATCATTAGGTAGGCTCCGAATATCTTCCAAAACATCGACGATGACATGTCGCCGAATCCGTAGCCTACATTTTCCTTGAGTTTGAGCATCGTTATTAGTTTCTTTTATTATTAGGTCGTATGGGAATATTGCTTATTGAAAGCAACTCATCCGTGACGGAGGTTGGATGCCTCCGCCACGGATTTATTCTACTTGCCGAGGGTGTTGCGGTTCTTCTCTATGAGTCGCTTTATAGTCACCACACTTGCCGAAGTGGTGAAGCCGTCCTCGGGAGTGTTCATGCAGTAGTCCACGAGTTTGTCGACAGTTGATACAGCCACGTGCATACGTGTGTCGGAGCTTGCGTAGTAGATTAGCACGCGTCCGTCCTCGTCTTCAATCCATCCGTTGGCAAACGCCACGTTCATCACGTCGCCAACATACTCCTCGCCCTCAGGCACGAGGAAGTAGCCGCCAGGCTGAGCGATGACCTTTGTGGGGTCTTCGAGCGATGTCATGTACATGTAGAGCACGTAGCGCAGACCCGAAGCGCAGCCGCGCACGCCGTGAGCCAGGTGCAACCAACCCTTAGGAGTCTTGATTGGGTGAGGTCCCTCGCCGTTCTTCACCTCCATGATGGTGTGGTAGTGGCGGGCGTTGATGATTTTTTCCTCTTTCACCTCGGCGTGAGTCATGTCGTCTACCAATGCCCAGCCAATGCCGCCACAAGAACCGGCATCGATGAAGCCGTCCTGCGGACGAGTGTAGAGGGCATACTTGCCGTCGACAAACTCGGGATGCAAAACCACGTTACGCTGCTGGCACTTGGTCTTCAGATCGGGCAGACGCTCCCATGTCTTGAGGTCGTGGGTGCGGGCGATGGCTGCTGTGGCAGTGGCTGCCGAGAGGTCGCCGGGCTGTGAGTCGTCGTGGCGCTCAGCACAGAAAATGCCGTAAATCCAGCCATCCTCATGCTGAGTGAGTCGCATGTCGTAGATGTTGGTTGCAGGAATCACGTCGTCGGGCATGGTGATAGGCTCCGGCCAGAAGCGGAAGTTGTCGATACCGTTGGGGCTTTCTGCCACAGCGAAGAAGCTCTTGCGGTCGGCACCCTCAACGCGCACAACGAGCAGATACTTGCCGTTGAGCTTTATGGCACCCGAGTTGAGCGTAGCGTTCATCATGATGCGCTGCATCAGATAAGGGTTGTCGTTCTCGTTGAAGTCGTAGCGCCACTCCAGGGGAGTGTGCTCGGCGGTGAGGATCGGATATTTATACTTGATGTATATACCGTTACCCCACTGCTTCGGGGTGTTCTTGCGTGTGAGAAGCTCTTCATGGTGTGCGCGGAGAGCCTCAACTCTTTTTGCGAAATCTGTCATTTTTATGTTAAATTGTTAATTAATATCTGTGTTTACTTGTTTATATCCTTAACAAACAACGTCTTCTCGTCGTCATAGAACCGTTTGAAGTCCTGCTCCGACGGTTTTCCCGGAGCCGCGATGTAGTTCTCTGTAGGCTGGTCCCAGGCGTTGCGCCAAAGGAGCACGTAGCAGATGGGGTACTCCTTGAGCACGGGCAGAAGAGTCTGCGTGAACCATGTTGTGTCGGGCACATTGTTGTAGCCTGTCTCGGTGAGGGCGATGAGTTTCTTGCGCTTCTCCCCTACCGCCTTCACTACGTCGAGTTCCGAGCGCAGCCAACCCTGATACTCCTCGTTCTTTGGCTCGCGCTGGTAGATGTCGATACCGAGCAAGTCGACAACATCGTCGCCGGGATAATATTTCTCGTAGTGCTCGACGGTCTCTTTCTGGTCGGCAAGATTTGGCGAGTAAGCCCACACGATGTTGGTGCATCCGCGCTTCATCATATAATGATATGTATAGCGGTAGAGTTTCTTGTATTGCTCGGCAGAGCAGTTGCCCTCGCCCCACCAGAACCACGAGCCACTCATCTCGTGCCACGGACGGAAAATCACGGGCACCTTCTCGCCCTTGGCAGTCTTCAGCGAGTTGATGAAGTTTACTGCCATTGTAAGCCATGAGTTGAACTTCTTGTTGAGTTCGCCGCCAGGCAGTATCTTTGTCACGGCATCGCCCGAGGGATCCCATGCGTTCTTGCCTGTCGCGGGGTTGTTGGGATGCCAGCTTATGGTGACGATGCCGCCACGCTCATGCTGCTTCACGATTTCGCGGCGCATACGGTCGAACGGCACCCCGTCGAGGTTCTTGTCCTTACCGAGTTCAAGGTCGCCGAGGTCGAATCCCATCACTGCGGGATAGTCGCCGCACACCTCCTTCACGTCGGAACGTCCCTCTTCCCATTTCCATGAGCAGCCATACATCGGGTCGTCCTGATGACCAATCATCACACCCTGCTTCTGTATGGCGGCAAGACGGTTTATAAGTTTAATGGCTGGTTGTCGCGATGCAGCCACTGATGAAGTGGCGATTGCGAGAGCCGCTAATGTTGTTGCAATTTTATTCATATTGTTATTTCTTTATATTGCTGCGGAGGCCGAAAACCTCCGCCACACTTGTTGCTTCACTTCAAACTTCGCCTTCTACATCCGTTTGAGGTTTGTTTGTTATATTCCTATTGTGCTTTTGTTGGCTTTTCACGGCCGTGGTGAGTACTTATCACGGCCGATGTAAGTGTTTATCACGGCCGTGGTGGGTGCTTATCACGGTCGGGATGAGCCAACTTTAGGATCCTTTTGACACAACTGTCATACTTCAATCGCCAATCATTTCAGTCCCATTTGCCGAAGCAGCCATGCCTCCCACTCGTCCCATTGCTCCTGTACCCAGAAGTGTGCAGTAATCTGATAGGGATGCAACTCTTTCGGGGCAGTGACAATATTGTATGTGGCATAAGCTGTTGTCGGCGGCACCACATCGTCGTTATATCCGAACGAGAACCATCCAGGGCAGGTGATGCGGCGTGCAAAGTTCACTCCATCGTAGTAGCGCGATGTCTCCACCTTCTTCGGGTCGATGTGTTTCGGGTCCCAGTAGAAGTAGTGGGGCCAGCCGCAAGCCACGCCCTTGAGCGATGCCGTGTGGTCGCACATGGCGGCATGCACGGCTCCATAGAAGGTGACACGCTTGTCGAGAGCGGCGCATACAAGCGAGAGCATACCGCCCTGCGAAGAACCTGTGACGCCGAGCGACTTTCCGTTCCACTCTGGGAGCGACGCGAGATAGTCGATTGAGCGCACGGCACCGACAAACACGCGGCGGTAATAACACTCTTCGCGGTTGTTCATGTTGTAGTCCCAGTAGTTGTTAAGACATCCGTTGAACATATCGTCGTAAACCGACTGCGGCATTGTCACCGGCACTCCGTGTATGCCAATCTCCAAGGTTATCGCGCCCTGTTCGGCTGTCCACACATCGCCTTGATATGGTCTTACGCCTGCGCCAGGCACACGCAGCAATGCCGGATACTTGCCCGGCTTCACCGGCACACAGAGTATGCCGTATGTGCGACTGCCATGACGTATGTTCTGAAAGCTCACCTCGTAGACATTAACCTTCTCCGTGCAACGCTCCGGAAGCAGACGGCGCTTTGCCTCGAGTGGTGTCTTGCGTGCATCGGCAAGGGTTTTCTGCCAGAATTCGTCGAAATCGTCAGGATTTACGGTTGTTGGCTGGAGTTTCTCTGGCGAGAAAGCAGCCGTGCATGTTCCCACATAGTCCTTTCCGTTTATGTGTGCCGTAACCTTAAGACGATAGAAACCGGGCTGCTTCATAGAACCGCTCCACTTCATCGTGCCGTCCTTCAGAACCACCTTGCTTTTCTTCACCGTGGGATACATCTCCGGACCAGCTTCAAAGTCAACCTCAGCATTATCTATAGTAGTACCCGAGCGAAGCACGGCAACCTTAAACTCTGCCGTCTCGCCGACTTTATAATTCCATTCCTTATGGTTTGGCGTCACAGCAACATTGATGCTGCTCCACCCATTTTGCGCATTGATGTTCAGCATTGTGCATAATACAACGCACATAAGCAAAACGCTTCTTTTAAAAAAAGTATGCTTCATCTCACTTGTTCTTTTTAGTTAATAAATGGTTTAAATATTATTTTATTGAACGTTTACATCATTGCATACAGCGAACCGAGTTGACTGATTTGTTTGCAAAGTTATATCAAATTTGCAATTTACACTAATACTATTTTGCCTATATATTGCACTTAAACGGCAAAAAACGCATAGATGTCGCAATGACGCCAGGTCTTTCTTTTACCTTATAATATAAGGAGTTACATAGCAAACAATCTTTACGCCAACAAATTAAAAGATGTAACATTGTGTCAGTTGTTGAAAATAAAGTGTTAGTGATATTATAATAAATGTCATAACTTTGCAGCGTTGATTACTAACTTAACCATTTAAGATATATGAACATACGTTATCTCATGTTACTCGCAACAATGTTGCCGTTGGCGAGTGCATCATGCTCAGGCGAGGCAGGAAGCCAAAATGACATAACCGCTACTCCCGGCACTGCCCCCGTCAGCGACACACACGCGCTCGCCAACCCGAACGCTACGTCTGAAACAAAGCGACTCTACAAAGCTCTTTGGTCACAATATGGCAAGAAGACAATCTCCGGCACTGTGGCAAGTGTAGACTGGAACACGAAAGAGGCAGACATTGTGAAGAGTTGGACAGGAAAATATCCCGCCATCAACGTGTTTGATTTCATCAACATCCATGCCTCAAAGGACGTAAACAGCAAAGGATGGCTCAACTACAGCGACGACACTCCAGTGCGCGAGTGGGCAAAGGCAGGCGGCATCGTCGGATGTATGTGGCATTGGCAGATGCCAGCCAACAACGGCACCGACTACACCTGCTCACCAGGCACGGCACCGGGAGAAACATCGTTCGACCCCGACTGCATAAGCGATCCGTCATCTGCCGGCTACAAACTGATTGTAAAAGGCATCGACCAAGTGGCTGGCTATCTGAAACAGATGCAGAAGCGAGGCATACCCGTCCTGTGGCGACCGCTGCACGAGGCATCGGGCAACACCTACGAGTTCGAGGGCGGCAAGGCCTGGTTCTGGTGGGGAGCCAAGGGAGCAGAGAGCTACAAGAGATTATGGCGTTTCATGTATGACAGACTCGTCAATTACCACAAGCTCAACAATCTTATATGGATTTGGAACTCGCAGATGGGCGACCACGACTGGTATCCTGGCGACGATGTGGTTGACGTCGTAGGACGCGACAGCTACTACGCTCTTCAGTATCCGCTGATGAAAGAGTTCAAACAACTGCAGAAGGAATATCCTGGAAAACTCATCACACTCGCCGAGTGTGGTAACGGCGACGAGGTACACATGTCGAAATGGAGCGAGATATGGCAGGAAGGCTCACGGTGGAGCTGGTTTATGACGTGGTATGACTACGACTACGACAACGGAAACTCCGACACTCACAAGTTTGCCGACCGCACATGGTGGAACGAGGCTTTCGCATCGGGAACGGTGCTCGACCGCGACCAGATGAAAGCCATTATAGAAAACACTAAATAAAGAGAGTCGGCAACGACATCAATCCTGCAGCGTTCGTTCTGAAAACCAAGAATAACAAAAACTTAAAAAACATGAGCATCAAATCATTTATAACGAGCATGTTGTGCCTCATCACATTGTTCTGTGGCACAGCCAACGCTACAGAGCGCGTTGTACTCGTCGGGCCAAAGACCATCGGTCCGGGATGGAAGGATAAGATTGTGCTTGAGCCACGGCTGTTTGCCAATGCCAATGCGGGCGACGTGCTTACGGTCTATACCGACGGATACAAAAGGTCGTCGCAAGCCACTTTCCAAAATCCAGGAAACTGGCAGGCGATAGCCGAACAGTACAAATATTTCGGCGTCGACGGACCGTTCCGCATGACAATATCGGCTGAAATGCTGCCCACACTGAAAAGCGCGGGACTCTGCATTAGCGGCAAGGACTACCGCATTCTCTACGCAACACTCACCGATGCTGCCGACTACAAGGAGACTATTGTATGGAGCGGACCTGCCACGCGCATGGACTCCAACTGGGGAGGATGCGCCGAGATAAAGGGCAAGGCTCTGGCATCACTGAAAGTGGGCGACGCACTGAAACTGCACGTCAGCAAGACGAAGCCGGGATCGGCCGTGAAACTGATGGACCTCACGTGGAACCCAATAAGCCAAGCCGTAGACGGCGCGCCAATCGGTGGCGACTCGTTCGTATACTACATCGACGACCAGGCCCCGCTCATCAAGATACAGCTTGCTGGCGGCGGCGACAACGTGGCTCTGCGCATAGGCGGCAAGGACTACCAGCTCGACCAGATTGGCATCGTGTCGTTCACGGGCGAACGCTCTGATGACACTTCCAACGCACAGCACGCACCAAAGGAATACAAGCTGCAACCGGGCGAACTGTTTCATGGCGAGCAGGCTTTCCCCAACGACTGGAGCGGCAACCTGCGCATTACGGCAGAACCATTCCAGCATGCGACCGAGAACGACGTGCTTGTCATAAGCTACAAGCTGCTGCCCAAAGAGGAAGGCGTCACTCCACAAATGTCTATACGCGAGAACCACGGCAAGTGGCTCGACATATCGGGAGCAACAGAACCGCAATGGCAGACACTCGACGGAAGCGACTATGTGTTCACCTTTGACGCCACATCACTCGACAAAGCCAAGACATCGGGCATGGTCATAACAGGCAGAGGATTCACACTCACACGCATAGAACTGATGAAAGTGGAATAACCAAAAATCATAATAACAAACAACAAAATGGCACGAAGATTTTTCTTACATGTTATACTATTGCTGGCATGCATTAGTATCAACGCGCAGACAATTATTAAAGGAAAAGTGCTTGATGGCAGTATGAACAACGAGCCTATGATAGGCGCGAGTGTACAGGTGCCAGGCACAAGCGTGGGAGGTGTCACCGACATTGATGGTAACTTCTCCTTCACACTTCCGCAAGGCAAGTCGATTGTCAAGGTGTCGATGATCGGCTACAAGACCCAAGTGATTAATGTGAAAGGCAAGAACTACATTGAGGTGACGCTCAAGGAGGACGCCGAGACTATGGACGAGGTTGTTGTCATCGGCTACGGCACGATGAAGAAGCGCGACCTCACCGGCTCAATGACTCAGATAAAGAGCGATGAACTCATGAAAGGCGGAACAACTGATGTTGCTCACGGCTTGCAGGGCAAGATTGCCGGAGTGAACATTTCGCAGAACGATGGCTCACCTGGTGCAGGCGTGAGCATCACGGTACGTGGTGCCAACTCGTTCACCACATCGTCACAGCCTCTGTATATCGTCGACGGAGTGCCCTACGGCACCGACCCTAACGGCGCACCGAAGAGTGGCGCCAACGACGGCAACAACCAGACCACATCGCCTCTGTCGATGATCAACCCTAACGACATCGAGAAAATTGAGGTGCTGAAGGATGCTTCGGCAACAGCCATCTACGGTTCGCGTGGCGCCAACGGCGTTGTGATTATCACGACTAAGCGCGGACAGAAGGGCGACGGCAAGCCAAAGGTGGATTTCAATGCCAAATGGAGCGTGTCGAACATCGCCAAGCGCGTGAAAGTGCTCGACGCACGCACCTACGCTCTCTACCAGAACGAGGCTGCCGCCAACAGCCGCTACTATGAGGGAGGCACACAGAAAGACCCCTACTCCGGCGAATGGGAATATCCCTACGTAGGCAACGGCTATGTATACAGCAAGGGCACTTACAACCCCTCGCCCGACGACTTCCTCAACCCGGGCTTGCGACAGGACGAATACGGAAATGTTGACGAGGTGGCTGCCGCTGACTGGCAGGACGAAATCTACCGCACCGGATGGCAGCAGGACTACAGCCTCAGCGTGAGCGGCGGCAGCGACAAGGGATGGTACAACTTCTCGGGCAACTACACCACTCAGGACGGCATCATACGCAACACCGGATTCGACCGCTACGGCGTGTCAATAAACATCGGACGCCACATCAACAAATATCTCGAGATTGGCACAAGCTCGTTCTTCACCAACACTGTGACTAACTTCCAGCGCACCAACTCCGAGAACACCGGCATCATACGCTCGGCTCTCATTTTCCCGTCGACATACGGTGTACACACTTCAACCGAGCAGCTCGACGAACTCAACTGGCTCGCAGCAAACCCATACAACTATGTGCATGGCGCGAAGGATGAACTGAAGCAGATTTCATGGTTCTCAAGCTCATATCTCGAGGCTAAGTTCACATCTTGGCTCAAATTCCGCCAGAACCTCGGTCTCGGCTACAACGACGGACACCGCGGCACCTACTACGACCGCCACACTCAGGAGGGTAAGTCTCCCTACAACGGAAAGGGCGGCAAGGCATCGAATATATGGAAGAGCATGACTGCCGAGAGCATCCTCACATTCGACAAGACATGGGGCATACACGCAGTGAACGCTGTTGCCGGCATGACATTCGAGAAGGGTATCGGCGAGTCGGAGTCGATGACTGCCACCAACTTCCCTACCGACATGACCAAGGATGCCGACATGTCGCTGGCGCTTGACCGTCCGGTGATAAGCTCAAGCAAAACGGAGCAGACTCTTGAGTCGTTCCTCGCACGTATCAACTACACTCTCGCCGGCAAGTATATGTTCACCGGTAGCGTGCGTACCGACGGTAGCTCGTCGTTCGCAAAGAACCACAAGTGGGCAACATTCCTCTCCGGAGCTTTCGCTTGGCGCGCCTCTGACGAGACATTCATCAAGAACCTCAACATATTCAGCAACCTCAAGTTCCGCCTGAGCTATGGCGAAACCGGTAACCAAGGCATCGGCGCCTATCGCACACTGACTCTGCTCAACGCCGCCAACTATCCCTACAACGGCACATTGCAAAGCGGCTACTCGCTCATCGACTGGCGCGGACCGACAAACCCCGACCTCAAGTGGGAGACCACGGCACAGTTCAACGCCGGCATCGACTTCGGATTCTTCAACAATCGCCTGCAGTTCACCGTCGACTACTACTACAAGAAGACACGCGACCTGCTGCAGAACGTGACCATACCGGCAAGCTCCGGCTTCGGACAGATGATAATCAACTCGGGCAATGTCACCAACGAGGGTCTTGAGTTCACTCTCAACTATGCCGTGCTGACCAAGACTCCTGTGAAATGGAACATCTCTGCCAACCTCGCCATGAACCGCAACCGCATCGGCGGACTCGACGGCGACCAGTACGCCACTGCACTCTGGAGCAAGGCCGACCAGATGTACCTGCAGCGCAACGGCTGCCCAATCGGTACCATCTTCGGATATGTGGAGGACGGATTCTTCGACAACATCGCCGAGGTACGCTCCTTCAAGGAGTATGCCAACCTGTCCGACCGCGAGGCTCTCAAGCACGTGGGCGAGATCAAATACCGCGACCTCAACGGCGATGGTGTTATCACGGAGAAAGACCGCACTATCATCGGCAACACCAATCCCGACTTCACCTATGGTTTAACATCAAACCTCTCATGGAAGAACTTATCGCTCTCGTTCATGCTGCAGGGCAGCCAGGGCAACGACATCTTCAACTATAACCTGACGGACATTCAGATGTCGAATATCGGAAACATCACCGTCGATGCCTACAACTCACGCTGGACACCAGAGACCGCCGCTACTGCCAAATGGCCGAAGGCTACCGCAGGCTACACGCGTACATGGCTTATGAGCGACCGATTCATCGAGAACGGAAGCTACCTCAAGATGAAATACATCACACTCGGCTATGACTTTATGCACCCGACGAAGTTCATCGACAAGATAGGCATCACGTTCACAGCCAACAACCTCTTCACGATAACCAACTACAGCTGGTTCGACCCCGACGTGAACGCAGGTGGCAGCAACGCTGCATGTCCTGGTGTGGACAGCTATTCATACCCGAGCTCACGCAGCTTCGCGCTTGGACTGAACATCGTGTTCTAATAACCATTCAATTTGAATCAAAAAAGACATAAAAAATGAAAAAGAATATATTATCCGTCATCACGCTCGCAGCGGCTGCTCTATGCCTCACAAGCTGCGACAGCTGGATTGAGGAGAACCCCGACGGACAAATCACCGAGGAGAAAGTGGGCGACAGCGAGGATGCCGCCAAATCGTGGGTGACAGGTGTTTACAGCAAATGGATATACGATATGTTCTGCTGGGGCTACTTCCCGCGCGTCATCGAGATTGACGCCGACTACATATCAGGACCTGACTGGATGTTCAACAAGTTCGGAACGGGCAACTTCCAGGGCGAGAACGACGTGACCGACGCCCTTTGGAAGGGTTGCTACGGACTCATCGCCCGCGCCAACAAGGCTGAGAACCGTATAGAGGAGATGAAGAACATCACCGAAGCACAAAAGAACAACTTCATCGGAGAGGTGCGCTTCCAGAAGGCTCTTGCCTATTTCCTGCTCGTGCGCGCTTATGGAGAGGTTCCTATCCAATCGAACGACAGCAAATACGAGAATGTAAGCCAGCCGCGCCAGCCGGTTGACAAGGTGTACGAATACATAACATCGACACTGGAGTCGGCTGCCGGCATGATGTACAAGAACACCGACGCTGCTTGGCAGGCTGGACACGCGTCGGCAGGCTCGGCTGCCGGACTGCTCGCCAAGGTGTATGCCACAGAGGCTGCATCGGCAATGCCAGCCGGAACTGAGATTACCATACGTTCGGGCAAGACCTACAACGGGTCGGGCGACACACAGACCTACGCTCCGCTGCGCAGCATCACATTGCAGAAGCAGGCTGTGAGCGGCTACGAGGCTCTTGACGCAAAGGCTCTCTACACAAAGGCTGCACAGTGGGCAAAAGCCGTAATCGACGGCAACTACGGCTCATACGAACTGCTCGCCTACGACGATCTGTGGAAGCGCACGAGCGCAACGGCAAGCGAGTTCATGTTCTCCGTGGGCAGCGTGAGCGGCGATGCCACATATAAGAATGCTATCCACACACAGTATGCAGGCTACAAGACTGCCACTGGATCTGACTTTATACAGGAGGGAGGATGGATAGGATGCACCCGCCACTGGTATGACCTCTTCGACCACGATGACCTGCGCATCGTGAAGGGCGTGAAGCACCGCTGGCGCGCCTACACCCAGAAAGCGTCAAACTCAGGTTTCTACTATCCGAAGGACGAGGAGTACACCATCAAGGCAACGGGCTACAACCTCAATGGTGAGCATGTGGCTGAACCAAGTGGCATATATGCCGACGGTGTGAGCTACTACTACTCGATGGACTCGCAGTGCCTGGCTTTCACTACAAAATACGATGATGTGACAAACGACGCCATAAAGGATGCCGACTGCAACTGGCCTTTCCTGCGCTATGCCGACGTGCTGCTCATCTATGCCGAAGCAGAGAACGAGCTTGGCAACAGCGAGGAAGCAGTGAAGTATCTCAACGAAGTGCGCCATCGCTCCAACGCTCATGAGGCAACGCTTGAAGGCTCCGGAGCCCTTGACAGCAAGACAAAGCTCCGCTCTGCCATCATCGAGGAACGCGCCAAGGAGTTTGCCTGTGAGGGCGACCGCCGCTGGGATCTCATTCGCTGGGGTATATACCTCGACGCTATGAACGCTCTTGGAGGCAGCGACGACTCGGGAGTGAGCAAGGTGCGCCAGCAGCGTTGCTTGCTCTATCCTCTGCCGGCTTCGGAGATTAACACCAACAAATACATCACCAAGAACAATCCCGGGTGGAACTAACACCCGGCAGAAAATAATCATTCAGCTATGAACCATAACATTTTTTCAATAAGAACCGTTGCTTCGCTTTTTGTGGCAGCAACGCTCTCCATGGGGTTGGCTTCGTGCGACGACATCGTTGACTTTAACGACGGCTACACACCTGCCGACCAAATACAGAACAACGGCGCGCCTGAGATAAAGGCTGTCTACAACATCGGCGACACAGCTCTTGCCAATCCCATCACCGAGGCTGAGATAGGAACGATGGTGCGCATCGAGGGACGCAACCTCAACAATGTGAAGTCGGTGAAGTTCAACACCGTCGACGTAGACCTCACAGAGGCTTACACTGCTTCCACCTACGCCAACGTGCGCGTGCCGGAGACTCTGTCGTTCGAGCACGTGAACAAGATTGAGTACACCACAGACAAGGGTACTGCACAATTCGACTTCGTGGTGCCGTTCCCGACACTCACCGTCGGAACAATCGACAATGAGTTTGCCAACGCTGGCGACTACGTGACCATCAATGGCGCCAACTTCGACGTGTATGACTTCGGCAACCAGTCGAAGGTGCTTGTGAACGGCAACGAGGCTGCCGTCAGCGACATCACCAAGACTTCGATGAAGGTGCTCATTCCGCAAGGCACACCCGACAACTCCGACATCACGCTGCAATGGGCTACAAGCGACGGCGAGACAAAGACTGCCACACTGCCGTTCCGCCCGACAAAGAACCTGCTGTATGGCGACTTCTCTGGCGTGCAGATGAGCAAAGACGGCAGCGTGAACGTTGCCATCGAAGGCGACGACGCCACATCATCAGCTTCGTCGAAGCTTGGCTACAACCACCTTCACTTCACTGGCGACTTCGGGGCTTGGGCTTGGAACACCATCGACCTGAGCTGCAACATGATTGACGCCGGCGACCTGAGCAATCTCGACGACTATGTACTGAAATTTGAGGTGCTCAACTCAAAGGATCACCCTCTCACGGAAGCTACCGGACTGAAGTTCAATTTCAACTGGGGCAGCGAGTATGCATGGAATCCTGGCGACGGTGCCGGCATCAACACTTTCGGCAACTGGCAGACCGTCACTCTCCCACTCGCACCTATGGCTACAAAGGGCATCAGCGAAGTTGGACACTGGCAGACACTGCGCCTCATCCTGCAGCCGTCGGCTGCATACGTGGCAGACTTCTGCATAGGCAACATACGCATCGTGAAGAAATAAGCAAAAGAACGGAGGCTGCGGCGATTATGGCGTAGCCTCCATATAAAAAACATCAATAACAACTTAATCAATTTAAAAACCAAAACAAAATGAAAAAATTATTTACATCAATGATGCTGCTCGTGATGTGCATCAGCATGTCAGCAGCCACAACAGTGTTGTTCGAAGGTAAGCAGGCTCTCAACTGGAGTGACGGCGTGCAGATAGAAGGCGCAAAGTTTGCCGACGCGCAGGTTGGCGACATTATCACGGTGACAACAGAGAACGGCGGTTTCAAGCTTGCCCTCAACAATCCGTGGACCGATCTCATCGTTAGCGACGAGTCGACAGGCGAATACACTATCACAGAATCTACCCTCGCCGACATCCAGACTTCCGGCGTGAGAGTGCAAGGCGGTGAAGATGTCAACCTTCTCAAGGTAGAACTCGTATCTGATGCTCCTGTACCTGCAGAGAAGACCGTTGTGGCAACATTGCTCAACGAGCCTGCCACAATCGGCAACTGGGACAATACAGTAGAGGTTGCCGGATCAGCATTTACAGAAGCGGGCGCTAAGGTAGGCGACTATGTACGCATCAACTACACGGCACAGGACGACTCGCAGATTCAGCTCTGCGCCAACAGTCCGTCGTGGCACAACATCCTTGACTGCACCGACCTCAGCGCAGCAAAGACTGTTCTCGACTTCCAGCTCACAGAAGAGATGCTGACCGACATCGAGGCTGACAAGCTCTACATCCAAGGCAAGAACTTCACCATCAACAGCGTGGAACTCGTGCGCGAGGGCACTGAGACTGCCATTGACCTCATCTCAAGCGAGCGTGCAGCCGACAACAAGATTTACACCATCGATGGCAAGCGACTCAACAGCAAGCCTCAGCATGGCATGTACATCATGAACGGCAAGAAGTTTATGGTAAAATAAAAAACTAATAAAATAAACGAAAAGACCTGCTTACAGCCTTAGTAAGCAGGTCTTTTCGTTTTATAACGCCTAAAAATGTTTTTGTCTTCTATATACTTACTTACAACTACTACTTAGTATATAAATCACAACTGCTTATATTACAACTACTACAAAAAATACGTTATCCAGAAACAATCTTTTCACCTTTGTCTATTGGGCTTCCTCAAGCAGCAACACTCGGCTTGCCCAGTCATTCTGCTTGTGGTAGTCTACATTATGCTTGTAGGGTATTTCGAGTCCGTTCTGCATGAGATACTCGCCCGAGAATGTCTTGCCCTCGAACGACAGAGGCTCATTGTCGATGCGATTGAGCTCGGTAACGCGATAGCGCTTCTGCGGGTCAAGACCAGCCATAGGGATGCGCGGCAAGTGCTGGTTGACGAATGTCTCGGTCTTCCACCAGTAGAACACAGCCTTGTCCTTGCTGTCGGTGACGTACATGAGCGACGCCACACCCTTATGCTCGAACGGCGACTGCAAACGGTAGAGATTGCCAAACTGCACTATCGGACGTATGCGCTTGTAGTCGGCGATGGCATTGCGGCAGAGTGTCTTCTCCTCATCGTTCAGAATCTTCGGCTGTATCTCCATGCCAAGACGTCCGCTCATTGCCACGTCGATGCGGTATTTCATCGGGATGGTGCGGAAGGTCTGATGGTTGGGGGCATTTGAGATGTGCGAGGCCATGGCTATCGCTGGGAAGAAGTACGACGTGCCCCACTGCATATATACACGCTGCAGAGCGTCGGTGTTGTCGCTCGTCCAGAACTCGTCGAAGTAAGGCAGATAGCCCCAGTTGGCGCGACCGCCGCCCGAAGCGCAGTCCTGAATGGTGAGGTCGGGATACTTGGCGCGTATGCGCTCAAGCACCTTCACGAAACCACGATGATAGTCGATGTAGAGATGGCTTTGGTCGTTGGCAGTGAGATACTGCGAACCGTGATTGGAGATGTTCATGTTGGCGTCCCACTTGATGTAGTCAATCTCGGGATACTTCGACATGAGGTTGTCGACGATGGAGAACACGAAGTCCTGCACTTTGGGATTGGAGAGGTCAAGCACCACCTGCGTGCCGCCACGTCCGAGCTGAAGGTCGCGCTTCGGAGCCTTCACCACCCAGTCGGGATGTTTCTCGAAGAGCTCGCTCGTGGTGTTAGACATCTCCGGCTCAAGCCAAATGCCGAACTTTATGCCTTGCTTCTTTGCCTCGGCAAGGAGTCCGTCGATGCCGTGAGGCAGCTTCGTCGTGTCGACCACCCAGTCGCCAAGGGCGCAGTTGTCGGAGTTGCGTTTATACTTAGATCCGAACCATCCGTCGTCCATGACAAACAGTTCGCCGCCCATCGACTTAATGTCGGCCATCATCTGCGCCATGCCCTGCTCATTGATGTCGAAGTAGACTCCTTCCCACGAGTTGAGCAGAATCTTGCGCTCGCGGTTGCCGTGCATGAGCATATACTCGCGTCCCCAACGGTGGAAGTTGCGGCTCACACCACTCAATCCCTCCTTGCTGTAGGAGAAGGCTGTGACGGGCGTGGTGAAGGTTTCGCCCTTGCGTAGATGATACTCTGAGTTGTATTCGTCGACGCCAGCGAAGAACTGGTGATACTCGGAGTCGTCGGTCACGGCGCGCAACTTGTAGTTGCCGGTGTAGCAGATGGCTGCGCCGATGACGCGCCCCGTGTTCTCCTGCGGCTTGCCGTCGAGCGAGAACATCACCTCGCCATGCGATGTGTGGGAGTTGCGCGTGCCGTCGCGGTTCTCAATGACAAACGTGCCGGGTTTCAGCTCTTCCTCGGAGAGTTGTGCCTCGTTGGCCCATGAGCCGTATAGATGCGACATCCACACGTTGCCGCGGCGGATAGGCAGATAAGCCGAATCAAACTGCGAGAGCGTAACTGTGGTACGCTCGCCGTTCTGTATCTCGGTCCACATCTCTATTATGTCTACATCGTTGAAAGCACGATAGCACACGGTGACAAAGAACGGATACTGACGGTCCTTGAGCCTAACCTTGAGCACCTTAGCGTGCTGTTCCGACGTTTCGGAGATGTTGTCGACATCCATCTGAAGCGTCATGTTGCCGTCGGCATGGCGCACGGAGAGAGCAGCCTCGGAGGCTCCGCTGAGTCCGTAGACGGGATAAGCATCCTTGCCCGACGTGCCGCTGCTCTGCAGAGATGCTATGTCGGAGGCCGACAGACGGTCGCCATAATATACAAACTTGAATGTTCCGCCCTTTGTCGCGTCGACAACGAGGGACGTGTTGGGCGTTGAGAGACTTATGTTCTCGGCATTAAGCATACCTGAGAACATGGCAGTTGCCAACGCTGACAAGAAAAGTCGCTTGCTGTATTTTGCCATATAAAATATTTGATTGATTTTTTAATAAGTGTAGCCTTTAGTTATTTTCACGATTGCAAAATTACTTATTAAAAAGCGAAGCCATTGGCATTATCTTTGCGTTGGCTGGCACTTTCTTGCAAAAAATACCTGGCACAAGCTTGACTACTAATCAGACTATCACTTTCGTCTTGTGATACTTGTCACGGAACTCCGTTGGATTGCAGCCTTTGTTTTTGCGGAAGAGGCGGTTGAAGTTGCTGAGCGTATTGAAGCCACAGCCGTAGCATATCTCGCTGATGCTGTCGGTAGTGTCGACAAGGCGACGGGCTGCCACACCAAGGCGCACTTCCACAATGAAGTCGCTGAGCGTGCGGCTTGTGCGCAGCTTGAAGAAGCGACTGAACGAAGTGGGCGACATGCCAACAAGGTCGGCAAGATCGGCAAGACGTATGTCTTCGGTGAAATGATTGAGTATGTAGTCCTTAACCTTCAGTATGCGACGGCTGTCGCTGTCAACATCCACCTTGGCAAACGAAGACGAGGCGAGCTCACGAATGCCACTTGAAAGCGACAGCTCATACAATATTGTGAGAAACTTGATGACAGCATAGAACTTGTCATGTGTCTTCGACAGTGTGTCGAGCATGGGATACACCTTTTCAATAGCCTCGCGCGAGAAAGCCACGCCATTGCGGGCATGCTCGAAAAGAGCTTTGATTGGTCGCAGAGGTATACGGTTGAATATGCTGTTGGGGCTTGTAAAGTCGAGGTAGAACTGCACGGTTATTTCGCGTATCTCGCCGTTGGTGGGACATGTACCCTGTGTCCAGACATGCTCAAGGTCAGGACTGGTGATAAGTACAAGATCACGGTCGGGGATAGGCTCGGTACTGTCGCCGACAATGCGCACCACGCCGGCTCCATTCTCGACGTAGTTGAGCTCAAACACTTCATGCTTATGTATAGGATATGTGAATTCTCTTTTCCGCCTGTCGGCAACGTACATAAAGTCGTTTTCCATCAATGGCGGCAATTCGCGCAATACTTCTACATTCATATGGCTCAAAATATTAGACCGCACAAATTTACATAAAAAAATCGAATTGCAAACTTATTATAGTATAAAACGATATAAATAAAGCCATTATAACAGAAAAAGCCAATGTCCATTGCCACCACTAAAATATATGGTGACATTGAACACTGACCTTGGATTTTCATATTATTATATAGATATGGTGTAAGGAAACGTGAATTTCAGCGTCAGTCCCACACTTCCTCCGATATTTCGCGCACAAGGTCGAGCTTTGCCCATTGCTGTTCCTCGGTGAGCTTGTTGCCTATCTCGCAAGAGGCGAAACCACACTGCGGACTGAGACTGAGACGCTCAAGAGGCACGTACTTCGAAGCCTCGCGTATGCGGGCTATCACCTCGGACTTGTCCTCAAGTACTGGCGACTTTGTGGTGATGAGTCCGAGCACCACGCGCTTGCCGTCGGCTACATACTTCAGTGGCTCGAAGCTACCCGAGCGTTCGTCGTCGTACTCTAAATAATATGTGTCGACGTTCTCCTTGGCGAAGAGATAAGGAGCTACAGGGTCATAAGCACCCTTCGTGGCGTAGCACGAGTGGTAGTTGCCGCGGCACACGTGGGTATTAACGGTAAGTTGCTCGGGCTTACCATCAATGGCGAGATTGTTGACGTTGAGATACTGCAGTGCCTCGTGCTCAAGCGTGAAGCCTGTGCCTGCCATCGACTTCCAGAAGTCGTCGTCGACAATCATGCCCCATGTACAGTCGTCGAGCTGCACTGTTCGGCAGCCTGCGTCGTAGATTTCCTTGAAGAATGTCTGGTAAGCCTTAGCTATGTCATGAATAAGTTCCTGTGTGTTGGGATAGAACTCACGTGTGTTCTTTGTGTTGTCGCCACGGAACAGCTCAGCGAGGAACTGCGCCGGGGCGGGAATGGTGAGCTTTGCCTTGATGCCGTCCTCCTCAAACTGCTTCACGAAGAGGAAGTCCTTGATGAATGGATGGTTTTCACCAGAGATTTTGCCTGTAAGTTTCAACGAGCCATGGGTGGTTTCCTCACCATGGAACTGGTAGCCATGGTCGAGCTCGATGTGCTCAACACCGTTAAATCCCCACATGAAGTCGAGATGCCAATAGCTGCGACGGAACTCGCCGTCGGTGATATAGTGCAAGCCGTGAGCCTTCTGCTTCTTCACCACGTCGGTGATGAGGCGATCCTCAACAGCGCGCAACTCATCGGCTGTGATATTGCCCTCTGCAAACTTGGCTCTTGCTTCTTTCAACTCTACCGGGCGCAGATAGCTGCCTACGGCTTCAAAATGACTGTTTCTCAAATTGCTCATATTTCTTTTCTTTTATAAATTTCTTGTTTTTGTTTAACTGGATGCAAAGTTAACGGATAGAATTATATTCGCCAAATATTCTTTGAAATTCGGAAAAATATGCTAACTTTGCTCTAAAAACGAAATCCAAGCAGAATATTATTCTGCAGAAAAATACTGAAAGTTCGGTCTGAAGAACCGTTCCACGCAATAACAAAACCAAAACAACGAAATATGACAAACCAAGAATTTCTCGACGAAGTAGACATAAAAATTCTGAAACTATTGCAGCAAAACTCACGCATGACCATAAAGGAGCTTGCCGAGCGTGTGCATCTTTCGCCATCGCCCACCTTCGAGCGACAGAAACGTCTGGAGCGCGAAGGCTATATAACAAGGTTTTCGGCTGTTGTAGACCATCACAAGCTTGGCCACAACGTAATCGTATTGTGCAACATACGGCTAAAACAACACACCCACAATCTCATACAGCAATTTATGGACACTGTGCAGAACATCGACCAAATAACAGAATGCTACAATACAACGGGCGACTTTGACTTTCAAATAAAAGTATATGCCCACGACATGAAGGAATACCAAGACTTTATGCTCAACACTCTCGGAAACATCGACTGCATAGGTAGCCTCAACAGTATCATCGTCATCGGCGAGATAAAGGACTCCCACTGCATCCCAGTAAACAAGCACATAACGAAAAGGAATTAAAAAAAACGTTGGAAACAGTATCTCTATAAGCCGGGTTCCGTTTCTCGCGCGCCATTGCTGGCGTGCGAGCTTTCTGCCATTTATCTACTCCGCAAGTCGCCCTGCGGCTCCAGCATTCTACCCTCCATCGTACATTTAATGTTCGGACGGGACGCCCTCAAACGATGGTATACATGAACTTGCAGCCCCCAGATGGCACAGCCCAGTGATCGCCCACTGGCTGGTGGTCTCTTACACCACCTTCTCACCCTTACCGTGCACAAAGCGCGGCGGTTGTTTTCTTCTACCGACACCTGCCGTCGCCGACAGCTTCTATTTTCGGAAGTGGAGTTCCCTGCGCTGCCCGGACTTTCCTCTCCTGCACCTATGCGCAGCAGCGGCAGAACCGAGACACTGTTTCCAACGATTTGCAAAGGTACTGCAAATTGAATA
>DLKG01000007.1:15902-22570 GCA_002490315.1 Prevotella sp. UBA7594 | reverse complement strand
TATCTTATGCAAAGGTACGGCAAAGTAGCAACATTCCAAAATGATTAAATGCAAAAAGCGCCCTGAAAGGGCAAAAGCTTCTCATTATTGATGCTTTTGCCCTTTCAGGGCGCGATGTCTATCGTCAAATGCGCATGAGCGTAATGTCTCAAATGCGCATGACGTAATGTCAATCGTCAAATGTATTACTTAACGAGGAACTTGCGAACGGAGCCGTCAGACATCTTCACGATGTTCAGACCCTTAACGGGAGCTGAAACCTTGGCGCCGTTGGCAGCAAAGCGAGCCACTACAGAAGCGTTGGCGTCGTTGTTTACGATGCCGTTAACGGCTGTTGTGCCTTCCTTGATGTCGGAGAGCTCAACACACTGGTTAACCCAGCCCTTGTCTGCATCAACCCAAGCAGGAAGCGTATAGTCGCCGCTGGTAGTTGTAGACATGCCGTCCCAGAAACGCTTGCTGACGAATACGATGACATTGAGTGTTGTGCCGTCGGCATACCACTCTGCAGGAATCTCCTTGGAAGCAGTCCATGTGAAGTTGTCGCCATTCCACTCGATGAGGTCGCCGGCAGGGTTGCCAGAGTTGGTGATTACACCACGGAGAGTGTTGCGGTGAGCGAAATTGCTAACCCAGTTTCTACCGTTGAGCTGGCGACCTGTAAGACCATCCTGAACGATGTAAGCTGTGATTGAGCAGTCGTTAAGATACTGATGAGCGTTTGCTACGCCAGTGCCCTCAACAGAAACCTCAATAGTGCCGGAAGTGGAGCCGTCCTTAGTGAACTTAACAGTCGGGTTAAGAGTTACGAAAGAAGGAATCTCCGTCTTTGAGAGGTCTGTAACAGCAGACATAACCTGAACGCCCTGGTTGATGGCCTTATCCTCAGAACCGTAGTTCACCACGACAGCAGCCATACCATCGCTGTTTACGCTCGGATAGTTGCAATAGTAGCGGTTGAAAGCTGCTGAAGGATAGCCAGGAGCCATGTATGTAGTGTAGTACGCGCCCTCGTCAATGGTGAGCTCGTCAGAGCCTGTAGACATGTCGCCGTGGATAGCCACCCACTTGAGGTCGGGACGCTGCTCTGTAAGACGCGTGAGGAGCTCGTAGCCGTTCGGGCAGTTGGTGCAGTAAGAAGAAGTGAAGTGCTCGAGGAGGGAAGCCTGTGTATGAGCGTGCTGGTCGTAGGCAGTCGTTGTGGTCTCGGCAGCGTCATCAGAAGTGTCACCGGTAGGTGCACCGCCGTTCATGCTTGCAACCTTCACGCCTATCGTATGCTCGCTGGCTGCAGCAAGTGCAGGCATAGGAAGCTCCACGGTCAATAGAGAAGCATCATTGGAGATGGCGTAGTCGTCATTGCCATTGACAGCCTCTGTGTGGATTGTCTTACCATCGAGAGTGAAGTCAAGAGAATATGTATTGAGCGGATTTGAGCCCCAGTTCTTCAATGTCACATAGCCATTGAGAGTGCCGTTGCTCTGTGCGAAAGGAGCCACCTTGAAATCGCTGATAGTCAAGTCGTCGGTGAAACCGCCTGTCTTCTCAATGATAAGCTGGGTCATGAGAGTATAGTTGCTAAAGCCGTACCATGACGCAGTGGAAGACTGTGAGGTGGTGCCAAGATACAGAGCACCTGGCCATCCGTCAACACCCGTACCGTAACCTACGAGCACATTAGGAACGCTGTTGGCTGTGGTATAACCAACCAGGAGGGCATCCATGTCGGAAGTGATCTCCACGGGCTGGTCGAACATCACCTCATTCCAATTGGTGGTAAGTTCCTGACCATTGAGTTCGCAGCTTGTAACTTCATCAAGCTCCTTCTGGGCAACGATGCTTACAGAGCCGCTTGTTTCGTTATATGCGCCTACGATGCCAGAGATGCCGTCCTCAGGAAGAGTAAGTCCGGCAAAACGCATGCCGACAACCTTTGCACCGACGTACTTTGAAAAGAGCGAACTCGGCACGAAAGAAGCTACAGCATCAATACTCTGAACATCACTAGATACGTCATAATAAGAATAAGGCGTGTCTGCGCCGGAAAGGCCCAAATAGCGCTGGTCATTTTTGAGCTTCTTCGGAGCCTTCTTGATTGTCTTGTCTGCAGAAGCCTTTGAGAATACTTCTGCAACATCTGTCTTGCCAAACTTAGGCGACTTCAAGTCGCCCACAGCCTGCTGAGCGCTCACTGCTGATGCCGACAGCAGACAAGCGAACATTGAAAGTAAAATTTTCTTCATACTTATTAACTAACTAAAATTAAATAACCTTATTTTTTATGACTCTCGTCATTAGATGCTGCTTTATTTCTCAACGACCTTGATGGTCTTGCCGTTGGAGAGCTTGAGAATGTTGAGGCCCTTCTGCGGAGCTGAGAGGCGCTTGCCGTCGACGGAGTAGCGAGCCACGATGGTAGCGGGCTTGCTGGCGGAGAGATCCTTGATAGCAGTCACGCCGCTTGCCACGAAGTTGATGGTGATGGAAGGACCGGTTACGTCGCGCTCCTTATAGGTGACTTTCTCGATAGGAATTCCTGCTATTACAGTCTTCGTGATGGTACGCTCATAAACGTTCACCTGCGCAACGACGGTTGCGTTGCCGTCATTCTCGGGGAAGAACTCCGTGGCGAAATCGAGCATTTCTCCTGCCTTGATGTCGCCGGCGCTACTCTTCACCGCATCACCCTTGTTGCTGCCCCAACTGTCAATACATGTGGACGGGAAGCAGAACTGGCACACGCCGCCGTTAAGTTCCGTGAGGCTAACGGATGCGCCTGCGCCCTGAGTTTCGTCGGTGAGGTTCTTAACATAAAGACCACTGTTAACCTGAAGATAGCCACCCTCAGCAGGGTCTTCCGGGTTATACATTATGTATTCCAGATCGTCGGCTGTGATGGTTGTGCCGTCGGGGTATTCGTTGCCGTCCTTGTCGGTGAAGACGAAGGTGCGGTCGACCTGGGCGAATGACGAAGCTGCAAACATTGCAGCCGCCATGAGTAGTAGAGTCTTCTTCATATCTTTATTCTTTCTTTTACGATGTTGAATGAATGTTGTGTGATTATTATTGCTGTGACTGCTGTATGAACGGCACCTGGATGACGTTTTCCACGCCACCGTCATTGTAGACGAACGCCACGACAGACATATTCTCAGGCACAAAGGCGGGAGCGTCAGCGTTCTCAGCCTTCATCTTCTCGTACTCTGCCGTTAGGTTGACGTCGTAGGAGACGGTCATCTCCTGCTCCGAGTCTATGCTGACAGCCTCGCCCCAGTCGCCATTGACGGCGAAGCGGAAGACGTGGTTGTGCTCGTAGGCATTCTCGCGGCGGTTGCCCGGGAATAGCTGTAGGCCATTGATGCCATTCTGGATTACCCATAGCTGGAGCTTGCCGCTGATGTTGTTGCCACGGAGAGCCTTGAGCACAGCGTTGAGATGGAGCGTGTTCGTGGAGGCATCGTAGACGTTGTTGACATCAATGTGGAGTCCGGCAGGCTGCTGTATGTAGGCTGCGACGAGCTGCGCCCACTGCTGATAGAGTTGCTCGCCACCGATGCGGTTGATGATGCCGTGGGGCTGCGAGGAGATGTTCCAATAGTTGTAGTACGTGTCGCCGAGCTTTGTCCAAAGCGGATAGGGCGACTTGTAGGTCGGGGCTTTCTTGGAGAAGCGTCCCGAGTGGATGCCCACGGCTACGACGTTGGAGCCGTACACCGACTGGAGGCTGTGTATTTCGTCAGTGGCGCTGGGGCAGTTGATGCACGCCTGACCCGTGAAATCCTCGATGAGGACACGTCGCACTTCCGTCTCTGGCGTGTCCGGAATGGATGGCTTCACATAGACGAGGCGGTCGTTGTCGTCGACGTCATGACATGCCGTGAAGGCTGTTGCCACTGCCGCGAGGGCGGCGCATTTTAGTATGTTGAGTTTCATATTGCCTTCGTTGCTTTAGAAATTATAGTTGTACGACACGGTCACGCCCTTCTGCGCCGGCACGTATCTGCAGACGCCGCCAGAGCAGTTGAAGCCGGCGCGCGTGCGTCCGTAGCCTGCCTGAAGACGATGGGAGCCGTGCGTGAAGGTTACGAGTCCCTGGTAGTAATGGAGGTTCGTAACGCCGCTGTTGTACATGTCGCTGACGGTGAACATCCAGCCGGGGAGCACGGAAAGTTCGAGAAGACCGTAGAGCCAGTCGCCCTGGTCGTCCTTGGTGCTGAGGTACTGTGCCTCGCCGCGGAGCGTCACCTTGTTGCTGATGCGGAACTTTGCGTCGGCGATGAAGATGTTGGAATGTATCATTCCGCCCTCACCCTCGATGACCGTCTTGTTGTAGTACTGGTTCATGTACATGAGGTTGAGCTTGAAGATTTTGGAGAACTTCTTCTCAAGCTGCACGTTGATGTCCTGATAGTACTTCTCCTTGCCCCATTTCCAGAAAGACGAGCCGTAGCCGTCAGTGCCCTTTTCGCCTGGAGCGAGCGTTACTGCTCCGTCGGCAGCGTCCGTGGTCAGTCCGCGATAGTCCTTGTCGATGGAGTGGACGTGAGAGAAGTTGAACTTCAAGCTCGTGCCGTACTTGCCGCCGAGGAACGTGTGGCGTTTGAACTTGTAGCCAAGCTCAGCCTGATAAGCCCATTCGCCCTTGGCGTACTGCGTGGCGTAGGGATAGAGGGCAGCGAGAGCGTAGGTCTGATCCATTGTGAAGGCAGGCAGGTGATTGACAAACGAAGAGATGCCTGTCATGGTGCGCTTGGAGCGCGACGCCATGTTGTCGGAGCGCTTGGTCTGCAAAAGGACGCTCATGCCGCTCTGCGAATACGACGTGGAGAGCATCGCAACGTAACCCTTGCGATAGATATAGCCGTTGTCGAGCGTAGGGTCTTGCGTTTTCTGCGCATATTCGGCGAGGACGTTGAAGTTGCCTTTCTGGAGATTGGCACGCACGTCCCATGAATTGACGTTCTCGGGGAGACGGAGCTTGTGGGTGGGGTCGGCGTAGATTTCTTCATTGACATGCTCGTGCTTGTTCACCCATGACGCGCCGAGCGTGAGATAAGTGCCCGACTGCGCCATCTTCTTGAACCACTGGTCGAGGCTCAGCTCCATGTCGGCACCGCTCACGAGGGAGTTGTGCTCCCAGTATTGACGCTGCGTGCCCACGAGAGCCTTCAGCTGCACGCCCTTTACGGGGCGCACGACGAGGCGTCCGCCGAGGAGAGAGTTGTCGATGCCGAGGGCGCGTTCCTCATAGGTACGGAGAATGAAGCCCGAACCGAACTGCTCGTAGTAGTTGCCGAGAGTAAGCTCGGCGTTCTTGAGTTTTCCTTTTATATAATAGAAAGGCACACCCCATCCCTTGAAGTCCTTCTCGAATCCGGGCAGCGGATGCTCGAGATATTCGAGACGCGCGCCGGCGTCCACGTATTTGGAGAGGGCATGGAGCTCAACATATGTGTTGTTGAGTACCTTGTCGGACACTTCGTCGGTGCCGATGCTCTTGTCTTCCTGCGGAACGAGGAAGTCGGTCTGCACGCTACCGGTGAGTGTCACGTCGTAGTCCTTCGTTACTTTTATTTTCTGTGCGCTTGCTGTCGCTGCCGTCATCATGGCGGCGAGAGCGAGCGTTAGTGTTTTGTTGCGATACATCAGTGTTTGTTAATTGGGAGTTACTTAAGAAGCTTGCGCACTTCCTCTATGAGCTCTTCCTCTGCACCCTCGGTGTAGCCGTTGTGCTTGGCGACGATGTTGCCCTTGCCGTCGCATACGATGACATAAGGAATGGTCTGTATGCCGAGAGCACGCTTAAAGTCGCTGTTGGGGTCGAGGAGCACTTCATACTGCCAGCCGTGGTTGTCAACAAGCGGCTTCACCTTATTTATATTCTGTGCCTGGTCGATGGAAACGGCTATTACCTTCACGCCAGTCTCTGCCTGCCAGTCTTCATAGACCTCGCTGATGGCTGTAAGCTCACGGTTGCAGGGCTTGCACCATGTGGCGAAGAAGTCAACGATGAATGGTTTGCCGCCGTTGTTGAGTGTGTCGGTGGACACTGTCTTGCCGTCGATGCTCTTCAGAGTCACTTTGGGCAGCTGGGCGCTTGCTGTGGTTACGATACCAAGCAAAAGCAGCATTGCAAGTAATAATTTCTTCATAGCTTTATATATTTTGTTGCAAAATTAAATATAAATCCCTTTGCCTGTGCAGAATAAGGGTTAATTTTATTAAAAAAACATACAATTCGTAGATTTTAATCAATTTGTTTCTTCATATTGAAAGATATTAACGTGAGAGTAGTGGCAGTTTGTAAAGACAGATTTGGCTATCAACGAATTAAAGTTACCTTTTCACAGCCGTGACGGGCATCTACCACAGCTGTGGCACGCATCAGCCACAACCGTGACACGCATCAGCCACAGCCGTGACGCGAAAGAGAAAGAACCGCTCTACCAAGAGCAAACGACATCTCCAGAATGTAGGATGAGCACAAGCGACAAAACAGGATGAAGCTATTGCCCTTTCAGGGCGACCTTCCACATATATGCACTTCACCCAGGGCGATGCCCTGGGCTATGAGCTTTCAGGGCTTTCAGCCCTTGCCTGCCGCCATGCACTTTGCCCTGGGCGATAATGGTGTGTCAAAACTCGCAAATTGGGATTATCCGTGGCGG
>DLKG01000007.1:0-15805 GCA_002490315.1 Prevotella sp. UBA7594 | reverse complement strand
CGGAGGCCGGAGACCTCCGCCACGGGTAAGGTTGCAATAAAGCAGTGCCCATGTGGCAAAAAGCAGTGTCCATGTAGCAATAAAGCAGTGTCCATGTGGCAATAAAGCAGTGTCCATGTGGCAATAAATCAGGAACTTGAGAAGAATTATTTTTGGGGGGTGAATAAAGTTCAAGCAGATGAGGTAGGGATAAAAAAAAAAGGACGACACGAATCACTCGCACCGGCCTCTCAAAGAATAATGTTAAATAAAGCTGTTTCTCGACTATCGCAACCTTAGACAACCGAAGTTGTCAAAATAAAATGCTGCAGTAGTTTTGAAAAATCTAATAACATAATCTTTACCTTAAAATCTATCAAACTACTAACCTAATGAAAAAACATTGCATTCTCTCGAACACGTTGCAAAGGTAAGTAAAACTTTTTTTATGTGCAAGATTTCAAACAATATTTTTCATTAAATTTCAACAAATTGACACAAGTCAAGACCTAAAGTTTCGATTATTACAGAAAAAGGCGTAACTTTGCAGCAGTTTAACACCCCCGCAAGAAAATCTAACGTATAAACCAAAACTTAGAATCCTATGGAGAAAACATTAATTCTTCTGAAACCGTGTACAGTTCAGCGCCGCTTGGTCGGCGAAGTTATCAACCGCCTGGAGCGCAAGGGTCTGCGCATTGTGGGCATGAAGATGATGCAGCTCGACGACACAATCCTCAACGAGCACTACGCCCACTTGAAAGACCGCCCGTTCTTCCCGTGGCTGACGGCATCGATGAAGTCGGCACCAGTTGTGGCAATGTGCGTGGAGGGCAACAGCGCCGTGACAGTAGTGCGCAACATCGTGGGCGCCACGAACGGACGCAAGGCTGCGCCCGGCACCATCCGCGGCGACTTCTCCATGAGCGGACAGGAGAACATCATACACGCCTCCGACTCCGTGGAGACGGCAGAGATAGAGATGAAGCGATTCTTCCGCGAAGGCGAGATCTTCGATTATCCCGACCCACTCCACGACTTCCTCTACGCGCCCGACGGCGACTAACAACGGAGCGGCAGACTCTCTCCGCCAACCATTGATAAGGGCTTGATTACACATTAATATATATATTACGCAAAAAACATATACAGGAACAAGAAAATAAAGAAATGAGTAAAGTAGTTATCAACAGTTATCATGAGTTTGCCGCTCTTCTCGGCAAGAACATCGGCGTGTCCGACTACGTAGAACTTACGCAGGACCGCATCAACCTCTTCGCCGACGCCACCCTCGACCATCAGTGGATACACGTCGACCAGGAGCGCGCCGCCAAGGAGAGTCCCTTCAAGACCACCATCGCCCACGGCTACCTCACGCTCTCCATGCTGCCCTACCTTTGGGCACAGATTGTGGAGGTGAACAACGTGAAGATGCTCGTCAACTACGGCATGGACAAGATGAAGTTCGGACAGGCCGTGAAGTCGGGCGAATCCATCCGCCTCGTCGCCGACCTCTACGCCATCGAGAACCTCCGCGGCATCGCCAAGGTACAGATAAAATTCGCCATCGAAATCAAGGATTCACCTAAGAAGGCACTCACAGGCATCGCCACCTTCCTCTATCATTTTGAGTAATAGGAGGAAAGAAAAAGGCTCAAAAGTTGCACAATAAAGGGGTTATTGTGCAGAAGAAACGGCTTTTTATCTAAAAATATTTGCCTATATGGATAAAAATTCGTTCCTTTGCACCCGTTTTAGGTTAGAAATCAATATTATAAACATTTTAAAAATTAGAATTATGTCAGAAATCGAATCAAAAGTAAAGGCTATCATCGTTGACAAACTCGGTGTTGACGAAGCCGACGTAAAGCCGGAAGCAAGCTTCACCAACGACCTCGGCGCAGACTCTCTCGACACTGTAGAGCTCATCATGGAGTTCGAGAAGGAGTTCGGCATCTCTATCCCCGACGACAAGGCTGAGAAGATCGGCACTGTAGGCGACGCTATCGCATACATCGAGGAGAACGCAAAATAAATAAGGTTTATGGTTTATAGTTTATGGTACGCAATATGGCCAACAAGTTACAAACGTGTTCGTTATAATTCCACTTGTGCCATAAACCATAAACCATTTTTTCAACCATGAACTGAATTTTACTAAATGGAATTAAAAAGAGTAGTAGTGACAGGTCTCGGAGCCGTTACTCCGTTGGGTAACAACGCCGAGGAAACCTGGAACAACCTTGTTGCGGGCGTAAGCGGCGCAGCACCTATTACATTATTCGACGCTTCACTGTTCAAGACTCAGTTCGCCTGCGAGGTAAAAAATCTGAAGGTCAACGACTATATCGACCGCAAGGAGGCCCGCAAGATGGACCGCTATGCTCAGCTCGCCCTGATTGCCGCACAGCAGGCAGTGGAGAACTCTGGCATGAACCTTGACGAGGAAGACAAGAACCGCATCGGCGTTATCTTCGGTGTGGGTATCGGCGGCATCAAGACCTTCGAGGAAGAAGTGGGCTATTGGGCACAGCACCAAGGCGACGCTCCTAAATTCAATCCATTCTTCATTCCGAAGATGATCGCCGACATAGCAGCAGGCCAGATCTCCATCAAGTACGGATTTCACGGTCCCAACTATGCGACAACGTCAGCATGTGCATCATCTACCAATGCCCTCGCCGACGCCTTCAACCTCATCCGTCTCGGCAAAGCCAACATCATCGTCAGCGGCGGTGCAGAGGCTGCCATCACAGCCAGCGGCGTAGGCGGATTCAACGCCATGCACGCCCTTTCCACACGCAACGACGACCCTGAACACGCTTCACGCCCGTTCAGCGCATCTCGCGACGGCTTCATCATGGGCGAAGGCTCTGGCTGCCTCATCCTTGAGGAACTCGAGCACGCCAAGGCACGCGGAGCTAAGATCTACGCCGAAATGGTCGGCGCAGGCATGTCCGCCGACGCCCACCACATCACAGCCTCCCACCCGGAGGGTCTCGGTGCTTGCCTCGTGATGCAGAACGCACTTGAGGATGCCGGAATGCAGCCCGACGAGATCGACTACATCAACGTGCACGGCACATCAACACACGTGGGCGACATCTCAGAGGCAAAGGCTATCAAGCAGGTATTCGGCGACGCAGCATACAAGCTCAACATCAGCTCAACAAAGTCAATGACCGGCCACTTGCTCGGCGCAGCAGGCGCAGTAGAGGCTCTCGCCTCCGTGCTTGCAGTGAAGAACGACATCATTCCGCCTACCATCAACCACGAGGAAGACGACAAGGATCCGGAAATCGACTACAACCTCAACTTCACCTTCAACAAGGCTCAGAAGCGCGAGGTGCGTGCCGCATTGAGCAACACATTCGGTTTCGGAGGCCACAATGCCTGCGTAATATTCAAGAAATATGCTGAGTAATCTCATCGACAGAATGAAGCTCCCTTTCCGCAAGGACAAGGAGCTTTATTTGTCTTTACGTCAAATCATCGGCTTCTACCCCCACGACATCAGCTACTACAAGCTGGCGCTAATGCACAAGAGCATGTACAAGCGCAACGCCAAGGGTAAGCCTGTCAACAATGAGCGCCTCGAATTTCTCGGCGACGCCATCCTTGACGCCACCGTAGGCGACATCGTCTACCGCCACTTTCCCGGCAAGCGCGAGGGATTTCTCACCAACACGCGCTCCAAGCTCGTGCAGCGCGACACGCTCAACCGCCTCGCGCAGGAAATGGGCGTCAACCAGCTCATACTCTCGAGCGGACGCTCACAGTCGCACAACTCCTACATGGGCGGCAACGCCTTCGAGGCTCTCGTCGGAGCTATCTATCTCGACCGCGGCTACAACGCCTGCATGGAGTTCATGCGCAAGCGCATACTGGCACAAATGATAAACATCGACAAGGTTGCTTACAAGGAAGTGAACTTCAAGAGCAAGCTCATCGAATGGAGCCAGAAAAACCGCGTGCGCATAGACTTCACTGTCATCACGCAGGAGAAGGACAAGACGGGATCACCCGTCTTCAAGTACCGTGTGAAGCTTGAGGGCGTAGACGGATGCGAGGGCAGCGGCTACAGCAAGAAGGAGAGCCAGCAGCTCGCCTCCAAACTGACGCTTGAGAAGTTGCGCCGCGAACCGCAGTTTATCGACCGCGTCTTCGCCGCCAAGACCGACCGCACGAAGATGGAGGAAGAGCCCGTGGAGAACGTGCCCTCGACAGAGCAAACCGCCGACGACTTCATCATACAGAACCCCGAGGTGGAGGCTCATGCCGAAGCTGCCATAGAGACTCTGAAGCGCGCCAAGCGCAAGCGCCGCTCACCGATGTACCGCGACGACGCTGACAAGCCTGCCGACGACCAGCAGGAACAGCACCCCGACAGCAAGCCCGCTGCCGATGGCAACAGCTCCAGCCTCAACCTTGAGGCAAAGGAATTCGACCTCAGCCACATCTCCGCCAAGGAGCAAAGCCGCGAGGACATCATTGCTGCCGCCGAGGCTGCGGCATTCGCCGAAGAGTAAATCTCGCAATAAATAGGAGGATTGTCACGCCCGACCAATACGTTCTGGTTAATCCGGATTTTGGAACTACGTGGTCATAATCTTCCGATTCACGACGGTGACTTTCAAATAACTGGGAGAGGGGGCGCCCTCGCCCCCGATAAGGAATAGTCGTCCCTATAATGGAATGGCTCTTTTGTATGTCGGGGGCGAGGGCGCCCCCTCTCCCAGTTATTGCTTCTTTCATGACATCACTCGAAATGGCGGATACAAAAATAAACTGCCAATAATTTTGTCAAGTCTGCAAATTGCAGTACCTTTGCATCCGAATTAAAAAAGTATAACCCTTGTGGAAGAATTTGGCTGCTTGCAACCACACTAAAAAATGCTAAAACTGCAACGTTCCGTTCCCCGACAAGCCATGCACGGCAAGGATAACACACGCAAGAACATGAAGGGCAGGGACAGCGGTAATTTGGTGTTTTTCCACTTATTAGAATTTTAAAATTGGAAAAAATGAATTATCTTTTTTCATCCGAATCAGTATCAGAAGGTCATCCCGACAAAGTCGCCGACCAGATTTCAGACGCCTTAGTAGACCAATTCCTCGCCTACGACGAGCACGCGCATTGCGCCATTGAGTCGTTCGTCACGACAGGCCAGGTGATTATCATGGGCGAAGTGCGCTCGGAAGCCTACATCGACCTCCAGACCATCGCACGCAAGACCATCAACCAGATTGGCTACAACAAGTCGGAGTACCAGTTTGACGGCAACTCCTGCGGCGTTCTCACAGCCATCCACGAGCAGAGCGACGACATCAACCGCGGCGTCAGCCGCGCCGATGAGGAAGAGCAGGGAGCCGGCGACCAAGGCATGATGTTTGGCTATGCCACCAACGAGACGGAGAACTACATGCCCGTTACTCTCGACCTCGCACAACTCATCATGCGCGTTCTCGCCGACATTCGCAAGGAGGGCAAGCAGATGACCTACCTGCGCCCCGACTCAAAGAGTCAGGTGACCGTGGAGTACTCCGAGGAGGGCATCCCGCAGCGCATCGACACCATCGTTGTCAGCACGCAGCACGACGAGTTCGACACTGACGACGAGCGTATGCTCGCCAAAATAAAGGACGACGTCATCAACATCCTCATGCCGCGCGTCAAGGCGCAGATACACAGCGACAAGGTGCTCGCCCTCTTTGGCGACGACATCAAGTACTTCGTCAACCCGACGGGCAAGTTCGTTATCGGTGGCCCCCACGGCGACACCGGACTGACCGGACGCAAGATCATCGTCGACACCTACGGCGGCAAGGGCGCTCACGGCGGCGGAGCATTCTCCGGCAAAGACCCCTCGAAGGTGGACCGCTCGGCAGCCTACGCCACACGCCACATCGCCAAGAACATGGTGGCAGCCGGCGTAGCCGATGAGATGCTCGTGCAGGTGAGCTACGCCATCGGCGTCGCAGAGCCTGTCAACATCTACGTGAACACCTACGGACGCTCACGCGTCAACATGAGCGACGGCGAGATAGCAAAGAAGATTGAGAAACTCTTCGATCTCCGCCCGAAAGCCATCGAGCGCACCCTCAAGCTCCGCCAGCCCATCTACCGCGAGACAGCTGCCTACGGCCACATGGGAAGAAAGAACGAAATCGTGGAGAAGACCTTCACCTCACGCTATCACGAGACGAAGACCATGAAGGTGGAACTCTTCACATGGGAGAAACTCGACCGCGTGGACGACATCCGCCGCGAGTTCGGACTCTAAAAAATACACATCTGACGATTTATGAACACAACTGACTCCATACACACCGAAGAAATCGTTCTCGGCGAGGACGGACTGCCCGTCAGCGCCGCCGTGCAGCAACGGCAGCACCGGCAACCCTCGCCACACGAAGTGCTCAGCTGGCTGCCCAAGAACGCCACGCCCGAGCAGCAGGACTCCGCCATCCAGGCCAACATCAAGCCCTCGGACATCGCATGGAGCCAGCAACCCGACACGCTACACCTGCCCGGACAACCCGCGGGCAGGAACTGGCGTGACGTGAACATGCCGAAGTACTACCGCGAGTCCTACTTCACGGGCAAGCCTTTCTTCAATCCCGACCTCTTCGGAGGACGTCTCGGCGTCGCAGGCGACCCCGTGCCCTACAGCATCGCCCGCGACAACGTCATCACATTGCTGCTGCTCGTGTGCTTCGTGCTCGCCATGATAGCCTACGCCAAGTCGCGCCACTTCATCCTCCGCCAAGCGAAGGAATTCTTCCGCCCGCCCCTGAGCGAGAAGCTGACAGCCGTCACGGAGACGTCCGACGAGCTTCGCTTCCAGTTCTTCCTCGTGCTGCAGAGCTGCCTGCTCTTCGCCCTGGTCTACTTCTTCTACGTGCAGCTCCACGTCACCGACACGTTCGTCATCGACCAATACCAGGTGATCGGCGTCTTCGCCCTCACCATTCTTGGCTATATGCTCGTAAAGGCGCTGCTTTACTGGCTCACGGGATGGGTGTTCTTCGACAGAAGACAAAACGAATTCTGGATAAAGTCCTATCTCTTCTTCCTCGCCATGGAAGGAGTGTGCGTCTTCCCGGTCGTGATGCTCCAGGCCTACTTCGAGATGCCCGTAGAGACAACGCTGGTCTGCACGACAGCCGTCATACTACTCTTCAAGCTGCTCTCGCTCTACAAGTCGTACATCATATTTTTCAGACACAAAGGCGGTTTTCTGCAAAATTTTTTGTACTTTTGCACGCTTGAATTAATGCCTTTCGCAGCACTCGCCGGAGCGCTCACGATGATAGGCAACTATCTGAAAGTGAATTTATAAATAAAAACATATACTCACATATATTCTAAGATATAGATACAAAAGGAATATGATTAAGAAGATTCTGATATCCCAGCCGGAACCGTCAAGCGAAAAGTCGCCTTATTTCGACATTGCCCGAGACTTCGGCGTAGAACTCGTATTTCGCCCCTTTATCAAAGTGGAAGGACTCAGTCCGAAAGAATTCAGACAGCAGAAGATTAACCTGCTCGACTTCACAGCCGTTGTATTCACGTCGCGCCACGCCATCGACAACTACTTCACGCTCGCCAAGGAGATGCGCATCACTATTCCCGAGGACATGAAGTACTTCTGCGTGACGGAAACCATCGCTCTCTATATCCAAAAGTATGTGCAGTACCGCAAGCGCAAGGTGTTCTTCGGCAACACCGGCAAAATCGACTCCCTCATCCCGACCATGGTGAAGCACAAGGGAGAGAAATATCTCGTGCCGCTGAGCAACGTCCACAACAACGACGTGGAGCAGCTCCTCAACGCCAAGAAGCTCAACCATAAGGAGTGTATCATGTTCCGCACAGTCAGCAATGACTTCACGGAGGAAGAAGCAGCCAAGTTCGACTGCGACATGCTCGTCTTCTTCAGCCCCTCCGGCATAAAGGCTTTCACAAAGAACTTCCCCGGTTTCAAGCAGGACGACGTGCGCATAGCCACCTTCGGTCCAGCCACGGCGAAAGCCGTCACCGACGAAGGCTACCGCCTCGACCTCGAAGCGCCCACCAAGGAGCACCCATCAATGACGGGAGCCCTGCGTTGGTATCTCGAGAACAACAAGTAAGAATTCCATCCATACGACAACAACATGACAGCATCTTTCTCTCTCCCGCAATCGGAGCGCATCAACAGCAAGAAGCAAATCGACCGCCTCTTCCGGGGCGGCGGCGCCAAGGCCATGACCGCCTCACCGCTGCGCGTCGTCTACATGGCGGAGGAGAGAAGCGAGGACAGTCGTGAGCCGATGGCACAGATGATGGTCAGCGTACCGAAACGTTTCTTCAAGCGTGCCGTGAAGCGCAACCGGATAAAGCGCCAGGTACGCGAAGCCTATCGCCTCAACAAGCGCATCCTTCAGGAAACGCTCACGCGGCGCGGCGACATCATTGTGTCGATGTGCTTCATCTGGACCGCCGACCAACTTCTCCCCACAGCCGAGGTGGAGGAGCGCATGACGAAGCTGCTCAGCAGGATGGGCGAGAAACTAACACCTGCCGAATGATGCCCACGACAACCGACTCTACCGGCACAGCCAAACGCGCCCTGCGATTGGTTCCGCGCGCACTCCACTGGCTATCGCATGCCCTCGCCTGGCTGACAGTGCAGCCAATACGCTTCTATCAGAAGTTCATCACGCCCTACACCCCCGCCTCCTGCCGCTTTCAGCCCACGTGCTCCGAATATGCCCGTCAAGCCCTGCTAAAGCACGGTTTCTTCAAGGGCATGGCTCTCGCCGTATGGCGCATCCTAAGATGCAATCCGTGGGGCGGATCGGGATACGACCCCGTCCCATGAAAAAGGAACAAGGAGTTTGGAGTTAGAATTCAGAAAGCTCTCCAAGGGGAAAAAGGCTTAGAAAGGCTCAAGAAGCCTCATAAAGGCCTGTCACAAGAATCAATTACCAACAACTATAACAATGGCAAAAAATTTCGTTGAAGAACTGCGCTGGCGCGGCATGCTCGCGCAGATTATGCCGGGTACTGAGGAATATCTCAACACCCACATGGTGTCTGCGTATTTGGGCACCGACCCCACAGCCGACTCTCTCCACATCGGTCACCTCTGCGGCATCATGATGCTGCGCCATCTCCAGCGTTGCGGCCACAAGCCCTATCTGCTTGTCGGCGGTGCCACGGGCATGATCGGCGACCCCTCTGGCAAGAGCCAGGAGCGCAACCTGCTCGACTCGGAGACTCTCTACCACAACCAGGAGGCAATAAAGAAGCAGGTGGCAAAGTTCCTCGACTTCGACGGCACCGAGCCTAACAAGGCGGAGCTTGTCAACAACTACGACTGGATGAAGAATTTCACCTTCCTCGACTTCGCTCGCGAAGTGGGCAAGCACATCACCGTCAACTACATGATGGCGAAGGACTCCGTGCAGAAGCGTCTCAACGGCGAAGCACGCGACGGCCTCTCGTTCACCGAGTTCACCTACCAGCTTCTCCAGGGCTACGACTTCCTCTACCAATACCAGCACTACGGCGTGCGCCTGCAACTCGGCGGCAACGACCAGTGGGGCAACATGACCACCGGCACGGAGCTTATCCGCCGCACTCTTGGCAATGAGGCTGAAGCTTTCTGCCTCACCTGCCCGCTCATCACGAAGAGCGACGGCAAGAAGTTCGGCAAGACCGAGAGCGGCAACGTCTGGCTCGACCCGAAGCGCACCACTCCATACGCCTTCTATCAGTTCTGGCTCAACGTCAGCGACGCCGAGGCAGAGAAGTACATCAAGATATTCACCGACCTCGACAAGGCTACTATCGACGCTCTCATCGCAGAGCACTCGGAGGATCCGGGTCGCCGCATCCTGCAGAAGCGTCTGGCTGAAGAGGTGACAACAATGGTTCACTCGCGCGAGGATCTCGAGATGGCTCAGGAGGCTTCGAGCATCCTCTTCGGCAAGGGAACGAAGGAAACACTCCAGAAGTTCGACGAGGCTACTCTGCTCTCCATCTTCGAGGGCGTGCCCCACTTCACTCTCGCCAAGGACCAGCTCGGACAACCGGCTGTCGACCTCTTCACTCGCGACGACGTGAAGATTTTTGCGTCGAAGGGCGAGATGCGCAAGCTCGTGCAGGGCGGTGGCGTGTCGCTCAACAAGGAGAAGCTCCCTGCTTTCGACCGCGTGGTGACTGCCGACGACCTCATTGACGGCAAATATCTCCTCGTGCAGCGCGGAAAAAAGAACTATTATTTGATTACGGTTAAATAATAGCAAGAAAATATTTGGCTGCAAAGATATTTTTCATTACCTTTGCAGTCGCATTGTCCTATGGTGTAATGGTAGCACAACAGGTTTTGGTTCTGTTTGTGGTGGTTCGAATCCGCCTAGGACAACTGAAAAGGATGGTTTCCACAAAAGGAGACCATCCTTTTTTATTTACAACTGATAGAAGTAATAATTTATCACGGAACAGAGCATTATCTTTAAAATAAAACTCACACATAGTAGAATAATATATCACAAATTACTGATTTTTCACTACCTTTGCAGTTGGAAAACAAAAAAATCACATTATATATAATGGAAGAAAACAAATTCAAACGCACCACCGTCACGGCGGCTCTGCCGTATGCCAACGGTGGCGTGCACATCGGCCACTTGGCTGGAGTGTATGTTCCTGCCGACATCTACGTGCGCTATCTGCGCCTGAAGAAGCAGGAAGTGATGTTCATCGGCGGTAGCGACGAGCACGGCGTGCCCGTGACCATCCGCGCCCGCAAGGAGGGCATCACCGTTCAGGAGGTGGTCGACCGCTACCACAACCTCATAAAGAAATCGTTCGAGGACTTCGGCATCTCATTTGATGTCTACAGCCGCACCACGTCGAAGACGCACAACAAGTTCGCCTCCGACTTCTTCCGCACGCTCTACGACAAGGGCGAGCTGGTGGAGAAGGTGGAAGAGCAGTTCTGCGACGAGGTGACGGGCGAGTTCCTCACCGACCGCAACATCGTCGGCACATGCCCGCGCTGTGGCGCCGAGGGTGCCTATGGCGACCAGTGCGAGAAGTGCGGCGCCACGCTCTCGCCCGACGAGCTCATCAACCCGACCAACAAGAACAACCCGGGCCACGGACTCATCAAGAAGGCCACGAAGAACTGGTACCTGCCGCTCAACCGCTATCAGGACTGGCTCAAGAAATGGATTCTCGAGGAGCACAAGGAGTGGCGCCCCAACGTGTACGGTCAGTGCAAGTCGTGGCTCGACATGGATCTGCAGCCGCGTGCCATGACGCGCGACCTCGACTGGGGCATCCCCGTGCCCGTTGAGGGAGCCGAGGGAAAGGTGCTCTACGTATGGTTTGACGCGCCCATCGGCTACATCTCCAACACCAAGGAGCTCTGCGACGCTCATCCCGAGAAGTGGGGCACATGGCAGAAGTGGTGGCAAGACCCGTCATCGCGCCTCATCCACTTCATCGGCAAGGACAACATCGTGTTCCACTGCATTGTGTTCCCGACCATGCTCAAGGCACACGGCGGCTACATCCTGCCCGACAACGTGCCTGCCAACGAGTTCCTCAACCTTGAGAACGACAAGATCTCCACATCGCGCAACTGGGCTGTGTGGCTCCATGAATATCTCCAGGACTTCCCCGGCAAGCAGGACGTGCTGCGCTACGTGCTCACTGCCAACGCTCCGGAGACCAAGGACAACAACTTCACATGGAAGGACTTCCAGGACCGCAACAACAACGAGCTTGTGGCTGTCTACGGCAACTTCGTGAACCGCGCCTTGCAGCTCACCAAGAAGTATTTCAACGGCATCGTGCCTGAGTGCGGCGAGCTTCAGGACATCGACCGCAAGGCGATAGAGGAGTTCAAGGACGTGAAGCAGAAGGTGGAGTCGCTCTTGGACGTGTTCAAGTTCCGCGACGCACAGAAGGAGGCTATGAACCTCGCACGCATCGGCAACAAGTACATCACCGACTGCGAGCCGTGGCACGTAGCCAAGACCGACATGGAGCGCGTGAAGACCATTCTCTACATCTCTCTGCAGCTCGTGGCAAACCTCGAGATAGCCTTTGAGCCGTTCCTGCCGTTCAGCTCGAAGAAACTGCGCGAGATGCTCAACATCGAGGAGAGCGACTGGGCACAGCTCGGCTCTACCGAACTGCTCAAGCCCGGCCACCAGCTCGGCACTCCTGCCCTACTCTTCGAGAAGATCGAGGACGCTGCCATCGAGGCACAGCTCAAGAAGCTCGAGGACACGAAGAAGGCCAACGAGGCTGCCAACTACGTGGCTGCCCCAGTGAAGGAGAACGTTGACTTCGAGACATTCGAGAAGCTCGACATCCGCGTGGGCCACATCAAGGACTGCCAGAAGGTGAAGAAGTCGAAGAAGCTCCTGCAGTTCACCATCGACGACGGCTCCGGTCAGGACCGCACCATTCTCTCAGGCATCGCCGCCTACTACGAGCCGGAGCAGCTCGTGGGCAAAGACGTGCTCTTCGTTGCCAACTTCGCACCGCGCAAGATGATGGGCATCGAGAGCCAAGGCATGATTCTCTCAGCCGTCAACTTCGACGGTTCGCTCCACGTGACCGGCGTACACGACGAAGTGAAGCCGGGCTCGCAGGTGGGATAAAAACACAGAACACACCGCTCTCTCCATTATAACTCCAGTGGACACGCGGAAGTTCTAAACGCAACTCGTGGCGTACAAAAAATGCAACAACGCATTTTCTGTACGCCACGATTTTTTTGTGGGGGCATACTCCGCAGCAAGTAGCGCTAATATTATATGGACTGTAGTTTCGGATTTAAGAAAAAATGGGCAGAACCGAGTGATAGCCAATAGTAAAAAATGTCATTAAATAAATGTTTGTAATATATTACATACTTTTAGGGATCTTTAGTTTGCACAACAAATAAATTTGCCTACCTTTGTAGCTACGACAGAAAAATTGATTATTAAATAAAAACAAAAAGTAGCAATGAAAAAATTATCTTTATTTCTCTGCATGATGCTTCTTTCATGCGTAGCGACAATGTTCGTAACGTCATGTGGCAGCGATAATGACGACCCCGTAGTTCCTAAGAAGGACAATGCAACAGCCGTTGAAATGCAAGCATGTTTGTACATTCCTGAGAATGTGCTCAACTATTTCGACGTGGTAGTGACCGACAATACCGGCAACCAAACCACGCTTACCACATCAAACACGGAAGAGAATGCCACAATGAGCTTCGGCAATCTGAACCAAACCGGCAAGGACATGATGCTTAATGCCATCAGCAATACCGGCACCAAGCTGCGCGTGTTCAAGTTCAACAAATACACGCTCACATCGTTCCCAGTCACGATGGACTACAAATTGTCGGCAACTGCCAAGAGCGACGTTACGCTTGGCGAGAGCGACAAGATCGCCACATGTGTTTTCTGGGATGTTGACGTCAAGAACAACTCAAAGGAGAACAGTTGGGAAAGATTCTCGCTCAATGGTTCAATAGCATCCGCGGTGCTGTCAGGCAAGAACTGGGATGCCATCAAGACAAAGAGAAATCTGTTCGACCACAATCTCTCGCTTAATTTCAGCAACGCAAAGAGTCTGAGCGGCTCATTCCAATAATCGCCCTATAGAGTAAGAGTAAAATAACACGAGGATGTGTCAAAACGGAAGTTACTACCATCAACTTCCTTTTTGGCACATCCTCGTTGTTGTATATGCGTCTTTATTTTCCTGCGAGTCCTCTTGCAATGCGGCGCAAACCTTCCTCAAGTCTTTCCCGCGGGCACGCCATGTTTATGCGGATGAAAGGCTTACCCTCCTTGCCGTACATGCTGCCGGCGTTCACCCACACACGGTTTTCCTTCATCAGTCTTTCCTCTATCTCCTCCGACGGCTCATGGAGTGCGGAGCAGTCAACCCACGCCAGATAGGTGCCTTCCATACGCATGACGGGCAATTGGGGCAGATGCTCGGCAAAGAAACGGAGCAGCAGCTCGTAGTTGGCTGTGAGATACTGGCGCAGCTCGCAGAGCCATTCGTAGCCGCCGTCGGTGTAGGCTGCCTGAAGCGCCACGACGCCAAACGGATTGACATCACACACCTCGTTGATGTTGATGGCGCGATCGATGCGCTCCCTTACTGCCGCGTCGCGGCAGACGATGTTGGCAATCTGCAGTCCGGCTGTGTTGAACGCCTTTGATGGCGAGCAGCAGGTGATGGAGCCGAAGGACAGCTCGTCGGGCAATGAGCCAAACGGCACATAGTGGTTGTCGAAGAGCGTCAGCTCGCAGTGTATCTCGTCGCTGACGACGCGCACGCCATGCTTGCGGCACAGCTCTGCCACACGCATAAGCTCTTCCCTACTCCACACGCGTCCGCCGGGATTGTGGGGATTGCAAAGCAGGAAGAGGCGGGCACGCTCATGCGACAGCTTGCGGTCGAGGTCGTCGAAGTCGATCTCGTAGCGCAGCGTCTCCTTGTTGTAAGAGAGCGAATTGCTCACCATCTCGCAGCCGTTGTTGCGTATGGAGGAATAGAAGCAGTTGTAGACCGGACCTTGCACAATCACCTGGTCGCCGGGCAGTGTGAGTGCCTTGATGATGGCGGAGATGGCAGGCACCACGCCCGACGTGTAGATGATGTCGTCCTTGCTTATCTGCCAGCCGTGACGTACAGCAAACCAGCGGCACACCGACTCATAATAGGAGTCGGGCACGCGGGTGTAGCCGAAGATGCCGTGTGCCACACGCCGTTGCAACGCTTCGGTGATGCCGGGGTAAGTCATGAAGTCCATGTCTGCCACCCAGAGCGGGATGATGTCGTCCGAAGGCGCCGAGTCCCACTTGTAGGAGTCGGTGGCGCGGCGGCATATTAGTTCAGAGAAATCGTACTTCATAACTCCTACCTTGTGAGAATCTCGCAGTTGGCAGGCTGCTTGATGTTCTTGTCGAGGATAATCTCTCCGATGCTGTCGGCAACGATGCGTCCCGACGCCGGATTCTTTATGCTCTTGATGTGTCCACGGATGTCGGCCTGAACAGTAGAGTACTCGAAGGCGCGGTCGCACTCAGGGTCGAAGGTGCAGTTTTCGAGCACGAGGTCGGTGGCGTAGCACAACGGTTGTTCGCCCGAGATGTGGCAGTTGACGAGCTTGAGTCCACGCGAGTGCCATCCGAGGAACTCACCGTTGAGCTCGGAATCGTAGACCGTCACGTTGTCAACCTCCCAGAACGAGTCCTTAGTGTCAATCTTCGCGTTGTGAATCTCTATGTCGCGCGAGTATTGGAAGACGTACTTCGCGTCCGACTCCAGTCCGTCGACCCGTATGTTGCGGCAATGCATGAAGGGATAGGTGCCATCGTGCAGCACCACGTTCTCCAGCGTCAGTCCGTCGATGCCCCAGAACGTCTCATCGGCATCGTTGATGGTGACATTCTTTAGCGATAGGTTTTTCATCTCGCGGAAGAACTTCGGCCCGTTAATGACGCAGTCCTCCATGTGCATGTCGTCGGAGTACCAGATGGCAGAGCGTGAGCCGGGCGCAAAATAGCAGTTGCGTATGTCCGACTTCTTCACGTGCCACAGCGGGTACTTACCCTCGAAATAACAGTTGCGGCAGACGATGTTGCTACACTCCTTGATACCCGATTCACCGAAGGTGATGCGAACGTGGTCGAGCTCCACGTTGTGGATTTCGAAGAGAGGACGCTCTCCGCCGAAAACCTGATTAGCTATCTTTTCCATTTTTTTGTATATTGCTTTTTAGTTTTTAGAAGTTAAGAAGTTAAG
>DLKG01000091.1 GCA_002490315.1 Prevotella sp. UBA7594 | reverse complement strand
AATTTAAATTAATATACGATGGACTTAGTCTCCTTCACCATATATCTCATAAGCTGCACTGTCTGTACCACAATGTCAGCTATGCTGCTTCTCAACAAAGGCATACAGACCGCTTCGCCAAACAACCGTCTATACTCCAAGGGCAAGAGATGTATTGCCGTCTATGCCGCCATAGGGGCTTTCTCCGATTTTATCGCCATCTCGTTTATATCAAGTGGCATTAGTCAACTCGTACTCGACCGCTTCTTCAGTCCGCTGATGTTCTATTTCAAGATGTGCGTGGCGGTTGTTGGTCTCACGTCCTTGCTCCATTCGCAGAAATTCACCTATGCCAAGACACTGCCCTGGACCATTCCCGTTGTTGCCGTGGCACTGACACACATCGTCATCTTTATCACCAAGCACGGGATAGACTTCAGATCGCCCGACTATGACATCTACCTTACCACCGACATCTCCAACATCCTGACATATCTTCTCGATGCAGCCGTAGTCATGGAGTCTGCCTTAAGCATCTACTTTATCGGCAACAAGGCTATACGCTTCCACCGCAACATCGACAACTACGTCTATGGCAACCGACGTGAGAGAAGCAAATGGCTGCTCTACACGGTAGGCGCTTTCGTGGCTCTTTTTGCCATCAACGCGGCAGACTTCATCGTCTCCACATACATTTTCGATCTCGTGACGAAGTTAATGCGCTCCGTACTTCTGTTCATGTCCACAGTATGCGTGCTCAACGTGCAGGAAATATATCTCGACACGGTGCCTGCTTTCGACCAAAAGCTCGACCTGCAAAACGGCAGTTTCTTCTCTTCCGGACATTCCGGAAAGGAGATAGAAGAGCCACAGCCCTCCGACATCGTGTCGCGCGTCAACGCATGGACCCGACGCATCGACAAGCCTTTCCTCCACGAAAGCATCACCATCGCCGACGTCGCCAACGAGATGAACGTTAGCGCACGCCAGCTCTCACAGTACATCAACAACTTCAAGAATGTCAACTTCAACACGTGGATCAACCGCCTCAAGGTGGCAGAGGTGAAGAAACTCATCGACACACGCCCCGACATGAAGTTCACGGACATAGCCGTACACACTGGCTTCGCCGACGCTCCTACTCTCTCTAAAATCTTCAAGCAAATAGAGGGCGTCTCTCCGTCGGTATATAGAAAGCAGCAATCGCAGAAGCAGGCATACTGACCCACCCTCTACATTTTCCTTTTTTTATCCGTCAGGACTGTCCGTATGGTATAGCCCCCCCGGAGGACGTGTAGACTCATATTGCGCAAATTTGCAAATTTGCAAATCGTTGACAATAAGAGGTTTACATCCCTTGCCAAGTCAAGAACTTGCATAATCGCGCAAGTTCACTTTTCTGTATACAAACAATATACAACCGGCTCTTTTGTCAAAACAATCCACATTTTGACAAGTGATTTTGCACATAGTACTATTACCTTTGCAGCCTTTAGAAAATATTTATCGCATATGAACATATTGAGAAAGGCTGCCCTGCTATTTGCCGTGGCAGCAATCGCGTTGCAATCGAAGGGGCAGGAGGTCGGACTGAAGACCAACCTTCTCTATTGGGCAACGACGACGCCAAACATCGGACTGGAAGTGCAGACCGGAAGGAAACATACCTTTCAGATGTTCGCCGGACTCAACCCATGGAAGTTTGGCGACAACAAGAAACTGCGCCATTGGGTTGTGCAACCGGAGTATCGCTACTGGCTCTGCCAGACATTCAACGGATGGTTTCTCGGTGCTCATCTCATGGGCGGACAGTTCAACGCCGGCGGCGTGAAGCTTCCCTTCGGACTCGTCAAGACGCTCCGCGACAACCGCTATGAGGGTTGGTACGCCGGTGGCGGCGTGACGGCTGGCTACCAATGGCCGCTCGCCAAGCACTGGAATCTGGAGACATCCATCGGCATCGGCTACGACTATCTGCATTACGACAAGTTCGAATGTAAGACGTGTGGCAACAAGAAAAAAACTGGCGACTCGCATTACGTAGGTCCGACGAAAGCCGCCCTCGAACTGATTTATATGTTTTAACATCCAACGTATGAGACACATCAAAACATTCCTCGCCATATTCTCCATTCTCACCCTAACTGGGAGAGGAGGCGCCCTCGCCTCCGACATGACTGGGAGAGGAGGCGCCCTCGCCTCCGACAATAAAAACACGAAAATTATTGGCGGCAAAATCTCCGTCGCCGACATCAAGGCGCGAAACATTGACAACCAGATGCAAGTTGGCATGAACTTTGTGATGGACTCACTGAAAATGCCCCTCAACCGCCGCATCGTCCTCACTCCCTACGTAGCTTCCGACAAGGGCGACAGCGTGTTCCTGCGTCCCGTGGTCATCAACGACCGCCGCCAACAGATAATGTACGACCGTCGCGACCACAAGAAATACGACGCAAACAATCCGCTCGTAGTGACACGCCGCGGCAGCAAACCGCAACAACTTGCCTACAGCGACTCCACTCCCTACGCCGAATGGATGCGCAATGCGCACGTGGGCGTCAGCGAAGACCTCTGCGGATGTGGCAACATCAACGACCAAGAGCAGGAGCCGCTCAAGCGTCTCTACACACCAAAGTGCTCTTTCATTCAGCCCGTGGCTGCCAAGACGAAGACCTATCAGATGCACGGACGCGCCTTCATCGACTTCCCCGTTGACCGCACAGAGTTGCATCCCGACTATCGCAACAACCCACGCGAGCTGGCGAAAATCATCGACACCATCAACGTAGTGAAGAAGGATGCCAACATGACCATCACCAACATCGACATCCATGGCTACGCTTCGCCGGAGTCACCCTACGACCACAACGCCTGGCTTGCCAAGAACCGTGCCGCAACGCTGAAGAACTACGTCAGACAGCTCGTGCGCCTCGACGACTCGCTCTTCTCCGTCCATTACACGCCGGAGGACTGGGACGGACTGCGCCGCTTCGTGAGCGACTCCAACATCGACAAGAAGAACGACATTCTCGCTCTTGCCTCCGACTCCACCATTGAACCCGACCGCCGCGAACTGCTCATAAAGACACGCTATCCTGAGCAGTATCGGCTGATGCTTGCCACGTGGTATCCTGCCCTGCGCCACTCCGACTACACCATCACGTGCTCCGTGCGCCCCTTCTCTGTCGACGAGGCACGACAGCTCATCAAGACTCGCCCGCAACTGCTCTCGCAGAACGAGATGTATATGGTGGCGGAGACCTATGAACCTGGCTCGAAGGAGTTCAATGAGGTGATGGAGATTGCAGTGCGCATGTTCCCCGATGACCCGACAGCCAATCTCAACGCGGCTTGCTCGCGCCTCGATGCTGATCTCTACGACGAGGCTAAGCCCTATCTCGACAAGGCTGGCACCTCGGCAGAAGCCGACAATGCGCGCGGAGTCTACTTCTGGAACACAGGCGACACAGCTTCCGCTCTTGCCGCATTCAAGTCTGCTGCCGACAAGGGAAGCGCCACGGCGAAGGAAAACCTTGACGAGCTCTCGGAAAAATAGAAAGAAATCCAGGATAATAAATAAGGAAAAAGGATAACAGAAGAAAATTAATTTTTAATAGTTTAAGTCAATAAAATCCACAAAAAACGTTATGAAGAACAAGTTTAAGATGCTTCCACTTGCATTGGCAACAGTAATGTTCAGTGCATGTGCATCGGACGATGCGTCCGACAATGGTACCAACGGTAACGGTGAGAACGTCACACGCTATCTCACCGTAGATCTCCGCAACGTGGGTGTTGCCCCTGGCACACGCGCCGACAACAACTACGAGTACGGTACATCCGACGAAAGCAAAATCAACAAAGTACGCTTCTATTTCTTCCACGCAAACGGTAGCGCCTACAAGCTTGCTGACGGCACCAACTACCTCACGAAGACCCTTGAGGACGCCAATCCTTCCACCGACGGCTCCAACATCGAGCACATCACTAAGGCCACACTTGTCATCAACGGCTCGCAGAATGCAGCTCCTGCTTCTGTCATCGCCATTGTCAATCCTGACGCTCTCGTCAACAGCGGCACGCTCTCACTCGGCAACGGAGCTGTCAGCCTCGACTACATCAAGACCGTCTATGACAGCAAGTTCTACGACAACAAGGCTAACGACAATACTGGTAAAACCCCAACCAACTTCGTGATGTCCAACTCCGTATACCTCAACGCCGGCACCAACACCTGTGCCACTATGGTTGCAGGCTACGTGGCAAACACTGAGGAAGAAGCTCTCGCAAAGCCTATCGACATCTACGTGGAGCGCGTAGCTGCCAAGGTAACCTCTACCATCGACACGTCGAAGGGATGGGAGCTCGGCGACGGCGACAAATGGGAAGCCGGCAAGTACGGCAAGCAGGTGGGCAAGATCTCACAGCTCAACGACACTCCTGTTTATGCCGAAATCATCGGCTGGGGACTTTCAACAGAGAACGGCCGCGCCGAGCTTGAGAAACAGATCGACCCGAACTGGAAGGCTGACGACCTCGGCATCAACCCATGGTCTACCGCCGACTACCACCGTTCATTCTGGTGCAAGAGTTCTGAGTTCAACACGGGTAGCGACGTCAACGCCAACCACCCCGTCTACCACTCTTTCAACGACATCAAGTCGACATTCTCCAATGACAAGCCGCTCTACACTCTGCCTAACACCATGCAGACACGCCCGACGAACCTCTATAACGGCAACAACCTGACGAAGTTCATCGTGGCTACCAAGCTCCGCTATCAGGATGAGCTGACCCACACATGGAAGGACGCAGAGATTTGCGAGTACAGAGGCGTGGAATACCTCGGACAGAAAGACGTGCTGGCAAGCATCGCTCAGGAGCACCCCAACTACTACATCAAGACGACTTCCAAGGGCGTAGATACTTACACACGTATCTCTGCCGACAACCTCGAATTCACCACAACGGCTCCTGCCGGCAGCCAGGTTGAAGGCAGCCTGAAGGACTATGATGTTGTGGCTCAGCTCAAGAACGGACAGAACTACGAGCTCTATGAGAAGACTGGCAGCAAAGGCGACGACACTGACTATACAGCCACAAACGCCACTACCGTCAACAAGGCTCTCGCTTCCTACGAGGCACAGGTGCGCAACAGCGGCTACGCCTACTACTACATCCCAATCAAGCACCTCGGCGACGAGAACAAGATTGGAGAGTACGGTATCGTGCGCAACCACTGGTACAAGATCAATCTTCAGGACATGCAGGGCTTCGGTACTCCGGTCTACGACCCCGACAAGCAGATCATCCCTGAACTGCCGTCTAACGACAAGACCTACCTCGCAGCTCGCATCAACGTTCTGTCTTGGCGCGTAGTAAACCAGAACGTCAACCTTGACGTAACGAAGTAACAATAATTTCCGACAGGAAGACATGTCTTTTAGACAAGAAGACATGTCTTCATGTCTAAAAAACAAAATTTATGACGCACATCAAGAACACATTCACCAAGGCTCTTGTCTCCAGTTTCACAATGGCTCTGCTCCTCTCGTCATCGGCTTGTTCGCTGATGCACGACGACTATGCCGATTGCCGGCAGGAGTTGCGCGTCAACTTCGTCTACGACATGAACATGAAGTTTGCCGACGCTTTCAAGGGTCAGGTGAAGAACGTGACGCTCCATGCCTACGATGCTGACGGCAATCTTGCTCTGGAAAAGACGGAGAGCAGCGATGCCATTCTCGCGCGTGGTGGCTACATGACGCTCGACGTGAAGCCCGGCAATTACCGTCTGGAGGTGTGGGCAGAAGGAGAGCAGCGTCAAGCCGACTCCTACGTCTATGGCAAACCTTCAGCCAACGCTTCAACTATCAGCGCCCTCGACTGTCGCATCAACCGTTCCTCACGCTACCTTGACCACGACCTCACGGCACTCTACCATGGACTCACCGACGCCGACCTATCGCTGAATGGCTACGGCGTAAAGACAGCTACCGTCCGCCTCACAAAGGACACCAACAACGTGCGCGTCGTCATACAGAACGCTTCCGGCAAGCGTCTCAATGCCGACGACTTCTCTTTCTTCATCGACGACGACAACTCATGGCTCGCCTTCGACAACTCTCCTCTCAAAGAGGACTCCATAACGTACACTCCGTGGTCGCAATATGACGGCACGGCAGGCGGCACTGAAGAGAATGTCGCCATGAAAGACGCCGAAAAGGCCACTACACAGATGTCTGCCGTCGTGGCAGAGATGACGGTCAACCGCCTCTTCACGTCAAAACAGCCACGTCTGCGCGTACGCAACAACACCAACGGCAAGACGGTGTTCTCTATTCCGCTCATTGACTATGCGCTGCTCGTCAAAGGCAACTATAATCGCAGCATGTCCAACCAGGAGTATCTCGACCGACAAGATGAGTACAATTTCATCTTCTTCGTCGACGACAACCTCAACTGGCTGAGCGCCTCCATCGTGGTCAACTCCTGGCGCATCGTCTTGCAGAACACAAATATGTAAAAACTCTTATTTCAAAACAATTCACAAACTGATGTCTTCCACACAATCGACACATAACCACATGCTCCGCTACACCGCCGCAATCTTGTCAGCGGCACTGATGGCGGCATGCTCTTCCGACGAGCCAAGCAACGCGCCAGACAAGGACGCCGTGGAGGTGAGCCTCGTGCTGTCGGTGGAAGATCCTTTAGCCACACGTGCCAGCGGTGACACATGGGCAGACTACACTCCGAAAGACCCAGGCACAACAGAAGAAAACGCCATCAACCCCAACGACATACAGATAAAGGTGTGTGACGGCACCGGCAAGCTAATCGCCAACGTGGAGGGCATAACCATGAAACGCATCGGCGACACGCAGTACAACATCACTGGCGTATGGCGCGACTCTGCCGACAAACTCTGGCGAGCAAAGAAGCTGATGGTGCTCGCCAATTGCGGTGAGGAGGCGCGCTCCGCCGACTATGCCGACGCATCCTTCCTGCTAAGCAACGCACAGACGTACATCCCGATGTGGGGCGTAGCCCCGCTGACAGACCTTAAGCTCGGCAAGAGCAACCAGGTGGGCACCGTCGACATGCTGCGCGCAATGGCGAAAGTGAGCGTGCACCTTCGCAGTGACATGGCGGAGAAAGGCTACACCATCGAGAAGCTTTCACTTAACGACCTCAACGCATCGGGCTATTGCCTCCCGGCGCTCTACTATACCGTCGACCAAACACGTGATCTCCCCTTCAAAGGCTCGCTCCACGTGCTCGACTCGCGCGTTGCGGAACGCGACTTCACACAGACTGGCTACACATACGTGCCGGAATACGACAACACGTCGGCTTCCGCCGTGCCGTCCACGGTCAGCGTGAGCCTCTCACACAACGGCTCACACGAGGGCACGTACACCCTGGAGTTTCGCAACTACGACTCCGACGGTGCGCCGTCAGGCACGCCTTACGACATCCAGCGCAACCACCACTACCAATACACCATATACAAGAGCGACGACCGCGTCATCGTAACATTGCATGTGCGACAATGGAATCGCCGCGAACATGAAGATGTGATAATGTAAAGACTACCATTCAAAAGACATGAGACACATACTCCACACCATATACTTAACAGCCTGCCTTACGCTTGCTGCGCTTTTCGCATCATGCGACGGCACTACACCTGCGCATGACGGTTCGCCCGTCAGCGTTACGCTGCGCATATCCACGCCCCATTCCACATCAGCCACACGCTCCGACAAATCCGTGACTGGCTCCGGAGCTGAATGGACAGACGACAACGCATCAGAGGGCGAGATGATGCACAACTGCTTTGCCGTAATCGTGCAAGGCGGACAGATACAAAGCATCATTCAAAGCGACGAATACGAGGACGAGAAGAGTTACGTCGGCACGCTCGCCACGAAGATAAATCCAGGCATAACAACCATCTACTCCTTTGCCAATATCCATCCGGCTGACATCGGACTCGACACAAACGCCTCTTTCCCATGCGCCCTGCCAGAGGGATTCGACGGGAAGTACTTCACGGTAGACGGCAACCAAACGTCCGTCAGCGCTTTCTCCTCCGGCATCCCGATGAGCAACCGGCAGACGGTGGAGATAACGAACAAGACACAGCAGGTCGACCTGGAGGTGATACGCATGGTGGCAAAGGTGAGGCTAAGGCTCACCAATGTGACGCCTAACGACTTCACCGTGAAAAGCGTTTCGCTGAGCGACATCACCAGCAACTCCACTGACAACATACGCTTGTTCCCCAACGGCGACACTGACCTCCAGCCCGCCATCTCCCCAACAGCGGCAAAAACGGAATACACGGTGAGTCTTGGCGAGGGGAAAAAGCTGAAAGCCAACGGAGAGGAAACGCTCGACGTCGTGTTCTACGTAAACGAGTCGGAGGCGGCGACGCCGAAATACTTCGTCATCAATGTCGAGACCGATCAATCAAACGTCAGCCACCGCGTGGCAATGCTCAAATGGGACAAGATTGCACGCAACGACTACCTCGTCATTCCAATTAAACTCAACGACTACCGCATCACGTTCGACGTGGAGCAGTTCAGTGCCATCGGCGTGCTGCCAAGCGTCACGTACGAGAGCAATAAACTCACCGTTCGCTTCCATGGCTACGGCGACTTCCACATGCGTCCGCATCTCATTCGCATCAGCGACGGCAAGGAACTGACACCGGACACGAACTTACCGGACGGATGGTGGCTGGAAGACTGGCAGACGCTTGAAATGAATCCCGAGGGCGGCGACGGCGTAAGCATCTATGACACTGCACCTACACCCAACCACGCGAGCCGCATGATAGAAGGCACTGTCGGCGAGAGAAACGGATACGCTCTCCATCAGCTGCTGTTCGGCGTGAGCGGTCTCGACTATGCCATACCATTCAAGGTGCAGATAATAAAGGAATAAAAAAACCACTCCACATGTTAAAACGCTGTATTATCACAATATTTGCCATCTGTCTGTACGTTGCTGCAAGCGCAGACACCTTCAGCCATTATGTCGGACATGCCAACCAATCGTTCGACAGCCATGGCATGCAACGTGTGTCAGAGGTACATTACTATTATTTTGTCCACGACAACGGACAAAGTTTTGCCATAAGCCTACCGCTGATGAACTACTCGTCATCGGGCAACGACACGGAACCACGCAACTACTTCCGATGGTACGACTACAACACAGACCGCAGCTCACCCAACCTCGTGAAGAACGGAAAGTACCTTGAGGAAGTGTACGACAAGGACGGCATCTCACGCGGCCTCATAGCCTACAACCTACCATCCAAATCGAAGAACAACAGCGAGATAAGACCATCGCAGTCTACCGTCGGCGTCACATATGTGCCACCGGCAGGAGCCACCGACGAAAGTTGGGAAGGAGAGACTATAGCGTGCGATGTAAGCCGCTACAATGATTTCGGAGGCGTTGGCGGAGAGATGAATGCCGAACCTACGCTTTCCTTACGCTTCATCATCCACATACAGCCCGCACGGCGACTGGCACGCAACATCATCAACGCCGTAGCAACCGATGCAAAGACCGAACACTCCGACGTCACGCTTGAAGACAATGGACGCATAGTGTTCGGCGCAAAGGACGGCAATTCCACTCTTACGCTACGCACGGAATACGCGCCAAGCCACTATTTTTTCTACCCACTCACCAACTACGCAAAGAAACACGCCTACCCCACAACCGACGAACACAACATAAAGTCGTCCGACTTCAACATGACGACCATGTACCAGGCCAACTGCATACAATGGCGCGTGTACGACCAAACGAAAACAAAGTACACTATCCTTACGTCGGCAGGCACGCAGATGATGTGGTTCACGAGCATGAACATGGTGCTCAACAACCGCAACGGATGGAAAGACCTCAACGGCAAAAGCACGTCGAAGCCGGAAATAAAATATGGCGATGAGCTGTATTACGTGGCATACGCAGCTGTGAAGGGAACACAAAATGTCGCACCTATCGCCAATTTCAATGTTCTTTATCAGAGCACCTATCCAAAGACACGCGAAGAAGTCATCGCCGACGGCGACAACGAGCGCATGGTGACCTATCTCAACGAACATTACCAGCAGGCAATGAAGCCCATATCGTTCGACGACGACAACGAAGAACTCGACCTCTCTGCCCCAACAACTCCCGACAACAACATGAGCCGTCTGCCGTCAAAATGGGACAAGCGCTCGTACGGATTTGTCTATCGCGAACTGAAGAACTTCACTCCTTCGAGCACTACGCCAAGAAAATGGTGGCTACCGTACACGCCTGTACATGGCGAATACGGACTGTACAAGAGCGCCAATCTGAAAGGCGTGTCAGACGTTGCAAGCGGATATGTATGGTGGCACACCGGTGATGTCGTGTACGACCGTACGTACGAGCACACGGGCGGCAAGCAGTATGGTCATTTCCTCTATATCGACGCTTCAGACGAAAGCCGACAAATCGCAGTCGCCGACTTCAAGGCAAACCTCTGCTCCGGAGCGCGACTCATCTTCTCAGGCGCCGTGTCGGACTTCACGGGGAGCACCGGCACACAACCAGAGGTAATGTTCAAACTGTATGGAGTCATACGCGACGAGAACGACAGTATCATCTACCAGAAACACATTATCTCCTTCTCCTCCGGCGACTTCTCTACAAACATCAAGAAACGGCAATTAGGCAAGTGGCACCAAGTGTACGCCTGCACCATACTGCCGCGAAACACGGGAGCCGAAAACTACTCCGACTTCCGCATCGTCATGGACAACATGTGCAAGAGCACGGCAGGAGCCGACTATCTCATCGACGACCTACGCCTCTACATACAGCCTGCCAAGGTAGACGTCGTGCAGAACACTCCTGTCTGCCCCAACGAGGCAGAAAGAAAGGACATTCCAAACCACGTCACGCTGAAACTGCGTGCCTACTACGACAATATGCTGGCAATGGTGGGCAACAAGGCGTCGCACATCTTCTACCGCATCTGCGACACCAACGGCACCCCCGTCAGCAACATCGACTACGATGGCGACGGACAGTCCGACGCTTACGGCACGGCTGAAATACCAGCCTCCTACGACACGTCAAAGATGCTGCCAAAAGCGGCTGCCGACGGCAAAGACAACGTGCCGATGTTTGAGACCGACCCGCAGAACAACACCATCATCCTCTTTGCCAACCGCTATTTCAATCTGCCACTCGGCAAGCAGTTCTACATCTCCGTGGCTTATCCTTCGGAAGACGACGAGACGCTGCCCGACACGTGGGGCGTTCCGACGAACGTCTGCTCGACGTACAGCACGGAATTTGAAATCGTGAAGCAGGGCATTGTCATCACAGACGCCAACGGCAACGTGGTGACCACACTGCGCGTGTCGTGCGACACCGACCGCACGCCAAACGTGAAAATCAGCGCCAAGCTGGAAACTGCCGACGTCGTGAACGGCGGAAAGGTGACGCTCAACAACGTGAAATTCGACTGGTTTCTCGGCAAGCCAGGCGAGGAAAACCGCTTCACGGAGATTGAAGGCTTAGAGGAAGCGCTCGACAAATATCGCAACAGCTATCCCGACGCAACGGAGCTGAAGGCAGAATACGCTGCCGTCGACGCCGACGGATACGCACTTCTGAAGAAATACACGGACAACGGACAACTCGTCATCGCGGCAAGCAACAACCTCAACAACTACAAGTTTGGCAAGGATATGCTCGGCACAATAAAGATTGCCGCCATTCCCATCGCCACGACAATAACAGAAGGAAAGACTACTTACGAGATTTGTCCAGACCCGATGTACTTCAGCCTGCGCATCGTTGAGGACGGTCCGAAGCTGGCCCTCGGCTTCCACAATGTCGTCTACCCCAACGACGAGCGCACGGTGCGCATCGGACTGCCTCAGATTCGCTCCATGCTTGCCAAGGACAAATGCCTGATACTGCCTGTGGCATCACTTGAGAGCAGCAAGAGCATCGCCTTCAACAACGACTCGCACGTGTTCATCGCCAACACCAACGACCCGACATTCAGCAACGACCGCCAGATTGTCGGCAGCATACAGACAAAAAACGTGACAACGGCTTCAAACGAGGTAGCGATGAAATTCGACGAGTCGGTTCTCTCAACAATGCACGAGGGCTACTGGTATGAGCTCAACTTCTCCTTCTCGCAAGTGCGCGTCGGACAGGAGCAAGTTGTAAGCTGCCCGGGCGAGACATACATCATTTTCAAAGTGGTGCCGGAATACCTGACGTGGAACTCCACGCCCGCCAACAAGTACAACGCCAACTGGAACAACGACCTCAATTGGCTGCGCTCCACGGCAAGCCAGCTCTACAAAGCCGACTACACCGACTACGGCACGTCTACCTACAACGCCAATCCTGTCAACACAGCCCTCAGCCGACAGCAGGCTTACACGCCGATGAAATTCTCGAAGGTGACCATCGACGACCAAACGGGCAAGGTGTATCCGATGCTCGGCAACATCACTTACCGCTCGGCAAACGTCATAGCCACAAAGCTGACCAACACCAAAGGCGAAGATGCCACGACAAACATCGCCTACGACCTGTCGGTGAAGTGGAACTACTCCTCCGCCGACCATTCTGACAACGGCGACGGCACGTTCTCTTGCGAGACATTCCACGGCAACGTGTGCGACGAGATTTACTTCAAGCCCCACACCGAACTGCTCAACCAATGCTATTTGGTCTACAACAAGGCTTACGTGGAAAAGGAACTGCTCACCAACAAATGGTACATTGCCTCTTCACCTCTCCGTGACACCTACGCCGGTGACATGTACGTCCCAAAGGATGGCGGAAGGCAGGAGACGGAGGCGTTCAAGCCCGTCACGTTCGACAAACTGCTCAACAGCCGCACGGCATATCCATTCTACCAACGCCGCTGGGACAGCCACGCGCAGGAAGTGGTGGACGGACTGACCTTCTACGAGGCATATGACTTCAACGGCAGCAACTTCCGCCTCGACACCATCAGCGACAACTCGCTCAACATCGAGTCGCTCTATTGGAGCCACGTCTACAACAAGATGGACGAAGCCTACTCCAACGGCAGCGCATTCAGCATAAAGGCTGGCGACAACTATCACCATGCCGCCGAAGGCACCACATGGCTAATGCGACTGCCGAAGGAAGACACGCAATACAGCTATTTCGACTCCGATGACTCGGAGACGGCTGTCACGGCAAAGGTCGCCAAAGAAGGATGCTACAGAATGATCGTTGACCCTTCCACCGACGACAACGCCTACAGTCCGATAGTGCAAGCCCTGCACGCCAACGTCCACTCTGACAATGGCTATTTCCTCTTGGGCAACCCATACACTGCCTCGCTCAGCGTGGCACAATTTCTGAAGGGCAACCCGTCATTTGCCAAAAAGGTGTGGACCATGGAGGGCGGCACGCTCACGGCACACGTCATTTCCTCCTCCGACGACTTACCCGGCAAGGAACAGGATGTGATAATCGAACCGATGCAGGCTTTCTTCGTGAAGCTTGAGGACGGGGCTACTGCCACAGAAGCCCTTTTCTCCACGCAGATGACCGTAGACCGCTGGATAAAGGGCGGCGCTACACAGAAGGCGCCTGACGGCAGCCTTACAATCAATGCCGACAACGGAGGTCGTCAAAGCATGGCAAAGGTGGTGGGGGATGATTGCGCCGACAACGGATTCGCCGACAACGAGGATGCCGAGATGCTTCAGACGACCGACCTCGACGACGTGCCGCAGGTGTACACAGTGGCTGGCTCCGAAGCTGTACAGCACAACATGCTGCACGACATAAGCTGGTTGCCGATGGGGGTAGTGGCGAAGGGCGACGAGCGAGTGACGCTCACGTTCTCGGCAACTGGCAACATGAAGACTGGTCTGTTCCTCTTCGATGACTCCACAAAGGTGTTCACGCCCATCAGCAACGGCATGGCTGCCACTATCGAAGCCAACGCCCACGGACGCTACTTCATCACGACAAGTAGCACCTTGCCAAGCGACGCAACCACCACGGCAACCGTCAGATGCTACTCGCCGGCAAGCCTTACTCTCACCGTATGCTCCGAAGCAAGCGACATTGCCTCTGTTGCCGTTTACAACACGGCAGGCGCAGTCGTCGCCAACCGCAAAGACGTAAACGCCAAGAGCCTCAACATCACATTGCAACGTGGAGGCATCTATGTGGTAAGCGTACTGACCGGCAACGGACAAAAGTCAATAATAAAGACTATGGTCAGACAACAATAACTGGGAGAGGGGGCGCCCTCGCCCCCGATAATGGGGAATCCTACTGAAAACGGGAAATCCTTTCTTTTATCGGGGGCGAGAGCGCCCCCTCTCCCAGTTATTGTTTTCTTTTATCGGGGGCGAGGGCGCCCCCTCTCCCAGTTATTCCAACAACCGAAATTCCGAATGAGCCATATTTTTTTGCCTTTAATGGTATTTTCAACAATAAAATCGTTACATTTGCATTACATTATTTAATGAAAGGCAATATGCAACAACGAGTTCTCATATCAGAAAACATAGAAGGCGACTTGGCTAACGCCATCGCCGAATGTGAGCACGACCGCATCTTCGTGCTTACCGACACCACCACACGCGAACATTGCTTACCGAAAGTGGCACAATTTGCATCGCTGAAGAACGCCTCCCCCATCACCATTCTCCCCACCGACAGCCACAAGACTCTCGACTCTCTCGCTGAGGTGTGGACGATGCTGAGCCAAGGGGGCGCTACACGCCATTCGCTGCTCATCAATCTCGGAGGTGGCATGGTGACGGATCTTGGAGGATTTGCCGCCGCCACATTCAAACGCAGCATCAACTTCATTAATATCCCGACAACACTGCTTGCCATGGTGGACGCCTCCGTTGGGGGCAAGACGGGCATCAACTTCAACGGCTTGAAGAACGAGATTGGCGCTTTCGCCGACTCGCAATTTGTCATCATCAACACAAGTTTTCTCGACACTCTCGACAATGAGAACATTTGTTCCGGATACGCCGAGATGCTCAAACACGCACTTATCAGCGACGAACACATGTGGGCTGAGCACGTCAACTTCAACCTCCAAGAGCCCGACCTCAAGGAGTTGCAGAAGATGGTGGCGGAGTCGGTCAATGTCAAAGAGCGCATCGTCACGGAAGACCCGCATGAGCACGGCATACGCAAGGCTCTCAATCTGGGCCACACCATAGGGCACGCCCTTGAGTCGTTCGCCATGAAGAAGGGTCGCCCCATACTGCACGGCTACGCCGTAGCCTATGGCTTGGTGTGCGAACTTTATCTCAGTGCCTGCAAGACGGGCTTCCCTGCCGACCGCCTGCGCCAGACCGTGAACTTCATCCGCTCTGCCTACGGCTCCATGCCGTTCACTTGCGACGACTACCCCACTCTGCTTGAGCTCATGCACCACGACAAGAAGAACACTTCCGGCTCCATCAACTTCACACTGCTCGGTGGCATAGGCGACATACGCATCAACCAGACGGCAAGGGAGGAGGACATCAAGGAGGCACTCGACTTCTACAGAGAAGGTTAACCGGAGCGGCTGACTACGGTCGGCAGCGCACTTCTCTGCCGCTGTCGAACATCAGTACCCGTCTGCCGGAAGAAAAAACTAAAAAAAACAAATCAATATGGACATAGAAAAAGTAAAGGACTTGCTGCTTAAGCAAGACGGATTGTCGAATACTCTTGGCATGGACTTCATCTCTACTCCTGAGCCCGACACGTGCCAAGCAACAATGAAGGTGGACAAGAGCAATCGCCAGGTGTTCGGATTCTTAAGTGGAGGCGCCACGCTCGCTCTTGCCGAGAACCTCGCCGGTGTCGGCTCGCTGGCGTTGTGTCCTGGCAAGATATGCGTTGGAATCAATGTGAGCGGCAGCCACGTGAAGGCTGTGCTTGAGGGCGACACCGTCATTGCCACGGCTCATCTGCTTCATAAAGGCAAGACGCTCCACCAATGGCATGTGGACATACGCAACTCTGCCGGCGACCTCATCTCGTCTGTTGAAGTGACCAACTTCATTATAAACAAGCCTAAGGAGTAACCTTAAAAACAATCCGAAGAAAAAGAATAGCTAAAAAAAATGAGTTTTGTTTACTATCGTCTGCCCCACTCCTCACAGGCGTTCCGCAACAAGCTAACGGAAGAACCCAAGGAACTTCACACTCTTTCCGAACTGAACGGGCGCAGCGGTTTTGTCATTGCGCCCTTCGCCCAGTCGGCTGCCGACCCCATTCTGCTCCTACCTGCACAATGGGAGCCCTTCAGTATTGAGGACATCAGCGACGAAGGGTTGTCAGCATGTCTCATTGACGCCGATTACGAGGCGGAGAGACAACGCTACGCCGCCGACTTCCACAACTACCACAGCAAGCTCTCCGACAACACTTTCCAAAAGATTGTGCTTGCACGCAACTCAAAAGTGACAGCGACTGAACGCCTCTCGCCTCTCACTCTCTTCGCTCGTGCCTGCCGACGCTATCCGAGGATGTTTATCGCCCTGTTTTCCACGGAGCGCAGCGGCACATGGCTCGTGGCGTCGCCGGAGATTCTCATCAGCGGCAATGATGGCGAGATGCAGACCATGGCACTTGCCGGAACTATGCGCCTCAGCGGCGGAGAGCTCGAATTTGACACGCAAGGAGGAAAGATAGGAAATGACGCCATACACTGGAGCACGAAGAACATAAAGGAGCAACGCTACGTGGAGACATATATCACGGAATGTGTGAAGCATTTCTCCGACGACTTCTCCGTGGAGGGACCTTACACGGCACGCGCCGGCGACCTTGTCCACCTGCGCTCCGACATACGTTTCCGCATCGGTTCAACACTTCGACTCGGCGACCTCATTGCCGCACTGCATCCGACACCTGCCGTGTGCGGAATGCCGAAGACAGCGACGCGCGACTTCATCATTCACAACGAATCGCAACCACGCGACTACTATAGCGGTTTCTCCGGACTTATCAGTCCAGACGGCGACACACGCCTCTTCGTCACTCTGCGCTGCATGAGGATTGACAACAATAAAGACAGTCCTGCCTATCGCCTTTATGCAGGAGGCGGACTGATAAAGGACAGCGAATGTCTGTCGGAATGGGAAGAGACGGAGGCTAAGATGAACACAATGAGACAAATATTCAAGAATGTATAGCAACAAGGAAAACATAAATATTCTCACCTCTCTACTCATAGAATGGGGCGTGAGCGACGCCGTTGTGTGCCCAGGCAGCCGCAACGCCGCCATCGTACACAACCTGAACGAGGCTGACTCCATCCACTGCCACCCCGTCACCGACGAGCGGTCGGCTGCGTTCATGGCTCTCGGCATCGCTCTTGCAACGGGCAAGCCAACAGTTGTCTGCGTGACTTCAGGCACTGCCTTGCTCAACACAGCCCCAGCCGTGGCGGAGGCGTTCTATCAGCACATACCCCTCGTCGTCGTAGCTGCCGACCGCCCGAAGCAATGGATAGGACAACTCGACGGACAGACGCTGCCTCAGCCCGACGCGCTCGGCAGCTTCGTGCGACGTGCCGTGTCGCTGCCAGAGCCCCACGACGACGAGGAGCGATGGTTTTGCTCGCGTCTTGTCAACGAGGCGCTCCACTTCGCCACCATTGAACGTCCGGCTCCCGTGCTCATCAACGTGCCTATCAGTGAACCTCTCTTCGATTTCTCTGTTGCTACTCTGCCCGAGACGCATAAGCTAAACGTGATGAACAGCAACTACTGTCTGTGCCCGACGGCAATGGAAGACTTACGACACAAGCTTGCCAACGCCAGACGCCCGTTGTTTGTCGTGGGACAAATGGCATCCGACTTGCAGGAATGTCAGAAGATTGACATCGCGGAGCTGACAAACAACTTCGTTGTCTTTGCTGAACCTTTGGCTTACCAAGCTGAATACTCCATACATTTCGACGAGGCTGTGCGCTACATCTGCTCCCACCAAGAGATGCAGGAGCAATACGCACCCGACTACATTATATATATAGGTGACACGATTGTGAGCAAACCTGCACGGCGCTGGCTGCGGCAGACGAAAGCACCGTCGTGCCTTGTCACGACAAATGCCTTCGACGTACACGACCCAATCATGACATTGCAGGACTTGCTCGTATGCAGTTATGAGAACGTGGGCGACCTGTTGCATGAGCTATGCTCCACGGAAAGTACGCAGGACAAGCCCTTTCTTGAGGAGTGGCGCTCGCTTCTCGACAGATGCAGCAGTCATGCCGCCGCCTTCGAGCCTGCCTATTCGCAGATGGCTGCCGTGAAATACTTCGAGGAACAACTCGACGATCTCTACCTCGACGTCCACACCCATTATGCCAACAGCTCCGCCATACGCCTCGCCAGCATCTATGCCCGCCACTATGTCTGGTGCAACCGTGGAGTGAACGGCATTGAAGGGTCGCTCTCTACTGCTGCCGGCTTCTCGCTTGGCGACGATGGTCTGACGGTGTGCATCATTGGCGACCTCAGCTTCTTCTACGACCAAAATGCTCTTTGGAACAGATGTATAGGCGGCAACTTACGCATCCTGCTTCTAAACAACGGAGAAGGCGGCATCTTCCGACAATTGCCGGGACTCGACGGCAGTCCTGCCACCCACGACTACGTGTCTGCCGCCCACCACACCACGGCACAGGGCATCTGCTCTCAGAATGACATCGGCTACCTCTCCGCCCACAACATGGAGGAGGCACAGATTGGCATCGTCACCCTACTCACAAGACAGACACAACGCCCAATGCTTCTCGAAGTGTTCACCTCCCCAGAGGATGACGTGAAGACGCTGAAAGACTACTTCTCATACTTTAGAGTTTAGACGAGAAGACTGGTTGTGGAACAAGAAGACAGGTTTCTGGACAGGAAGAGAAGAAGACAGGTTCTTGGACAAGATATAGTTTCGACAGGAAGACAA